>NZ_JBHVYE010000014.1:0-209735 GCF_042881135.1 Streptomyces sp. NPDC058284
CCGACCTCGAGCGCGTGGGCGAGCGCTACACCTCCTGCTGCGACCCCCGCCTCAACCCCACCCAGGCCCTCAGCGTCGTCTCCGCCTGGCCCGCCTGACACCCCTGCCCTTCCCTCCCTCCACGCCTGCGCACCCGCAGCCACGCACCAAGCCGAGGACTGGAACCATGACCGGCATACCCCCCATCAGCCCCTACCCCCTGCCCGCCGAGGGCGACCTGCCCCCGGCCGCCGTGTCCTGGACCGCCGACGCCGACCGGGCGGTCCTCCTTGTCCATGACATGCAGCGCTACTTCCTCAAGCCCTTCCCCGACAGCCTGCGCCAAGACCTCATCGACAACGCCGCCCACCTGCGCGAGCGGTGCGCCGCCCAGGGCATCCCCGTCGCCTACACCGCCCAGCCCGGCGGCATGAGCGACGAACAGCGCGGCCTGCTCAAGGACTTCTGGGGCCCGGGCATGCGCCCCGCCCCCCAGGACCGCCAGGTCACCGACGCCCTCGCCCCCACCGAGCAGGACTGGCTGCTCACCAAATGGCGCTACAGCGCCTTCTTCAAGACCGACCTGCTGGAGCGCATGCGCGCCGCCGGCCGCGACCAGCTCATCCTGTGCGGCATCTACGCCCACGTCGGGGTCCTGGCCACCGCCGTCGACGCCTTCACCCACGACATCCAGCCGTTCTTCGTCGCCGACGCCACCGCCGACTTCTCCCAGGACTACCACCGCTCGGCCCTCACCTACGCCGCCGAGCGCTGCGCCAAGGTCACCACCGTCAAGGGGCTGTTCACATGACACAGACACCACCGACCCCCCACCCCGCCACGGCGGGGGACCTGCTGGAGCAGGCCCTGCACGGCCCCCACCAGCCCTACGCCCTGCTGCACCGGCCCCACACCACCGGCGCCGACGTGGTGGAGGTCCTGACCGGCTCGGTGACCCTGCCCGCCACCCTGGCCGACATCCCGCTGCCCCCCCACCCCGCACCGGGCACCGGCGCCGGCCACGAAGTCCTGGTCGTCATGCCCTACCGCCAACTGGCCGAGCGCGGCTACGCCTGCGCCGACGACGGCACCCCGCTGGTCGCGATGACCGTCACCGGCCAGCAGCAACTCCCGCTGCCCCAGGCCCTGGCCCGCATCCCCAACGTGCCCACCCCGCTGGCCGGCGGCGACTTCGACGTGGACGACGCCGCCTACGAGGACGTGGTGCGCCGCATCACCAAGGAAATGATCGGCACGGGCGAGGGCGCCAACTTCGTCATCAAGCGCACCTTCGTCGCCGACATCACCGACTACGGCCCCGCCAGCGCCCCCGCCCTCTTCCGCCGGCTGCTGGAACGCGAGAGCGGCGCCCACTGGACCTTCCTCATCCACACCGGCAGCCGCATCCTGGTCGGCGCCTCCCCCGAACGCCACGTCAGCCTCGAGGCCGGCACCGCCGTGATGAACCCCATCAGCGGCACCTACCGCTACCCGGCGGCCGGCTCCACCCTGGAAGGCGTGCTGCAGTTCCTCGACGACCGCAAGGAGACCGACGAGCTGTACATGGTCGTCGACGAGGAACTGAAGATGATGGCCCGCATCTGCCCGGACGGCGGCCAGGTCGTGGGCCCCTACCTCAAGGAAATGGCCCGCCTCGCCCACACCGAGTACTTCATCCAGGGACGCACCGACCGCGACGTGCGCGACATCCTGCGCGAGACGATGTTCGCCCCCACCGTCACCGGCAGCCCCCTGGAGAGCGCCTGCCGCATCATCCACCAGTACGAACCCGGCGGCCGCGGCTACTACAGCGGCGCCGCCGCCCTCATCGGCCGCGACGCCCACGGCGAGCGGGTGATGGACTCCGCCATCCTCATCCGCACCGCCGACATCACCGCCCAGGGACGCCTGTCCATCGGCGTCGGCGCCACCATCGTGCGCCACTCCGACCCGGCCTCCGAAGCCGCCGAGACCCGCGCCAAGGCGGCCGGCCTGGTCGCCGCCCTGGGCGGCGGCACCAGCCGGCGCTTCGCCGACCACCCCAGCGTGCGCCGCGCCCTGGAACAGCGCAACGACCCCATCGCCGGCTTCTGGCTCGCCGACACCGCCGCCCGCACCGCCGCCCTGCCCGACCTGGCAGGACGCTCGGTCCTGGTCATCGACGCTGAGGACACCTTCACCTCGATGATCGACCAGCAGCTGCGCTCCCTGGGCCTGCGGGTCACCGTCCGCCGCTACGACGAGGACTACACCTTCGAGGGCCACGACCTCATCGTCATGGGCCCCGGCCCCGGCGACCCCCAGGAAGTCGCCCACCCCAAGATGCGCCACCTGCACACCGCCGTGGCCACCCTGCTGCGCGAACAGCGGCCGTTCTTGGCGGTGTGCCTGAGCCACCAGACCCTGGGACTGCAGCTGGGACTGCCCCTGCGCCGCAGGGAGATCCCCAACCAGGGCGTCCAGAAGCAGATCGACCTGTTCGGCGCCACCGAACACGTCGGCTACTACAACACCTTCGCCCTGCTCAGCCACCACGACGAGTTCACCGTCCACGGCGTGCCCGGCCTGGTCGACGGCGCACCGGTCCAGGTCAGCCGGGACCCGGCCACCGGCGAGGTCCACGCCCTGCGCGGGCCCGGCTTCGCCTCCCTGCAGTTCCACGCCGAATCCGTCCTCACCCGCGAAGGCCCCCGCATCGTGGGCGAGGCCCTGGCCTACCTGCTGGCCCCGGCCCGCACCCCCGACCCGGCCTGAGCCCCGGCCACCCCCGAAGCGCCGGGCCGGCGCCCTCCCCCGAGCGCCGGCCCGGCCCCACCACCAAAGGACTCGCGCATGTCTGATGTGACCAGCCCCCGCCCTGCCGCGCCGGCCAACGGCCTTGCCGCGGAGCGGCGTTCGGAGACGTTGACGGGCACCCTGGAGGTGGCCTTCCCCGAGTTCCGTACCCCGCCCGCCGAACCCCTGGGACTGCTGGCCTCCTGGCTGCAGGAGGCCACCGACCGCCAGGTCCGCGAGCCCCGCGCCCTGGCCCTTGCCACCGCCGACGCCCAGGGCCGGCCCTCCTCACGGATCGTGGCCGTCAACTCCCTGGACGCCACCGGCCTGGTCTTCATCACCCACACCGGCAGCCAGAAGGGCCGCGAACTGGCTGCCAACCCCTACGCCTCCGGCGTCCTGTACTGGCGCGAGACCAGCCAGCAGATCACCCTGGCCGGCCCCGTCACCCAACTGCCCCGCACCCAGGCCGAGGCCCTGTGGGCCGCCCGCCCCCCGTTCACCCACCCCATGTCCACCGTGGCCCGCCAGAGCGAACCCCTGCACGACCTCGACCACGCCGAACACCTGCGCGCCGCCGCCCTCGAACTGGCCGCCCCCGGGCGCCCGCTGCCCTGCCCCCAGGCATTCGCCGCCTACCGCCTGGCCCCGGCCAGCGTGGAGTTCTGGGCCAACGGCACCGACCGCCTCCACGAACGCCTGCGCTACGACCGCACCACCACCGGCTGGACCACCACCCGCCTCCAGCCCTGACCCCCGCCGTATCGCTGCCGCCCCTGTACCGCCTCGCCCGGAGACACCATGACCTCAACACCCCCCACCACCGACACCACCACTGCCGACGCCGCCGACGCCGCCGCCGGCGGTCCGGTGTTCACCAACCACCTGGCCCTGCGGGCCCGCAACCGGCGGGCCGTGGAGCAGTACATGCAGACCGGACCCGAGGCCCGCCTGAGCCGCTACACCCTCTACACCGACGACGGCACCGCCGCCCTGTTCAACACCGACATCGGCCGCCCCATCGTCGTCCAGGGCCGCGACAAGCTCCAGCGCCACGGCGAACTCTCCCTGAAGGTCCTGCCCGACTGGCAGTGGTCCAACGTGCACCTCTACGAGACCCAGGACCCCGCGATCATCTGGGTCGAATGCGACGGCGAGGGCACCATCCGCTTCCCCGGCTATCCCGAGGGCCGCTACCGCAACCACTTCATCCACGGCTTCACCCTCCACGACGGACAGATCGCCGCCAGCCGCGAATACACCAACCCCATCGAGCACATGCGCGCCCTGAGCATCGAGACCCCCCACATCAAACGGGACTGGATCCCCTCCTGAACCCTCCCTGAACCCTCCGCCGGACTCCCCAAGGATCCCGGCAGCGGTGAGGGGCCGCCGGCCAACTGGCCGGCGGCCCCTCACGGTTGGGCTGTGTCCCCGTTGTGGGGCGGGGTGTTCAGGTGGTGGTGCGGCCGGCTTTGAGGGCGGCGGCGGTGTCGGTGACGCGGCGGGCCTGGTGGCGGGCGGCCTGGAGGGCGATGTCGCCGGGGGCGCCGTCGCCGGCGACGTGGGAGGTGCCATACGGGTTGCCGGACTGGAACTGGATGGGGTCGGTGTAGCCGGGGGGCACGATGATGCCGCCCCAGTGGTAGAAGGTGTTGGACAGGGCCAGGATGGTGGATTCCTGGCCGCCGTGGGCGGTGTTGCTGGCGGTGAAGGCGGAGAAGACCTTGCCGGCGATTTTCCCGGCGAACCACAGGGGGCCGGTGGTGTCGATGAAGGCGCGCAGCTGGCTGGCGGGGTTCCCGAAGCGGCTGGGGGTGCCGAAGAGGACGGCGTCGGCCCATTCCATGTCGTCGTGGGTGGCCTCGGCGACGTCCGCGGTGGCCGCGCGGTGCTCCACCCAGGCGGGGTTGGTCTGGATGGCGGCTTCGGGGGCGGTCTCGGCGACCTTGCGCAGCCGCACGTTCGCCCCGGCCTTCTCCGCGCCCTCGGCCACCGCCTGGGCCAAAGTGTGCACGTTGCCAGTGGCGCTGTAATAGATGATCGCAACGTTCACAGGTTCCACAACTGTTTCCTTTTCTGTGCGTGTTCTATCGGGTCGTGCCGCGGGATGCGGCCGCTCGCGCGCGAGGGCCCCACATCCCGGTGGGGATAAGCCGGTGGGCAGGAGGAAAACCGCGCGGCCCTGCCGCGGCGGGCCGGACGGGCCCTGCCGCAGCCCGGATCACGGGAGGCCGCCGGCTGGTGATCCGCGGATCGCTATGAGGTGCACGGGAATTCTCCTGACGGGTGACGGACGGCTTCACACGGTTCGAAGCCGGGGTGGGAGAGCGCCGATTCCCGCTCCGGGCGACCGGGGGATGGGCCCCGGAAGGAATTCGATCTCCACCCGTACGACGACACAGCCCGTTGTAATGTGAGGTGACGAGCGCCACCTTCAGTGCGATGCCTCATCGAACTGGTGAAGCCAGGGCGCGGCCAAGGGAGTTGGCGACACCATGAGCATGCACCCCGAGCCGGAGGACAGCCGGCTCGAACCCGGCCTGAGCGCGGTTCTCAGCGAACGGCGCCAGCTGATCAACCTCGCGTACCGCTTCCTGGGCTCCCTGGCCGATGCCGAGGACGTCGTGCAGGAGACGTACGCCCGCTGGTATGCCATGTCCGAGCAGCGCAGGGACGCCGTCGCGGCGCCCGGCGGCTGGCTGACGACGGTCGCCAGCCGCATCTGCCTGGACCTGCTCGGCTCGGCCCGGGCCCGGCGCGAGCGCTATGTCGGCGAGTGGATCCCCGAGCCGCTGCCCGACCGGATGGAATGGCTCAGCGGCCCCACGGGAGCGGCCGCCGACCCGGCCGACCGCATCACCCTGGACGAGTCGGTCAACATGGCCTTCCTCGTCGTCCTGGACTCCATGACCCCGGCCGAGCGCGTGGCGTTCATCCTGCACGACGTCTTTCACTACTCCTTCGCCGAAGTCGCCGAGATCGTCGGCCGCAGCCCGGCCGCCAGCCGCCAGCTGGCCTCCTCCGCCCGCCGCCGCATCCGCACCGCCCAGCAGGCCCCGGCCACCGCCACCGCCCGACGCGCCGATGTGGTACGGGACTTCAAGCAGGCCTGGGAGGCCAAGGACATCGACGCCCTGATCGGCCTGCTGGACCCCGACGCCACGACGATCGCCGACGGCGGCGGCCTGGTCAGCGCCCAGCTGCAGCCCGTCACCGGCGGCGAGCAGATCGCCCGCGTCTTCGCCGACGTCGCCGGGCGGGCCCCGGACCTGACGATCCTGGAACGCACCGTCAACGGCCAGCCCGGCCTGGTGGCCCAGCAGGACGGCGTCACCGTCTCGGTGCTGGCCTTCGACGTGGCGGGGGAGCGGATCACGCACATCTGGGCCGTGCGCAACCCCGAGAAGCTGCGCTTTTGGACGGCCGGCTGACCCCGGGCGCATTCCGGCCACCGCACACCCCCCGGGCACCCTGTCGGCACCCCGCCGGGGCCGGGGCCGGGCCGGGGTCAGCCGCGGGGCGGCCCGCCGAGCGGGACCTTGTAGCTCTCCAGGTGGCTGATCGCCTCCCCGGCGAAGGTGAACACGTCGCAGAAGAGGAACTCCGCCTTCTGGCCGCCCGGCAGGGCCAGCACGGCGCGGCCGGTGGCGACCACCGTGTCCCCCTCCTCGATCAGCCGGTCGACGGTGATCTCCGGCCGCTGCACGACGCCCTTGGCGGCCGCGCCGTCCTTGTTCTGCACGATGCCCCGCAGGGCCTCCCTGCCCTGCACCCGCGTCTGGCCCAGGCTCTCCCACACGACGTCGTCGGTCACCAGGGACAGGACCAGTTCGTGGTCACCGCTGAGGACCCCTTCGCGGTACCGCTCCACGGTGGCTTTGTGTTTGCTCATGTCACATGACTAGGGGATACGCCTAGGAAGGCGCTGGAATCCCGACAGAAGCGGACGCACCCTCCCGGCGCAGTCCGGGCACAGCGCCACGAAGCGGTCGGTGCGGCCTGACATTTGGGGGTGCTGTCTCGTCGGAGGGGGGACGGCAGTTTCGGCCACGGGGAGCAGAGGGAGCACGCGGGCGATGAGGACGCAGACCGAGCCGGAAGACGATCAGCTTGAGGCGGGCCTGAGCGCGGTCCTGAGCGAGCGGCGTCAGCTGATCAACCTCGCGTACCGCTTCCTGGGCTCCCTGGCCGATGCCGAGGACGTCGTGCAGGAGGCCTACGCCCGCTGGTATGCCATGAGCCGCGCGCAGCGGGCGGCCATCACCTCGCCCGGCGGCTGGCTGACGACGGTCGCCAGCCGCATCTGCCTGGACCTGCTCGGCTCGGCCCGGGCCCGGCGCGAGCGCTATGTCGGCGAGTGGATCCCCGAGCCGCTGCCCGACCACTCGGAGTGGGCGGGCGGGCGGGCCGGGTCGGCCACCGACCCGGCCGACCGCATCACCCTGGACGAGTCGGTCAACATGGCCTTCCTGGTCGTCCTGGACTCCATGACCCCGGCCGAGCGGGTGGCGTTCATCCTGCACGACGTCTTTCGCTACTCCTTCGCCGAAGTCGCCGAGAGCGTCGGCCGCAGCCCGGCCGCCTGCCGCCAGCTGGCCTCCTCCGCCCGCCGCCGCATCCGCACCGCCCAGCAGGCCCCGGCCACCGCCACCGCCCAGCGTGCCGACCTCGTGCGCAGCTTCAAGCAGGCCTGGGAGGCCAAGGACATCAGCGCCCTCATCAGCCTGCTGGATCCCGAGGCGACCGGGCTGGCCGACGGCGGCGGTCTGGTCAACGCCGCGCCGCCCACCGGCGGCGGCGAGCAGATCGCCCGCTACTTGGTCACCATCACCGGCAAGGTGCCCGGCCTGACGATCCTGGAGCGCACCGTCAACGGCGAGCCCGGCCTGGTCGTCCAGCAGGGCGGGGTGACCGTCTCGGTGCTGGCCTTCGACTTCGCCGGCAGCCGCATCAAGCACCTGTGGGCCGTGCGCAACCCCGAGAAGCTGCGCCCCTGGACGACCGGCTGAGCCGCACCGGCGCGAGGGCCACGAGAGGGATATTGCGAGGCCCAAGGGGGTGCTGTCACATCTTGACGGGCTGTTTCGTCAGAGCTGTGTACGCACCATCAGCACGGCAGAGGAGCCGGACATGGACGCTCGCTTGAACCTCTTCGACAACCCGGTCTCGGCCAAGTTCCTCAAGCGTCTGGCCGCCGCGGGCCAGGTGGCAGCCCAGTCGACGCTGCCGGCGGCGACGCAGGAACTGGTCGGGCTCCGCGCCAGTCAGATCAACGGCTGCGGCTTCTGCGTGGACATGCACACCAAAGAGGCCGCCCACGCCGGGGAGAACCCGGGCCGCCTGCACCTGGTCGCGGCCTGGCGCGAGGCCACGGTCTTCACCGACGCCGAGCGCGCGGCGCTGGAACTGGCCGAGCAGGGCACCCGCATCGCCGATGCGGCCGGCGGCGTCAGCGACGAGGCCTGGGCGAACGCCGCCCGGTACTACGACGAGGAGCAGCTCGCCGCCCTGCTGGCCGTCATCGCCCTCATCAACGCCTTCAACCGCGTGAACGTCCTGGCCCAGCAGCCCGCCGGGGACTACCGCGTGGGCCAGTTCGCCTGAGCAGCTGTCCTCGACCCCCGGCCCTGAGACAGCGGCAGCCGACTGACCTGCTGCGGGGGCGCCGACGGGACGGTCCGGCGGAATGGCCGGGAGCGTGGTGACCCGTTGCCGGCGACGGAGGATAAGCGCGGTCACCGCGATGGCCGCGGTCGCCTTCGGTGTCGCGGTGCCGGCGGCCTCCGCGGCCGGGCATCACCGCACCGGTGATTTCGTCGCATCCTTCACGGAGGCCGGGTGCGGGCTTCGGGCCTTCGAGGCCCGCACCCGGCCGGCCGTGTCCGAGTTCCGCGCCGAACTCGCTCCCGGCGCCGAGGCCGCACTGCAGGCCGTGGCCGACGGTGCCGCTACCCAGGAGGAGCAGGCCGTTGCCCGTGCGTCCGCCGCGAGCGTCGCTGTTCCGGCAGGACGCCGCCCGTTCCGAGGCGACTCGGCGAGCTGCGGACGAGGCCTTCCGGCCCGGGGCCCGCCCCGAGCAGATTACTGTTCAACCTTTTCCCGCCACTGGACGCACACCGGGCCGGCATCCGCCGTCTTGGCGGTCGGCCTGCGGCAACGGGGCGGACGAGTGCGACGTCGGGCCAGGCCGGAGCCCCTCGCACCCGCCAGGCCCGGCGAGTAGCGGGCCCTCCGGGCGCGGATGCGGCACGTGCCGGCCCTCATTGGCCGGCCGACGGGCCACCCGCTCCCCGGCGTACACAACGGCTCGAATTGATTTAGCATTCAACCTCATTGAGCGGCATGCTGGCCACTAGGCCGGCGACCACCCAGGTCACCAGCCCAACACCCCGACCCGTCACGGGAGATGACTCGACATGAGCGAGAGCCTGCCGCTCCGCCTCCACCACCACGCCTGGATCACTGACGACCAGGAAGCCAACCGGCGCTTCTACGAGGAGGTGATCGGCCTGCCCCTGGTCGCCACGTGGACCGAGCGCGAGGTGCTGTTGGGAACCGAGCGCGTCTACAGTCACACCCTCTACGGCCTGGCCGACGGCAGTGCGCTCGCCTTCTTCCAGTTCGCGGACCCCAAGGACCAGGAGGAGTTCAGGACTGGCATCAATTCCACCCCCGTGCGCCACATCGCCTTCAAGGTCGAGGCGGAGGCCCAGGAAGCCATGCGCGAGCGCGTCACCGCGGCCGGCCACGCGGAGACGAACGCCCATGTGGTCGACCACGGGTACTGCGTCTCGCTGTACATCACAGATCCCAACGGGCTGATACTGGAGTTTGCCGTCGACCACCCCGAGGCGGAAAAGATCGGCGCCGAGCGGCGAGCCACAGCACACGAGGACCTCTCCCGCTGGCTCGCCGGCGACCACACCGGCAACAACCGCTGGCGCTGACCACTCGTCCGGCTTCGAACCGGGGCCACCCGCAACCGGATTGGTCGCGGACACCGCCCTTGTCACCGGCAGCAGGTCACCACACTCCCGGCAATACCGCCGAGCCGCCCCGCCGGCCCCCACGCAACAGATCATCCAGCCGTACGCACCTCACGGCCAGAGTCCAAAGACAGACTCTGAGCTTGTGCTTTATCTTTCCGGGGCCACGGAGGGTTGTGGTCTGTCCCGGCGGAGACTAAGTAATTCTCGCCGAAGGTGCGTGACTGCTCTGGTCCGATTCGCTGTGGCGGCTTGTGTCCGTAGCGGGTGGTGCAAAAGCGGTGGACAAAGAGTGTGCAAGCGGCACACTGGGCCGTGTGAAACGACTGCTGGTGGATGTGAACAGCGTCACTGCGCGGTTGGTAGGACGATTCGGTCCCCATGTTGCCGAATGGTGTGCTGACACGCCAGACCTCGTCGAGCGGCTGGCGTCCCAGTGGGGGCTTTCACTTGGTGGGCTCCTGCCGGACGGTGCTTCGTCGGTTGCGTTGCGGTGCCGTTGGCCCGACGGTACGCCTGCGGTGCTGAAGATCAGCCCGGAGAAGTCCCTGATGGCCGAGCAGGCCGACATGCTGGGATGGTTTGCCGCCTCGGGCCGGGTGCCCTCCGTGCTGGCCGCCGATGAGGCAGCAGGGGCAATGGTGTTGGAGGGGATCGTCCCCGGAACGCCGGCGGAGGACATGCCTGCTGCTGCGCTCCCGGCCCAGTGGCCGGAGCTGCTCGCCGCCCTGCACGGGGTGGCGTTGCCTCCGCGGCCGACGCGTGTGCTGCGTGGCCGGTGCGAGGAAGCCTTTGCCCGGGTCGGCAAGCGGCTGTCCGAGCCCGCGGTCAGCGCACGGATGGACGTCACCGTATGGGACAGGGCCATTAAGCGGTGCGAGCTGCTGCTGGAGACGGAAGCGACCACCGTGCTGCTCCACGGTGACCTGCACCTGGGCAACGTCCTCGACGGCGGACAGCGTGGTCTCATGGCCATTGACCCGAAAGCCTGTGTCGGTGATCCGTGCTTCGACGCGGTGGATTACGTCCTGGCCGCAGCCGGGCTGGAGGGCGTCGACACCCGCTGCGCGCGTGTGGCGGCGGCATGCGGACTCGATGGCGACCGGCTCCATGCCTGGAGCCAGGTGATCGCGCCGTTTGCGGCCATCGCCCACCTCAGAGGCAGTGGTGAGAAACAGACGGTCGATGAACTGCTCGCGTTGACCCGGTGAGCACAAGGACGGCTTTCGAACGAACCTCGTCCTTGGGGCGAGTACAGGCTGTCCACCTGTCACGCGGAAGCCTTAGCGAGATCGTGTGCCGTGTCGAATCAGGCATCTGACCAGTACGAAGGCCGTGAAGATGACTCTGCCCCGTTCCGGGCTCGGGCGGGAGGCGTTGGCCCGACTCCCTCTCGTCCGGCCGCTGGCTTTTGATCTCCGCCGCCCCTGGGAGAGGCCGACCCCGTCGGCGCAGTTGACCCCGGCCCGTATCCGCCGGGGGCCAGGAACATCCGCCCGCATGTCCTATGTCCTGTCCGGCCCGTATTCCCCAACCCCGCGGCACCGGCACCGGACGACCACTCGGTGTGAAGAACCGGCGGCGTACACCCCGCTACGACGTCGGCAAGGCGGTCAGACGCTTCGAGGTGCTGAATCGCTCTGCGCGACGCCCGAAGATAAAGCACAAGCTGAGAACCCGCCCCACGGCCAAGGCCCCCGCCGCCGGGGGCTTTCCGGCGGCGGGGGCCTGGTGGCGGGCGGCCCGGTTCAGCTGATCTTCATGGTGGCCATCATGCCCATGGCTGAGTGGTCGAGCATGTGACAGTGATACGGGTAGGAGCCCCGGTAGGTGTCGAAGGTCGCCTGCAGCTTGACCGTCTCGCCCGCCAGGACCATCACCGTGTCCTTGAGCCCCGACTCGCCGGGCGCCGGCGGCTTCCCGCTCCGCTCCAGGACCCGGAACTGCACCAGGTGCATGTGGAAGTTGTGCGGCACCCGGGTGTTGGCGTTGGTGACCGACCAGATCTCACTGGCGCCGAAACGGATGCTGGAGTCCACCCGCGAACCGTCGTAGACCTTGCCGTCCAGGAACGCCTTGGGATGCTCCACGCCCTCCTCCATGCGCATCTCGATGGCGCGCTCGTTGGTGGGCGTGGGCAGCGGCGGCAGCGAGCGCAGCACCGCGGGCACCGAGCTCGGGTCCTCGGCGGTGCGCACCACGTCGAAACGCAGCACCTTGCCGACCTGCTCCGCGGTGCCGTTGAAGATGACGTTGTTCTCCAGCACCACCTGATCGCCCACCGCGTAGCGCGAGAAGTCGATGACGACATCGGCGCGCTCGCCCGGGGTGAGCACGAACGACTTGGTGGTGTGCGGGCGCGGCAGCAGGCCGCCGTCCGAGCCGATCTGGATGATGTCGCTGCCGTCGGAGAGCTGCAGGCCCAAGAAGCGCTGGTTGGCCATGTTGGCAAAGCGCAGCCGGTACTTGCGGGCGGCGACCTGGAAGTAGGGGTAGGGCACGCCGTTGGCCAGCAGCGTGGTGCGCTGCAGGTCGTCCATGACGTAGATGAGCTGGCCTGCCGTGTCGAAGTTCGCGTCGCGGATGCCTATCTCCACGTCGTACTCGCCCTTGGGCAGCGGCAGCTGGTCCTCGATGCTGTCGCTCAGCAGGTAGCTGCCGTGCATGCCGCGGTAGACGTTCTCCGCCTCCCGGTGGTGGGCGTGGTCGTGGTACCAGAGCGAGGCGTGCGGCTGCTTGTTGGGATAGGTGTAAAGACGCTCGCCGCCCGGGGCGAGGGTGTCCATCGGGTCGCCGTCGTTGGTCTGGCTCACCGAGGCGCCGTGCAGGTGCACCGAGGTCGCCACGTCCAGCGCGTTGCGCTGGCGCACGATCACGGTGCGGCCGGTGCGGGCCTTGATGGTCGCGCCGGGGAAGTTGCCGTTGTAGGTCAGCAGATCGGTCTGGATGCCCGGCAGGATCTCCTTGCGGGCCGGACGCATGGTGACGTCGTAGTGATCGGCCGTCGCGGTGCGGAAGGTGGGTCTGAGCACCGGCATCCTGGGCATGGGCACGGCGAACAGTTCCGGGGTGGCCGCTGTGGACGGGCTGGCCTGGGCGGGGTCCACGGCAAGCAGGGGAGTGAACGACGCCCCGGTGAGCCCTACGCCCGCGGCGGCGAGTCCGGTGCCGAGCAGACGGCGTCGGGTGACCATGGTTGCCCTCCTAAGTACAGTCGAGTGAAAACCTCGGCACCCGCCGGGCGCCCGCCCCTCGCAAAAAGGGGCGCGGCAGCGTCCAGCCGTGCGGTGCCAGCCGCAGTCCACCAGGGGCGGCTCGAGGCTCACTCGGGTCTGCTCCGGGCGGCTTTGCCCCCATTGGCCGGGGCCGCGCACGCCGGAGCACGCCCCCTCAGCCCCCGCCGCCCCGAAAGGAGCCCCCGGCCCATGAACGATCCGGCCTCCGCCGACCCGGCCTTCGCTGCTCCGGTCTTCGCCGGCCCCGAGCAGACCCTCGCCCCGGGGCGGGGCCCGATCAGCGTGGTGTGGTCACTGCCCGGCCAGGGACGCGGCCTGGAGGCCGCCGTGGTGCGCCTGGCCCCCGGCGCGGGCCTGGAGGAACACACCGGGGACGGCTGCGCGCTGCTGCTCACCGTGCTGGCCGGCAGCGGCGAACTCACCCTGCCCGGCGCGGTGCTGGCCCTCGCACCGGGCGCCCTGGCCTGGCTGCCCGCACCCACCCCGCGCGCCCTGCGCGCCGGCGGGCACGGCCTGACCTACACCACCGCCCACCGCCCCCGCCCGCCCCGCGCCGCCGCCCCCGACCCCGGCGGCGAACCGGTCTGCCTGCTGGAGCGGGTCTGCCCGCAGTGCGGCCGCCTGAGCGCCGAACGCGAGGACCGCTACTGCGCCCGCTGCGCGACACCGCTGAGCGCCCCCGGCTGACGGCCCCCGGCCCCGGGCCCCGGGGGCCGCGCGGCTCGTGGCCCGGCGCGCAGCCGGACAGCAGCAGCTGGCCCCCAGCCCTGCAACAGCTGGCGCGGTGCCGCCAGTTGCCCCGGGCCCGCCTGCCCGCCCGCCTGCCTGCCCGCCGGCCTGGCCTGGCCTGGTCCTGGTGGCGGGTGCCGGGGGACGCCGACGATGCCGGCCCGGATGCGACCGTACGGCCGACGCCGCGGCGATCCCCGGCCACCGGGGGACCACATGGACGTTGCCGCACAGTGACGGTGCGCTGCCCGCACCGGCAGAGCACGCCACCGGCGGTGAACCGCACCCTCGCCGCGCTGCGGGCGGTACGCCAACCGGGCCCGGGCAGCGATTCCCCCACTCACCGCGCTGCGTGCAGGCGCTGGTCGACGAGCGGGTCCCCGCCGGGGGTACTGGGGTGGGAGCCCTCGGCCGGGCGCACCGGCCGCGTACCGGCTCACGGACACGCCTTCCGTTCTCTTCCGGGGGCGGTGCCAAGGGGACGGCGCCCAGCCCGCCCCCTCTCGCGGGCGGCCCAGGGGGAGCGCCTCGGCCCGGCCCCGGCCCCGTCGTTCGGCCCGGCCGGTCGGTGGTTACACGGGGTTCGGCCAACGCCACCCGCAAGACCCGCCCGCCCGCGTGCCGGGCCGCCCCCGCAGGAGGAATGTGGCGAAATGGGTACGTTCAAGGTCAGTGGGTCGCCGGACGGTCCGCCCGCTGTCTCGTTCACCGAGGAGAGAGCAGTTGTCATGGCCGAGTTCCTGACCGACATCAAGACCATCCGCGCCCGGGCCCGCCAGCAGATCGAGAAGGGCCCGGTGACCGATGCCTACGGCGCGGACCTGGAGCGCGTCCTGGCCGTGCTCAACGAGGCTCTCGCCACGGAGGTCGTCTGCACGCTGCGCTACCGGCGGCACTACTACACGGCCTCCGGCCTCTACTCCGAGCCGGTGGCCGCGGAGTTCCTGGAGCACGCCCAGGAGGAGCAGGAGCACGCCGACCGGCTGGCGCAGCGGATCGTGCAGCTGGGCGGCGATCCCGACTTCAACCCCGACACGCTCACCGCCAGGTCCCACGCGGAGTACCACGAGGGCACCGACCTGATCGAGATGATCAAGGAGGACCTGGTCGCCGAACGCGTCGCGGTGGCCGCCTACACCGAGATCACCCAGTGGCTGGGGGAGGGCGACCCCACCACCCGCCGGGTCTTCGAGGACCTGCTGGCCCAGGAGGAGGAGCACGCCGACGACCTGCGCGGCCTGCTGGAGCGCATCCCGGGCGACCACCACGCCTGAGAGCCGGTCCTTGAACGCCCGCCTGCGTCCCGGCGCCCGGCACGCGCCCCCCCCGGCGGGAAGCGCCTCCTGGAGCGCCCGCGCCGCGGGCCCGGCCGGAAGAGGGCCGGGCCCGCGGCGTCACCGGTCCCCGCGGTGCCGGGTCACCTGCTCTCCAGGCGCAGGGTCACATCCTTTTCCTGGTCGCCCGAGGCGGAGCCTTCCTCGGCGACGGTGAAGGCCGCCGAGAGCACCTTGACGATCTGGTCGACCGCGACGTAGCCGCCCTGCACCGTGGCGGTCACCGCACCGTCCAGCGGCGGCGGCCCGCCCGGCCCGCCGCCCGCCGGGCGGGCGGTGTCGAACACGCCGCTCCACACGGTCGGCCCGCCGCCGTCCCGCGCGGAGCGCGGGGCCGCACCGTCCTCCCGGTCCGAGGCGAACGCCGCCTTCAGCACGGTGAAGACGCTCTCCGCGTCGTTTGCCGTCCCGCTCAGTTCCACCGTGACCTGCGCCGAGGGTTCTCCCGCACCGCTCACCGTCGTTCCTTTCCATCGCGTCGTACTGCTGGGCCGAGGACCGGGCCGTCCGGGCCCGCCTCCGGGCTCACCCGGAGGGCTCCTCCGGCACCGGTTCCCGGTCGGGGCCGCCCGCGTTCGCACAGCCCTCGGGCGCACCGGAGTCACCGCGCCGGCCGGCGCCGGCCTCGTCCGTGTCGGGCACGTCGTCCCGCTCCCCGCGGCCGCTGTCGCTCTCCCGCGCCGGCTCCCAGCGGTCCTGCCCGCTGTCGGCCTGCTGGTCGGGCGGGTCCCGGGGGACCGGCGTGCTGCCGTCGGCGCCGGGGGACGCCGGTACCTGCTCACTCATTTGCTCACTCATCGATGTCTCCTCTCGACCGTCCGGCTCCGGGAGCGTCCGGCCCTTGCCGGCGGGGCGCACCCGGGGCTGGGGTGCAGGTACCCGCGCAGGGCAGGACAACTCGTACTGATCACCGTGGACCACCCGCGCCCGATCGGCGACACGGACGGGGCGCCCGAACGCACCCCGCACCAACCCGCGCACCAAGCCCCGCGCGACGCCGTGCGCACGCCCCCCCCGCACAGCGTGGCGGGCGGCCCACGGCAGCCGAGCAGATGCGCCAGAGCGGTGTGAGACTGCTCGTGTCACGCCGCCCGTCCGCGGAAGGGAGAAGACGTGCCGCCATCGGAGCCGCCCAGCGGACTGGAGGAGTTCCTCGCGGACCCCGACAACGCCGTACTGGACCTGGCCACCGCGGTCGTGCAGTGCGCGACGGCCCTGGGCGTGCCCCAGGCGGTCATCTACCTCGCCGACCTCCAGCAGCGCCGGCTGGTCCCGCTGAACGAGGAGGGCGCGGGGTTCGCCATGGACGAATCCCTGGCCGGCTGGGCCTACCGCACCCTCTCCCTGCGCGTGGAGGAATCCCCCATCGGAGGCATGACCGCCTGGCTGCCGCTGCTGGACGGCGCCGAACGCCTCGGCGTGGTCGCCGTCCACGCCCCCTACCTGGACGCCACCCTGCTGCGCCGCGGCCGGGCCCTGGCCGCCCTGCTCGCGATGATGATCACCTCCAAGCGCGCGTACAAGGACAACCTCCTCCAGCGCACCCGCGCCGAACCCATGCGCCTGCCCGCGGAGATGCTGCGCGCCTTCCTGCCGCCGCGCACCATCGGCAACACCCACGTGGTCTCGACCGCCGTGCTGGAGCCCGCCTACGAGATCGGCGGCGACGCCTTCGACCACTGCCTCACCCGGACGGACCTGCACGCCACCATCGTCGACGCGATGGGCCACAACCTGCTCTCCGGCCTCACCACGGCCGTCACCCTGGCCGCCTGCCGCAACGGCCGGCGCACCGGCGCGGACCTGCCCGAACTCCTGGACACCGTGGACACGGCACTGGGCCAGTGGCTGCCCGACCAGTTCTGCACGGGCATCCTGACCCGCCTGGACCTCTCCAGCGGGCTGCTGCGCTGGAGCAACTGCGGGCACCCGCCGCCCCTGCTGCTGCGCGACGACCGGCTCGTCGAGGGCGCCCTGGAACGCGAACCCGACCCGCCCCTGGGCTTTCCCGCCGGCCTGCGCGGCGGGGAGCGCCAGGTGCACGAGACGACACTGGAACCCGGCGACCGCGTCCTGCTCTACACCGACGGCCTGACCGAGGCGCGGCTGGCGGACGGCACGGAGTTCGGGCTCGAACGGTTCGCCGACTTCGTCACCCGCGCCTCCAGCGCCGGGGAGGTGGCGGCGGAGACCCTGCGCCGGCTCATCCACTCGATCCTGGACGCGCAGAGCGACCGGCTGCGCGACGACGCCACCATCCTCATGATCGAGTGGCAGCCCTCGCACCGGTGAACCACCGCCCCCGGGCGGGGGTACTTGCCCCGCCCCGCCCGGGCCCCGCCCCGCCCGGGCCCGGCCCCGCCCGGGCGCAGCCCCGCCCGGGCGCAGCCCCTAGCTGTCGTCGCCCCGGTCGTCGCGGTGGATGTCCTCCTGGGCGGTGGGGCTGGGCGTCAGGGTGTCGCCGGCCTCCCCGTCCTTGGCGTGCTCGCGCTTCTCGTCGGGCACGGGTCGCTCCTCGGCCTCCTCCACCTCTTCCAGCACCTCACCGGCCGCGGTCTGGGCGGGGGCGTGCGGGTGGGTGTTGTCCTCGCGGTGGCTGTCCTGCATGGTGATGTCCCTTCCGGTCCAGGTGTCTCGTACGTCTTCCCCGCCCAGGGCCTCTTGCCGCCGTGTCCTGGCCTCAGGCGCCCTGCCTGCCCGCCTCACCCGCCGTATCCGCGGTGTCTGCGGTGTCTGCCGTCGTGATGACGAAACCGCTGCGCGGCCGGGTGGGCACCCGGTGCAGGGGGATGCGCAGGTCCTGCTCCGGTACCCGGTAGTCCAGGCGGGCCAGGCGGGGCAGCAGGGTGCTCAGGACCGCCAGGGTGATGTCCTCGCCGGGGCAGCGGTGGCCCTGGGAGGCCTCGCCGCCGCCCTGCGGCACCAGCTCGTCGCGGCCGGGCTCGCGGCCGGTGAACCGTTCGGGGTCGAACACGTAAGGGTCGGGCCACAGCGCCGGATCGTGGTTCTGCCCGTACAGATCGAGCAGGACCATCGTGCCCTCGGCGATCGGCTCCCCGCGCCAGGCGGTGTCCCGCGGCGCCAGGCCCGCCACGAACGGCGCGAAGGGGTAGAAGCGGCGCACCTCGTGGGCGAAGGCCCGCGCGTAGCCCGCCTCGTCCCGCGCGAGGCGCTCGCGCAGCTGCGGGTGGCGGTGCAGGGCGTGCGCCCCGAAGACGGTGAACCAGGTCACCGCGACCGTGGGACGGATGATGTTGAGGACCTCCACGGCCGCCGTCCGCGCATCGAGCAGCTCACCGTCGGCGTCCCGGTGGGCGGCCACGGTGTGCACGGCGTCCGTGGGTGTCCCGGCCCGGTCCGGCTCGGCGCGGGTCGCCTCGATGAGGCGGGCCAGGGCCTGCTCCTGGCGGGCGCGGGCGCGCCGGGCGCGCACATGACGCGGCCCCGCGGTGGCGAACCCGTCGACCATCGCCACCAAATCCCGCGCCATCTGCCGCGCCCCGTCACCGGGACGGTCCGCCCAGGGGATGCCGGCCCACCGGCACACGGCCCGGGTCAGCACCACGCTCACCTCGTCGAACAACGTGAACCGGGGCAGGCAGGACCACTCCTTGCGGGCCTGCTCCCACTCCTCGCCGACCCGCTCCGCCAGCGCCTGCACGCCCGGCCCGTCCTTGAGCAGGGAGAGGAACAACGCCTTGCGCGCGCGGTGCTGTTCGCCGTCCAGCGTGTGCACCGCACCGTGGCCGAAGAGCGTACTGAGAACGGGGCCGGGCAGCGCGGTGCGGCGCCGCACGTGGTCCTCGTCGTAGAAGAAGGCCACCGCCTCGGGGCCGCGCAGGGCGATGGCGGGCTTGCCCAGCAGCCGGGCGCGCACCGTCTCGCCGCCGGAGCGCCGGCTCCGGTCGGGCAGCCAGGCGTAGCCCTGGACGAGCAGGGGCAGCGTGCTGTCGATCATTGATTTCCTCTCAGAAACACGGGGGCGCGGGCCAGGAGCGGGGCATGGGGGGCGCGGCGCCGGCACGGCCGGACCCGGGGCCCAGGGGGGCCGGCCCCAGGGGGTGGGCTCAGGGCAGGGGCGTGCCGCCCGTGGCGTTCATGATCTCGGCCGTGATGAAACTCGCGTGCTCCGAGGCGAGGAAGACGTAGGCCGGCGCCATCTCCGCCGGCTGCGCGGGCCGGCCCAGCGGCGCCTGCTTGCCGAACTCCGCGGTGTCCGGCAGCGTCGCGGGGATCAGCGGCGTCCACACCGGGCCCGGCGCGACCGCGTTGACGCGGATCCCGTCCTCCACCAGCATCTGCGCGAGCCCCTGGGTGAAGGTCACGATGGCGCCCTTGGTCATGGCGTAGTCCAGCAGGTGCGGGCTGGGCTTGTAGGCCTGCACCGACGCGGAGTTGATGACCGAGCCGCCCCGCGGCATGTGCGGCACCGCCATTTTGCACAGCCAGAACATGCCGTACAGGTTGGTGCGCACCACCCGGTCGAACTGCTCCGTGGAGATGGCGCCGATGCCCTCGGGCTGCGACATCTGGTACGCGGCGTTGTTGACCAGCACATCGATCCGCCCGAACTCGGCCACCGCACGCTCCACGAGCCTGCGGCACTGCTCCTCCTCGCGGATGTCGCACGCCACCGCGACCGCCCGGCGCCCGGCGTCGCGCACCCAGCGGGCGGTCTCCTGCGCCTCACCGGCCTCGGACGGCAGATGGGTGAACAGGATGTCCGCCCCCTCCCGGGCCATGGCGATGGCCACGGCCCGCCCGATCCCCGAGTCGCCCCCGGTGATCAGCGCGGCCCGGCCGGACAGCAGCCCGGAGCCGCGGTAGGAGTCCTCGCCGTGGTCGGGCGGGGGGTCCATGGGCCCGGTCCAGCCCGGCGGTTCCTGCTCCTGCTGGGGGAACTCCGGCCGCGGTCCCCTGCCGGTGGGGTCCTGGGGGCCCTGCTTGCCGGGGGTGTCCTTCATCTGCTGCCGCCTTCCCTGGTGCCTGCGGGCCGGCGCACCGGCCCTGCCGGCCCGGGCGCCTGTCCCTACCTTCCGCAACAGCGCAGCACCTCACCACCGGAGCCCGGCGGGCGAGGCGCACCGCTGCGCGCCGCCCTCGGGTGCCCGGGCACCCGAGGGACAAAACGCACCTCACGGGAGACTTGGGGCCGCCCAGGCATGTCCCACACGATCGGGGGGAGCTGAGGACCATGAAGATCCTCATCGTTCTCGTCGTCATCGCCGTCGCCGCCGCCTGGTACATGAACGGGCGCAAAGGACGCTGAGAGCCTGTCTTTGCACCCGCCTGCTTGCCGTCCGCGCGGCCGAGGAGGCCCCTGCGGGCTTCCGGCCCCGCCCGGTACGGGGACGGAGCGGGCTCAGCCCCGCCCGGTACGGGGGCGGGCTCAGCCCCGGCCGGTACGGCATCCCACCCCCGTGCACCGTGACGATCCGCTCCCGCGAGCCGAGCTCGGCGCGCAGGCTGCTCACATGGGTGCCGACGGTGCGGGCGGGGCCCGGGGCCCGCAGCGGGGCCGCTCGCGGGCCGGCTGCCAGGAGCCGGCCGGTGGTGGGTTCGAAGACCGGTCCTCAGGCGGAGAACAGCTTGCGCTTTTGGTAACCCGACTCCCAGAACAGCTTGTTGAGGACCTTCACCGGTGCGGGCATGCAGTCCAGGAACCGCTTGCGCTCCGCCTCGCCCGTGCCGTCCATGACCCAGGGAATGTAGATGGCCGCGCCCTTGGGGCCCTGCTTCTTGGCCATGGCGCCGCGGAAGGCGTCCCAGTCCTTGGTGGTGCACACGTCCTGGATGAGCGGCAGCGCCGCGTCCTCCTCGTGGTGCATGTGGGAGCCCAGCGACCGGGCCAGGCGCTCCACGCGCTCGGCCAGGTCCGGCGACCGCTGGGACAGGCCCGTGTCGACGGCGCTCAGCACCGCGTCGAGCGAGGCGTGCTCGGCCTCCATCTCGGCCAGCAGCTTCTGGTCGTCGGGGCGTTCGGTGATCTGCCGGGCGACCCGCGGCCACAGCACGGCGTCCTCCACGCTGTGGTGGACGTGCAGCTGGCGCTTGAAATTCTCCCAGCCGGCCCGGACCCGGGGGGCCTCGGCCCGGCCGGCCGCCACGGCGGCCGCGAATTTTTCGAGGTCACGCCGGAACGCATCGTGCGTCGCGTACATGACGGCGAAGTTGATCGGGGCCTGCTGTGCAACTGCCATGGTGTGCCGTTCCTTTCGTCGGCGACCGGCCCCCGCCGGTCGACATGTCGGGCAACTCGCGGCCGTGGCCGGACGGTTCGGATCTCACCGGCCGCACCCCGGCACCCCCGCGGCCGGGGCTGCCCTCGCCGACGGGAGGGCACCGGCAGGGACGGGTGTGACACCGGGCCCCGATCCTGTGAGGTGAAACACACCCGCCGGGCCGATGTCACACTCCCCGCGGCCCTGTCCTCTCAGTGGCGAACGCGTCACACGGGAGGTGGACCATGTCCGACAGCGCGGAAGACGACGTCACCGGCGAGGAGCCGACCGGCGAGGAGTTGACCGGCGAGGCCGCCCCGGCCCAGGGCGCGGCGGCCGGGGGCGCTCAAGGCGACGTCATCGAAGCCTCCACCGAGGTCTTCGTCGGCCACCGGGAACTGCTCTTCTCCATCGTCTACAACCTGCTCGGCTCCGTCGCCGACACCGAGGACGTGCTGCAGGAGACCTGGCTGTCCTGGTCGGGCAGGAAGAGCCGCTCACCGCGCCAGGAGATCGAGAACCCGCGCGCCTACCTGGTACGGATCGCGGTCAACCACGCCCTGGCCCGCAAGGACGCCATCACCCGCAGGCGCGAGACGTACGTCGGTCCCTGGCTGCCCGAACCGCTGATCACCAAGACGGCCGGTGAGCGGGCGCCGGACGGCGCCGAACAGGCCCTGCGCACCGAGTCGGTGTCGATGGCGATGATGGTGGTCCTGGAGACGCTGACCCCGCTGGAGCGGGCGGTGTTCGTGCTGCACGAGGTGTTCGGCTACGCGCACACCGAGATCGCGGGCATCCTGGACCGCAGCCCCGCCGCGGTGCGCCAGCTCGCCCACCGGGCCCGCGCCCACGTCCAGGCGCGCCGCCCCCGCTACGAGACGACCCCGCAGGTCCAGCAGGAGGTCACCGAACGCTTCGTCGCCGCGGCGCTGGGCGGCGACCTGGACGCGCTGATGGAGATGCTCGCGCCGGAGGTCACCATGTGGACCGACGGCGGCGGCAAGGTGCGCACCGCGGGCCTGCGGCCCGTCACCGGCCGCGACAAGGTCTGCCGCATGCTCGCCGGATACGCCGGGCGGGCGCCCAAGGACCTCGACGTCCACTACCGGCACGTCAACGGCGACGCCTCCGCGGTGGTCTTCTCCCAGGAGTCGCCCTACGCCGTCATCGTCATGGACCTGACGCCCGGCGGCGACCAGGTGCGCGGCATCTACGCCGTCACCAACCCCGACAAGCTGGCGCGGGTCCGCTCGGACCCGGACACCGAGGAGTGAGCGCACGCCCCTCAGAGCCTGTCTTTGAACCCCCGTCTGCGCAGCGGTGTTCGGCACGCACGTTCGGCGCACGGAGCCCCAGGACAGGTGGCTCCGCCACATGACCTGGGACTCCGCACACCGATCGCACGCTTCCCCAAGCTCTCGGCTCCGCTCGAGCAGGGGAGGCCCCAATCCGCCGCTGCGCCCGCGCTTCGCGCGGACGACGGGGGTTCAAAGACAGGCTCTCACCCCGGCCGGGCGCGTCATCCCGGCCGGAGCCCTCACCCCGGGCCGGGCGCGGCCTCGGCGTTCTCGGCCGGGCCGCCCGCGGCCGCCGCCGCGCCCGCCTGCGCGTCCGGTGCGCTCTCCGGCGCCCGCTCAGGGCCGGCGCCCCCGGCGGGCGCGCTCATGCCCAGCGCCCGCAGCAGCGGGCCCGCCATGGCGGTGGTCACCAGCGCCATCACCACCATCATCGTGAACATCTGCGCCGAGATCAGGCCCAGTTCGCGGCCGACCTGGAGAATGACCAGTTCGGTCAGGCCTCGGGTGTTCATCAGCGCCCCGAACGCGGTGGCCTCCCGCCAGCCCAGGCCCGCCACCCGGGCGGGCAGCGCCGCCCCGGCGAACTTGCCCGCCACGGCGCACACCACGATCAGCGCGAGGGCCGGCAGCCCGCAGACGCCGAGCGCGCGCACGTCCACCGAGAGGCCGGTGACGACGAAGAAGACCGGCAGGAGCAGCGCCGAGACCTTCTCCAGGGGCACCTCGAGAAGGTGGTGCAGCTCGGCGGCGCGCCGGCGCGGCATGGCCAGGCCGAAGGCGAACGCGCCGAAAATGGCGTGGATCCCGATCCAGGAGGTGACGAAGGCGGAGACGAACACCCCCGAGACGATCAGGACGAGCAGAGTGCTGCGCTCGGCGCGCACCGCACCGCGCAGCAGCCGGGCCAGCAGCGGCCGTACGCCGAAGGCCATCACGATCCCGTACCCCGCCGTCAGGGCGAGGACCAGGAAGAACTCCCCGCTGCCGCCCGTACCGGCCACGGCGGCCACGAGGACCAGGACGCACCAGGCGGCCACGTCACCGATCGCCGCGCAGGCCATGGCCAGGGTGCCGGCCCGGGAGGTGGTCAAGCCGCCGTCGTGGATGATCCGCGCCAGCACCGGGAAGGCGGTGATGGAGAACGCGGTGCCCAGGTAGAGCACGAAGGTTCCCCCGCCGACGCCGGGGCCGGCCCGCGTGGAGTACAGCAGGGCCGCCGCGCCCGCGCCGAGCGCGAACGGCACGGCCATGGCCAGGGCGGCCACCGCGCCGACCGCCCGACCGCGCCCGCGCAGCCGGGTCAGGTCCAGTTCCCAGCCGGCCAGGAACATGAAGAGCACCAGTCCCACCTGGGCGACGGCGCCGAGCAGGGGCCGCGCGTCGGCGGGGAAGACCCGTGCGGGCAGGTCGCCCGGCAGCAGTCCCAGCAGGCTGGGGCCGAGCAGCAGGCCCGCGGCGATCTCGGCGACGACGGGCGGCTGGTGCAGCCGGCGCGCGAGGCGGGCCATGGCGGCCCCCGCGAGCAGGACGATCGCCACATCGATCAGGACTATCGCTTCCAGCGGCAGGGCCTTGCCCGTTGCCATCTCGCCTCCACACAACGCGACGTGCGGCAGCGCCGGCGGGGATCGGGACCCGGTCGGACAGCCACCGCCGTGTACGGCCGGGCCCCCGGGCGGGGGCTCAGAGCCTGCGTCATATCCCCACCCGGCCGGGGGATATGACACAGGCTCTTATCGGACAACGGTCAGGTTTGTTCGGGGGAAGCCTTCCCGCCGGCGGTGACGGGGTGCAGCCGGATGCGCCGGCCCCGCGTGTGCAGCTCGCAGCCGCCCTGGGCCAGGGTGCTGCGCACCCAGTGGCGAGCGGGGGCCGTAGGGCAGCGGCATCACACAGCGCGGGCCGCTGCGGAACACCGCTACCGCCTCACCGTCCCCGCTGTTGCCCTGTGTCCCGCCGTGGAGGGGTGAGGGGGCTGGTCAGGGGTGTTCCGGGTCCTGGGCGGGCCGGCGGAAGGCGGCGCGGTACGCGCTGGGCCTGTGGCCGGTGTGGCGGGCGAAGATTTCGCTGAATCCGCCGGGGTCGCGGTAGCCCACCTCGGCGGCGACGCTCGCGATCGTCCGCTCGGTCGTCTCCAGCAGGTGTTTGGCCCGGCGCACCCGGGCGGTGTGCAGGTAGGCCAGCGGGCTTAGGCCTGTCTCCTGGCCGAAGCGGCGCAGCAGGGTGCGGGTGCTGACGCCGAACTCCCGGGCCAGGGCGGGCAGGTCGTAGCGGGTCTGGAGGTTCTGCTCGAGCCACCGCTTGACGCCGGGGGAGAAGCCGCGGCCCACGGCGGGCAGCAGTTCGGTGTCGACGTAGGCGCTCTGGGTGGAGCGGGCGTCGTCCAGGAGGGTGATGCGCGCGGTGCTGCGGGCGATGCGGGGGCCGTCGTGCTCGCGGATGAGGCGCAGCGCGAAGTCGTACATCGCGCTGAAGGCGGCCGTGGTGGTCACGCCCCCATCGCTGACGACCAGTTCCTGGGGGCGCAGCCGCACCTGCGGGTAGCGGCGCGCGAATTGATCCGCGTACAGCCAGGACGTCGTCGCCTCGCGGGCGTGCAGCAGCCCGGCCTCGGCGAGCAGGAAGGCGCCGACGCAGACCGACACGAGGGCGCCGCCCGCCTGCGCCTGCGCGCGGACGGCGGCCGTCTCCGGCCCCAGGCGCGCGAGCACACCGTCGAAGTCGGGACCGGCACCGGCACCGGCACCGGGGCCGGGACCGGGGGCGGTCTCGAAGCCGGGCACGATGAGCACGTCCGCCGGGCGCAGCGCCGCGACCTCGATGCCCGCGCCGCCCGAGGCGGTCACCCGCCGGCGGGGCGAGACGACCGTCACCCGGTAGGAGGGTCCCGGCCTGCCCTGCGCCGCGGCGACGTGCCCGGCCATGGTCAGCAGGTCGAGGACCCCGTACACCTGTGAGGCGAAGCAGCCGGGGTAGGCCAGCACACTGACCCGCAACGCACTGGACACCCGCACCTCCGGCACTCGGCGGTGGCGGGATCACCGGGAGATGTGGCGATGCCGCCGCTTCTCGGCAGGGGCAGCCTCTCGTCATTCTTTCGCCCATGACAACCAGCCAAGGACAGCGCGACGATCCCCTGGACGACTTCGAGCGGCGGCAGGTCGTTTTCGAGGGCGTCGGCAAGAGCGTGTACGTCACCGGGGACGGCCCGGGTGTCGTCCTGATGCCCGAGATGCCGGGCATCAGCCCGGACGTGGCCCGTTTCGCCCGGTGGCTCCGTGCGGCGGGCTTCCGGGTGTACCTGCCCTCGCTCTTTGGCACCGACGGTGCCTATCCGCTGGCCGGGGCGGGTGCGGAGGTGGTGCGGCGGGCCTGTGTGAGCGCTGAGTTCCGGGCGTTCGCGGGGGGCGGCACGAGCCCGGTGACCGGCTGGCTGCGGGCGCTGGCCCGTGCCGCGCACGCCGAGTGCGGCGGGCCGGGGGTGGGCGCGGTGGGGCTGTGCTTCACCGGCAACTTCGCGCTGTCCATGGCGCTGGAGCCGGCGGTCGTCGCGCCGGTGCTCAACCATCCCTCGCTCCCGCTGGACGACCCCGCCGCTCTGGAGCTCGGGGAGCGGGACGCGGCCGCGGTGGCGGCGCGGGTGCGGCAGGACGGGCTGGAGGTGCTCGCCTACCGTTTCGAGGGCGACCGGTGGTGCACGGGCCGGCGCTTCGCGGCCTACCGGGCGCTGCTGGGCGAGGCGTTCACGGGCCGGGTCCTTCCCGCCGGGGCGGCGAACACGGAGCCTGCGCCCTTCTTCCGCGACGTCGTCGGCTGCGCCCACAGCGTCGTGACGGCGCACTTCGTCGATGCGCAGGGGCACCCCACGGTGCGGGCCCGGGACGAGATCATCGCTTTCCTGGCCGGCCGGCTCCTGGCACCGGAGCCGGCCTGAGAGCCTGTCTTTGAACCGGCCCGGGCACCAGGAGGCGCCCGTGGTGCGGCCGCGTGGCGGCAGGGACAGCGGCTGGGACGCGAAGCCCCCGCCCGGCCCGGGCGGGCGGGTCAGGTGTGCTCGCGGCCGGCGGCTTTGGCGATGTTGCGGGCCATGCCGCCGAAGACGAAGGCGTGGAACGGCGCGACCGACCACCAGTAGGCGTGCCCGAGCAGGCCCCGGGGGTGGAACAGGGCCCGCTGCCGGTAGCGGGTGCGGCCCTGCTCGTCCTGCTCCACGTACATCTCCAGCCAGGCCAGCCCGGGCAGCCGCATCTCGGCGCGCAGGCGCAGGAGCCGGCCCGGTTCGATCTCCTCCACGCGCCAGAAGTCCAGGGTTTCGCCGGCGCGCAGGCGGTGGGCGTCGCGGCGGCCCCGGCGCAGGCCGACGCCTCCCACGAGCCGGTCAAGGCGGCCGCGTACCGCCCAGGCGAGCGGGAAGGAGTACCAGCCGTTGTCGCCGCCGATGCCTTCGACGACCCGCCACAGCTGGGCGGGTGTGGCGTCCACGGTGATCTGGCGGTGGTCGGTGTAGAGGCTGCCGCCGGCCCAGTCGGGGTCGGTGGGCAGCGGGTCGCTGGGGGCTCCGGGCAGGGAGGCGGCGGACCAGCGGGTGGCGACCTGGGCCTCCTGGATCCGCCGCAGGGCCAGGCGCAGCGCCTGGTCGAAGGCGAGCGGGCGGCCCGGGGCGTCGGGGACGTAGCGTGCGATGTCGTGTTCCTGGCAGACGACTTCGTGGCGCAGGGAGAGCACCAGCGGGCGGGCGATGCCGCGGGGCACGGGGGTGATCAGGCCGACCCAGTGGCTGGAGAGGCCCGGGGTCAGCAGGGGGACGGGCAGGATCAGCCGGTGCGGCAGTCCGGCGATGCGGGCGTAGGTGCGCATCATGTCCCGGTACGTCATGACGTCCGGGCCGCCGATGTCGAAGCCGCGGTTGAGGGTGGCGGGCAGGCCGGTGCCGGCGCCGGCCAGGAGGTAGCGCAGCACGTCGCGTACCGCGATGGGCTGGATGCGGGTGCGCACCCAGCTGGGCGTGACCATGAGCGGCAGGCGTTCGGTGAGGTGGCGCAGCATCTCGAAGGAGGCGGAGCCCGAGCCGATGATGACCGCCGCGCGCAGGACGATGCTGGGGACGCCGGAGGCGAGGAAGATGTGGCCCACCTCGGCCCGTGAGCGCAGATGCGGCGAGAGTTCGGACTCGGGCACGCCGGCCGGGGTGAGCCCGCCCAGGTACACGATGCGTCCGACGCCGGCGGCGCGGGCCTGTCCGGCGAAGGTGCGGGCCGCGTGCCGGTCGGTCTCCTCGAAGCCGGGCCCGGAGCTCAGGGCGTGCACCAGGTAGTAGGCCACGTCGATGTCGCGCAGGGCGGCGGCCAGGGAGTGCGGGTCGCCCACGTCGCCCTGGACGACGTCCACCCGGTCGGCCCAGGGGTGATCGCGCAGCTTCTTGGGGGTACGGGCCAGGCACCGCACCCGGTGCCCGGCGGCGAGCAGTTCGGGGACCAGGCGCCCGCCGATGTAGCCGGTGGCCCCGGTCACGAGGATGTGCCGGCCGGGCCGGTGGGTGTCCTGGCTCTCACTCACGTCTGGCTGCCGCCTCGTTCCGGGGTCCGGGGGAGCGGGCCTGCAGGGCGGCCCCGGGGAGCGGCCCGTTCGAGGGGCGCTCCCGCCTGCCCAGTCTCACCCGCTGGGGGCACTCTCACCCGCTGAGCCGCGCTGCGCTTGAGCTGTGCGTGGGCGGCAGGGGGGCCAGCCGGTAGGCGCCGCGGTGGGCGGTGACCCGGCCGGCGGTGGGGGCGGGGAAGTGGGTGCCGAGCAGCAGGGTGTCGGTGCCGGCGAGCGAGGCGAGCAGGGCGCGGCGGGAGGCTTCGGCCTGGCCGGGGTCGATGTCGACGCAGCTTCCCAGGTGGGGGTGGGAGAGCTGGACGGGGTGGTGGATCAGGTCGCCGGTGATCAGCGCGGTGTGGCCGCGGCTGGTCAGCTGCACGGCGAGGTGGCCGGGGGTGTGGCCGGGGGTGGGCAGCAGGCGCAGCCCCGGGGCGATCTCGGCGCCCTGGGCCGGGACGTCGAGGAGGTCGAGGAGCCCGGCGTCCTCGACGGGGTGCACGGAGTCGCGGAACATCTGCCGGCGCGCCTCGTCCATGCTCTGCGCGGCCCAGAAGTCCCGCTCGGTGCGGGAGGTGAGGTAGCGGGCGTGGGGGAAGGTGGGCACCCACGCGCCGTCCGCCGCCCGGCGGGTGTTCCAGCCGACGTGGTCGGTGTGCAGGTGGGTGAGGACGACCAGGTCGATGGTCTCGGGGGGGAATCCGGCGTCGGTCAGGCGCTGGAGGTAGTCGGTGCGCAGGTGGTGCCAGGCGGGGTTGGCGCGGGTCTTGCCGTTGCCGATGCCGGTGTCGACGAGGACGCGCAAGGGCCCCAGGGTGAGCGCGAAGCTGTGGCTGTCCAGGCGCAGGGTGCCCTCGGGGCCGGCGAAGTCGGGGCTGAGCCAGTCCTGTTGCGCGATGACGTCGGCGGTGGCGCCGGGCAGCAGCCAGGGCCCGGTCTGCGGGGGCAGCGGTGTCTCGTCGATGCGGTGAAGGGTGATGTCGCCGACGGTCCAGTGGGGGGCTGCGGCGGACGGCCCGGTGCGCTGCGGGGCGGGTGCCTGGGGGACGGGTGTCTGCGGGGCGGGCGTCTGCATGGCTGGGGTCCTTTGGCCGGGAGGCGGGCGGGCGTGCGGGCGCGGGTGCGGGTGTGCGGGTGCGCGGGCTGAGCGCGAGCCGCGAGCCGCTGGTGCGGGGCGGATCGGTGCCGGTACGAGGAGCCGTACCGGCACCAGCCAACTAAAAGCTAACCGTTTGCGTTAAGTGAACATAGGTCCTACCGTGGCCCTAACGCAAACGCTTAGCTTTTAGCGGCGGTGGACGCCCCTCCTTCCGCCATCCGCCCCCGCACCACCCTCCCCGACAAGCCCCGACAAGCAGAAGAGGCCCCATGCCCGCCGCTGAAGAACTCACGCCACCCGAAGCCGCCCGCTGGGCGGCCCGCGCCGGGCTCCCGCTGCCCGGTGACCGCCACCAGGCGGTGGCCGCCACGGCCGACCACATCCACTCCGTCGTCGCCGTCCTGCGGGAACTGGACTTCGCCGACACCCCGCCCACCCCCCACGACGCCGCAGGGGAGACGCACCATGCAGCCGTATGAGCTGACCCTGACCGCTGCCGCGCAGCAGATACGGGCCCGCCGGCTCTCCCCCGTAGAGCTGGTGGACTCGGTACTGGAGCGGATCGAGCAGAGCGAACCCGTCCTGAACGCCTACGTCACCGTGACGGCGGAGCGGGCCCGCCGTTCGGCGCGCAGGGCCGAGGACGACGCCGCGGCGGACCGGTTCACCGGCCCCCTGCACGGCATCCCCGTGGCGCTGAAGGACCTGATCGACGTCGCGGGGCTGCCCACCACGGCGAGCTCACGGGCCCGCACGGGCCACCGGGCGGACGCCGACAGCACCGTCGCGGCCCGCCTGGCCGCGGCCGGCACCGCCCTGCTGGGCAAGACCCACACCCACGAGTTCGCCTACGGGCTGACCACCCCCCAGACCCGCAACGCCTGGGACCAGGGCCGGGTGGCCGGCGGCTCCAGCGGCGGCTCGGCCGTCGCCGTGGCCGCGGGCGCGGCCCCCTTCGCCCTGGGCACCGACACCGGGGGATCGATCCGGGTGCCCGCCGCGCTGAACGGCATCGTCGGCCTCAAGCCCACCTACGGCCTGATCCCCCGGCACGGCGTGACCTCCCTGTCCTGGTCCCTGGACCACGTCGGCCCCCTGACCCGCACCGTCCAGGACGCGGCGCTGGCCCTGAACGTCCTGGCCGGCCACGACCCCCGCGACCCCGCGAGCCTGGCCGCACCCCCCACCGACTACCGGCCCGCCCCCGACGCCGACCTGAGGGGCCTGCGCGTCGGCGTCCCGCGCACCTACTACTTCGACCACGTCAGCGACCAAGTCGAGACCGCGGTACGCGCCGCCATCACCCACCTGCGGGAGCTGGGCGCCACCCTCGTCGACGTCGACATCCCCATGACCCGCTACGTCCAGGCCACCCAGTGGGGCCTGATGGTCCCCGAAGCCACCGCCTACCACGAACAGACCCTGCGCTCGGCCCCCGAACAGTACGGGCCCGACATCCGGGTCCTGCTGGAAGCCGGTGCGCTGATGCCCGCCGGCGACTACCTGCGCGCCCGCCGGGCCCGCACCCTCATGCGCCGGGCCTGGCTGGACATGCTGCAGGCCGTCGACGTGATCGCCGCGCCCACCGTCCCCGCGACCGCCGTCCCCGCCGGGCAGGAGAGCCTCACCTGGCCCGACGGCACCCGCGAGGCGGTCTCCGACGCCTATGTGCGCCTGTCGGCCCCCGCCGACATCACCGGCCTGCCCGCCCTGTCCCTGCCGGTCGGCCGCGACCGCGCCGGCCTGCCCATCGGCATGCAACTGCTGGGCGGCCCCCTGGCCGAAGCGGCCCTGCTGCGCGTGGGCCACGCCTACGAACAGACCGCCCCCACCCCCGCCCTCGCCCCTGTTCCCGTCCCGGCACCCCGGGCGGGAAGCTGAAAGACGGATCCGTCCTAAAGTGAGGCCCGTGACCCGTAGAACGATGGCGCGCCCGGGCGGCCGCAGCGCCCGCGTCCAGGAAGCAGTCCACACCGCCGTACGCGAGCTCGCCGCGGAGGTGGGCCGCGACGCCCTGACGGTGCCCCAGATCGCCGCCCGCGCCGAGGTCACCCCCTCGACGATCTACCGCCGCTGGGGCGACCTGCAGGCACTCCTGTCGGACGTGGCGGTCGAGCGCCTGCGCCCCGAGACACCGCCGGAGGACCGGGGCGCCCTGGAGGCCGACCTGCGGGCCTGGGCCGAACTGTTCCTGGACGAGATGGCCTCCCCGGCGGGCCGCGCCTACATCCGCGACGCACTCCTCGGCGACCCCGACGGCAGCAACGCGGGCCAGTGCTCCGCCTACGCGGCCGAACAGATCGACGTCATCCTCGCCCGCGCGGCCGGGCGCGGGGAGCGCGGACCCGACACCGAGACGGTCCTCGACCACGTCGTCGCACCGATGATGTACCGCATCCTCTTCCGCCCGGGCGCCCTGGACGCCGCGTACGCGCACCGGCTGGTGAGCGGCGTCCTGGCCACCTGACCCGCCCCGCCGCGCCCCTGGCCACGCGCGCGGTGACCTGCCGCGGCACGCGTGGCCAGTCACCCAACGCCTGTGCCGGCGCCGGGCAACCGTGGTGCGGGCCCCGCAGAAGTCCCCGGTGGGAGGGGCGAGGGCGGGCCCGTGCGCGGCGCCTCCCCGTGAAGAGCACCGCTTCACTCGCTCGGCGCCCCTTGGCTGCCCGCACGCCCGGGGCGGAGCGGGTGCCTGGAATGCATTGAGTAGGCGCGCCTGAGACGTTCTTCGGGAGATCACCGAGCAGGCCAGGCGGCTTCTGGCCGTGTAAGCGTCGGGCGCCGGCCACGTAGTAGGGCTGCCAGGCGGAGACAGGCCTTGTACGCGACGGGGGGTGAGCCAGGACAGTTCGATTGCGGGGTCCGTCCCGCCATGACCGGCACGGTCCGCTCTCCTCGGCCGAGATCACCAGCAACGACCGGCGAGCGCCACCTCGAACTCATGACTTGCCCTCCAGGCGGCAGGCTCAGCCCGCACTTGCCTCCCCCGCGACCGAACCTGACCGATGCTTCAACTCCGGTCACTCCCAGTGGCTGTGACACGGCTTCTGAGCAGCTGTGACAGCTCCACGCGGGAGCGCACGCCCAGTGTGGCGAACACGTTGCGCAGGTGGTGGTCGACGGTGCGGTGGCTGACCGAAAGGCGCGCCGCCACCTCCCGGTTGGTGGCGCCCTCGGCCACCTGCCGGGCGATGCGCTGCTGCTGCGGGGTCAGCGCCGCCAGCGGTCCCGGCCCCGCCCCGCCCGCCACCGCCTCGCCCGCGGCACGCAGTTCACCGCGGGCGCGCTCGGCCCAGATCCGCGCCCCGCACCGCTCGAAGGCGACCAGCGCGTCCCGCAGCGGGCCCCGCGCCTGACGCGTACGCCGCCTGCGGCGCAGCCACTGGCCGTACAGAACCACGCCGCCCCAGTGGAACAATTGGGGCATGTTGTCCACCGGTCAGGCGCTGCAGTCAAGCGCCGCACCCCTTTTCGACACGGGCGCGGGGCAAAGCGCCCGCCAGTTCGCCGAACTCGGCCTGGCCCTCGTGCTGTCGCTGCTGATCGGAGTGGAGCGCGAAGCACGGCAGAAGAGCGCCGGCATGCGTACCCACATGCTGGTCGGCGTGGGCAGCGCCCTGTTCATGGAAGTGTCCATCCACGGCTTCGCCGCCACCGCCCACCTCCAGGGAGCCTCCCTCGACCCCTCACGGGTCGCCGCCCAGATCGTCTCCGGGATCGGCTTCATCGGCGGCGGACTGATCTTCGTCAAACGCGACGCCGTCCAAGGGCTCACCACGGCCGCGACCATCTGGCTGACCTGCGGTATCGGCATGGCCTGCGGCGGCGGCCTGCCACTGCTCGCCGCCGCGGCGACCGTCGTGCACTTCCTCGTCGTACGGGGCCTGCCGCGCCTGACCGACCGCATCCCCCTCAAACCCCGGCCGAGGGCGCTGCAGCTCACCGTCACCTACGACACCGCGCAGGGCCTGCTGGGCCGGGTACTGGAGCTGACGACCACCGCGGGCTTCCGGGTCGACGCGGTACGCGTGACGCGCGAGGAAGCACCGCGGGGCCGGGCGTCGGCGTGCCTCAGACTCCAGGGCGCGGCGGAACCCCACCCCCTCGTGGCGCAGCTCGCCCGGCTCGAGGGGATCAGCGAGGTCGATCTGGGCTCCCCGACGGACACGACCGAATGACCAGAGCCGCCCGCCATGCCCGCCCCCCCCCGCCATGCCCGCCCCTCGCCACGCCCGCCCCACGGCCGCCCCACGCCTCCCGAGCAGGCCGGACGTACGGGGGCGGAGGACGCGCCGCCCCGGTCCGGGACGGCCAATGAAATCATCGAGGAATGTCTGACGTGATCATTGCCGCCTGCGACGGAGCGGCGAAGAAGAACCCCGGGCCCGCGGCCTGGGCCTGGGTGGTCGCCGACGCCGAGGGCCGCCCGCAGCGCTGGGAGGCAGGACCGCTCGGCCACTCCACGAACAACGTGGCCGAACTGACCGCGCTGGCCGAGCTGCTGGAAGCCACCGACCCCGCCGTGCCGATCGAGGTACGCATGGACAGCCAGTACGCCATGAACGCGGTCACCAAGTGGATCGCCTCCTGGAAGCGCAACGGCTGGCTGACCGCGGCGAAGAAGCCGGTCGCCAACAAGGACCTCGTCGTACGCATCGACGCCCTGCTGCACAACCGTGCCGTGACGTTCCGCCACGTGGCCGCCCACCGCGTGGACGGCGATCACCTCAACGCGATCGCCGACGTCGCGGCCAGCGACGCCGCCACGACCCAGCAGCCCGCGGGCACCGCCCACGGCGCACAGGAGATCCCCGCACCGCGCCCGGACCGCGTGAGCGCGTCCCCCGCGCGCCGCACGCCCCACAAGAGCGGCGCCCGCGCGAAGAAGACCTCGACCGGCGCCGTCATCAAGGCCAAGTTCCCCGGCCGCTGCCACTGCCAGAAGCCGTACACCGCCGGGGAGAAGATCGCCAAGAACGCGCACGGCTGGGGCCACGTGGAGTGCCGCGAGAGCGCCGGCGCCTGACGCCCGGCCCGCAGCCGCGGCGAGCACAGCCAGGACGCACGACCGGGCCTGGCCCCTCAGAAGCTGTGTCGGGTCCTGACATGACAAGTCGAGTCGGCTTTCTGTGCAGGTCAGCGGCGGGTAGGCGCGGGCTGTTGTCGTGCGTACGGTGCCGGTATGGCCGGGGAGAAGGCGCCTCGGCTGCGGCTGGTGGCGTCCGTGGACATCGATGTGGGCCCGCGGTTGTGCCGTGGGTGCGGTGAGCCGTTGATGCCGTCGGCGGTGTTCTGTTCGTCTGTCTGCCGCTCACGGCACTGGCGGCGGATGCGGCGCACGCGGGCGAGGACCGAGGCGGTGAAGAATGGCATCGTTGCGAACTGCCCGCAGTGCGGGGTGAGTTGGACGGTGGGCGTCGAACGTCCTGTCTCGGCGGTGTACTGCTCTCCCCGCTGCCGCAAACGGGCCTGGTACAGACGGCGCACGCTGTCGAGCGCGAAGTGAGGTCGCGCGCACGGCACGGGCAGCGTCGCTTCACGCGCCGTGCGCATGCGCTCCGTCCGGCGGCCGGAGGTCGCCGGACGGTGCCAAGTGGCGGGTCGGGGACGCGGCTATGGAGATCGAACCGGTGAGGAAGTTCGGCGGCTCCAGCCCGGCGGGCAAGGACGATCTGTTCAGCGTCAGCGAGGCCATCCGGATGTTCGCCGAGGACATCGGGCTGTCGTATTCGACCGTGCGCGACTACCGGTGGGCGGCTTCCCGCTGGCCCAGGCAGCACCGCCGCTCGGACGTGTCCCACACGGTCCACAAGGTTCTGTGCTCCATCCCCGATGACCAGGAACGGTTCGAGGCGGTGGACAACCCCCCCGCCCCATCCGCGCGGCGGGCCGCCGCGGTGGACGCATGACAGTGCGAAACGGGTGGTGGGCTGGAAGGTCGACTCCCCGGAGAGCGTCCAGGAGAAGGTCGAGGCGATCCATGATCTGGCCTCGGATGACGCGGTCGCGGCCGTGGTGACGACCGACTTTCTGCGCCGTCCGGCGATTGCCTCGAAGGTGATGGCCGACGACACGGCCCGGCACGCCGTGAATGAGGCGCAGTTCGACCGGTTCCGTCAGCAGGCCCAGTACGTGCACCAGGAGGCCGCCCCGCAGCTGCAGCGCATGGAGCACGGCACGCAGTTCATGGACCTGGTCGCGGCCTGCGCCCAGTTCGTCGCGACGGCCGGCCGCATCGTGCCGAATCTGAAGGGCGAGCGCTACGACGACGCCGAACGCGACACCATCGAACGTGGCCTGTCGCGCGTTCGCGCCGCGGCGGACTGGATCGAGAACGCCGTCACCCGAGGCGAGGTCGACCTGGACGAGCAGCTGGGCCAGGCTGCTGAAAGGCTCGGGTGAGTAGGCGATGGGGCGGGGCCTCCCCGCTCACGTTCACGCCGAAGCCGTCCTCAAGGCCTCCAGGAGGCCCGCCCGTCGGGGCTGACGACCACCCAGCTGATGGGCGCCACCGAACGCACCCGCTCCCAGGCCTATACCGGGATCTCGCGCCTGCGGAAGATCGCGGCTGCCCGCGGGCGCGCCTGCGGAAGATCGCGGCTGCCCGCGGTCTGCCGCCGGTGACCTGGGACAAGACGTGGGGATACCGGATGCTGGAGGACGCGCCGGAGGTGTGGATCGGCTACGAGCGGGCGTTCTTCGACATCGTCCGCCACCGCGTGACCAACTTCATCGAGGGCATCCTGATGGCCCATGAGACCCTCATGACCCGCCGGCTCGCCCGCCAGCACCGCCGACCCAAGCCGGTCCCGGCTGCCCTCGCAGTGGCTGTTTGAAGGGGCCCAGCAGCTCTCGCCTGAAAGGTCACCCGGAGACGTCAGTCCTCGCGGTCTCGCTGGAGTTCGACCACGGGAATCAGCCGCTGGGTCCGCCCCTGGTGCTCGGCGAGGAACGGGCGCTGCCGGACAGCCTGCTCCATCCGCCTGTCTCGCTCATGTCCGAACGCCGCGACCGCGGTCGCCGGGAACTCCTCATCGCCCAGCTCGACCTGGACTGCGGGGTTCGCGATCACGTTGTAGTACCAGTCCGGATGGCGAGGCGCCCCCATGTTTGACAGCGGCCAGTTCGAATTCCCCACGTACGGCCAGTTCGAAGCTCACGGACGGTAGTCGGTGGGGCATCACAGCTTGTGCTCCGCGGGGTGGAGGCCACCCTGCGCCTGTGGCGAGCGGTGCGTACTGCGTGGGGTGGGTGGTTAGCGCGTCTCGCCGGTGTCGTGCCCCGCCCATGCGATGTCGTCCACTGCCAGGCCCGTGTTACCGGCCAGTGCCGCGGGAGTCATTCCGGTGAAGGCCATGACCTCGCGGTGGAGATGGGACTGATCGGCGTAACCGCAGTCTGTTGCGACGCGGGCCGCGCTGCCGCCTGCGGTCAAGTGGTGGGCCGCATGGTGGAAGCGGACCAGTGTTCCGGCGCGCTTGGGGGGCAGGCCGATCTGTGACCGGAACCGGGACCAGAGGCGCCTGCGGCTCCAGCCGACTTCGGCTGCCAGATCCTCGACCCTGACCTGGCCGCGGCTGACGACGATCTGGTTCCAGGCCCGGGCCACCTCCGGGTCCACCGGTGGCCCCGTCCCGCGGCGACGGGCAAGGAAGGCATCCGTCAACGCGAAACGGTCCTCCCAGGACTGGGCCCCACTGAGTTGCTCCCGCAGCCGTGCCGCGTCCCGGCCCCACAGCTCGTCGAGGGGAACCACGGTATGGTCCAGCTCCGCCGGGTCGACCCCCAGCACGGTGTGCGTGACCAGCGGGGACAGGTGTACCTCCACGCATGCGACGTTCTCGCCCCGCATACGCACTGCACCGGAGGCGAGCCCGGCGACGAGACCTCCGCGCTGTTGCCGGCCGACGGCGTCGCCCACGATGAGCGGACCTTCGCCGAACTCGATGACCAGGGTGAGGGCCGGGTGCGGGATCACCGGCAGGTCGACGGGACCAGTGCCCCAATCGCGGAACCCGACCAGGCTGATGCCGCCTGTCCGGCCGCGCCACGGTGGCCCCGCGACCTCCCACCTGGCCACAGCCTCACGCTCACGCTCACGCACGGCGGATTGCATCACCCCATGCTACGGGGGAGACCGATCGGAACATTTGTCCAAGACACCCGAACGCGCGGGCGGTGACAGTGGGCTCATGAGCGACATCATCATCCAAAACGCCTTCCAGGCGTTGGCCAGCTATGACCACGACCGGATCTCCGCGGTCCTCACCGAGGACGCCGAGTGGCTGTCACCCCCCGGGAACGCCATCGCCACCGCGCTCGGGGCGACCAACCACATGGTCGGCAGGAAGGCCATCGCGCGCTTCTTCGCCGAGGACTTCCCCCGTGTCTTCGTGCGTGACGTCACCGTCACCTTCCTGGGGCTGCACGCCGATGGCGAACGAGGGGTGGCGGAGTTCACCATGACGGCAACTCTCGCCAACGGACACCACTACAGCAACGACTACTGCTTCGTCTTTGAACTCCGGGACGGGTTGATCCACCGGGTCCGCGAGTACACGGACACAGCCCGCGGGCACCGCATGCTCTTTGGCGAAGCTCCGCAGGAGGTACCCCGAACTGGCCATGCACCGGTCAGCCCCGGCAACCAGCAGGTCTGAGCCGCCGCACCTGCCACGGCGGCCCAGGCGCACCACCAGCAGACCACCCACCATCGACAACCACAACGCTGGGTGACCACTGGCGGCCAGATCTCTCCCCGCCAACTGGCCGCCTGTGGGGAATTCCAACTGGCCACTATCACATGTTGGAAGCGATCACGCACAAACGGTCCTCCAGGCGGAGGAACATCATCGGCGTGGTCCGGCGGGCCCCACTCCTGGCGCCGGTATGCGTCAGGAGCAGCAGACCGTCAGCGTCGAGCTGATCAGCGATCTGTCCCTTGCCGCGCTGGGCCCGGAACTGCTCGATGACATGCTGGTTGAACGCGGCCTGATCCATGACCCGCAGTCAACCACAAGCTCTCCCACTGCCGTTCGGATTCACGACCATCGACGCCCAACCGAACGGCAAAGGGAATCGCTCTCGTGGATCACGTCCTTGAGCTGCGAAAAGAGATGTGACACAGCTTCTCAGCGATGCCGCGCCGACACGGCCCGCGCAGCACCGCTGAGAGGCCCGGCCCGGGGCAGGGTGGAGGAGTGGATCAGACGACAGAGGCCGGAATCTTCACCCGCAGGCTCGGCGCCCCGCCCCGTGCAGGCACCCCCGCCATGGTCCTCGTCCACGGACTGGGCCTCTCGGGACGCTACTTCCTGCCCCTGGCGCGGCGCCTGGCCGCGAACGGCACGACCGTCCTGGTACCCGACCTGCCGGGCAACGCCCGCTCCAGGGCCGCCGCGCGCCGCGCACCGGGCGTGGGACAACTCGCCGACGCCCTGGCGCACTGGCACCAGCGCCTGGCACTGGGCCCGAGCTGCCTGGTGGCCAACTCGGTCGGCTGCCAGGTGAGCGCGGCCCTCGCCGCCCGCCACCCGCGCCTGGTGAGCGGGATGGTCCTGGTCGGCCCGGCGCTCCAACCAAGGACATCCGGCCTGCGCCAGTTCGGCCGGCTCCTGGCGGACGTACCCCGCGAGCCCTTCTCCCTGCTCCCGCTGGCCGCGACGGACTACCTGCTGACCGGCCTCGCGCGCTGCGCCGCGTCCTTCCGCGGCGCCCTGCGCGACGCGGCTGAGTCATTCGAGGGGAACCTCGCCCGCGCCACCGCGCCGACCCTCGTCGTACGGGGAGCGGGTGACACCATCGCCTCCCGGGCCTGGGCCGCGCACGTGGCGCGCCTGGCCGGCGAGGGACGAACGGCCCAGATCCCGGGCGCGGCCCACGCCGCCCACTACAGCGCGCCGGACGCCCTGGCGGCGCTCATCGAAGAGTTCGCGGCGGGAGAGCCCTCATGAAGCCGTCAAGGACGTCCGGTTCCGCGCCGGAGCGGCGCCCTCGCCCGCAGAAGCCCTCGCCCTGGCTGCGCCTGCTGCCCGGTATCTCTCCCAAGCGCCGCGGCTTTGTGCTGGCCTGGTGGGGGTTTGCCCTGACCTTCGCGGGGATGCGCCTGCTGACCTGGCTGATCCACATCGACGTGGCCGGGGTGGGGGACATGCAGGCCGGGGGAGTGCACATCCACCATTACGTGTGGGGCATCCTGCTGCTGGTGGCGGTGGGCGCCCTGGGCCTGGCCGAACGCTCGGCCAGGGCCCGCGCCTGGATGGGACTGGCCTACGGGGTGGGGCTCGCCCTCGTCGTCGACGAGGCCGCACTGCTGATCAGCCTGGAGGACGTGTACTGGGACACCGAGGGCGGCGTCAGTATCGCCCTGGCCATCGCCGTGATCGCCCTGGCGGGAAGCGTCCTGGCGATGACACGCGGGCGGCGCGCCTCGAAAAGGGACCGGGAGGACGGCTGAGGGCTGCGGGCCTGTCGCTCCCTCTGCTCACGTCAGGTCGATGCGTCAATCGATACGCCCGAGCAACTCGCGAAGGGAGACATGCTGCTGACGCACAACACCGGCAGCAGACACCGTGCACGGGCCCTCGTGCCCAGGGAGTACACCCATCTCGCTGTCGACAAGCCGAAGGTCGGCTCGTTCCAGACGTCCTGCAGTACACCGGCGGGCGCGGCACAGCGAAACTCGACGTGGGCGACGGGTACATCCACATCAAGCACCGGTCACCTGGCGGCGAGGGCGAAGAGCAACTCCACCGCAGCAGCGGCCCCTTCCGCGGCACCTTCCAGCTGCCAGGCCCCGGCCTGATCGTGGTGGACTGCCTCGTGCGCTGGCCGGTCACGGTGCGGTGAGGAGCAGCGCGGTTCCCATGCCGCCACAGCGCCCCCCCCCGCGAGACGACGCAGCCCAATGAGCAGCCCCAGAGCCAACCAGTGGAGGTTAGGACAGGCTCTCAGCCGGGCCGGCGAGCCCCGGCCGGATACGGCCGCAGAACCTGCCTTTGCACCCTCGCCGTCCGCGCGGAGTGCGGGCGCGCCCCGGCGCCCGGTGCGCGGGCGGGGGGCCAGAGCCAGGCTCTCAGGCGCCCTCAGGCGTTCTCGCCCTCACGCACCTGCCGCACCGCCTGCTGGGCGGCGTAGAAGTCGGCGTCGGACACGCCCGGGTCGTCCTCGATCCGGTCGAGCCAGTCCTCGATCTCCTCGGCCGTCCACAGGTCGAAACCCTTGGGAATGTCCAGCGTCGTGGTATCCGCGCGCAGCTGCTCGGCGGCAGCGGCCTCCTTGACGCTGCGCGTGCTCACCTCGATCATCGCGGCTCTCCCTTCGCTACGTTGGGGGGAACGGACGGGCGACCTTGCCAGAGGCCGGCCGGGGATGTCCAACCGGCTTCAACCGGCTGCCGCTCCCGCCCGTACACCGCCCCGCCCCGCCCGCCCGCCGCCCGGCGGGTTCAGAGCCTGTCTTTGAACCCCCGCCTGCGCCCCGGCGCCCGGCACGCACGCTCGGCGCACGGAGTCCCAGGACAGGTGGCTCCGCCACATGACCTGGGACTCCGCACACCGATCGCACGCACCGACCGCCGCTGCGCCCGCGCTTCGCGCGGACGACGGGGGTTCAAAGACAGGCTCTCAAAGTCAGGCTCTCAGAGCCCGGCCTGCGCCACGACGTCGCCGAGCGCACGCCCCAGCGGCAGGTCGACGCGCCCACTGGCCCAGCGGTCCCCGCGGGTGGGGCCCTGGTTCACGATCAGCACCGGGATGCGGGCCTGCGCCGCCTGGCGCACGAAGCGCAGCCCGGACATGACGGTCAGGGACGAGCCCAGCACGAGCAGCGTCGCCGCCTCCCCGACCAGACGCCGGCACGCCGCGACCCGCTCGGGCGGCACGTTCTCGCCGAAGAACACGACGTCCGGCTTGAGGACCCCGGTGCCGCAGGCCGCGCACGCCACCACCTGGAAGGCGCGCACCGCCTCCTGGGGCAGCTCCACGTCGCCGTCCGGGTTGACCCGCGCCGCGCGGTGCCGTGCGGCGACGGCCTCGAACCGCGGGTTGGCCTCCCGCAGCCGGCCGTCGAGCTCCGCGCGGTCGGTGACCTGCCCGCAGGCCAGGCAGACCACCCGGCTCAGACTGCCGTGGAGCTCCTGCACCCCGCGCGCTCCCGCGGCCTGCTGCAGCCCGTCGACGTTCTGCGTGATCACGCCGGTGACCAGGCCCGCTGCGGCGAGCGCGGCGACCGCCCGGTGGCCGGTGTTCGGGCGGGCCCGGGCCATGGCCCGCCATCCCAGCTGGCTGCGGGCCCAGTACCGGCGGCGTGCGTGCGCGCTCCCGGTGAACTCCTGGAACGTCATGGGCACGTGATTGCGCCGCAGTGAGCCGTGTTCCCCGCGGTAGTCGGGGATGCCGGATTCCGTCGACAGGCCCGCCCCGCTGAGGACGACGACGCCTCCCGCCCGCACCGCGGCCACGACCGGCGACAGGTCGCGGGAGGCGGGAGGCAGGTCGCCCTCGGGCTCCCAGGTCAACGTCGGCCGCATCCGCATGACCGCCAGCTTAGAGCCTGTCTTTGAGACCCCCGCCGTCCGCGCGAAGCGCGGGCCGGGGGGCGCCGTGCCCTTTCAGAGCCTGTCTTTGAACCCCCGTCTGCGCCTCGACGCCCGGCACGCGCCCTCGGCGCACGGAGCCCCAGGACAGGTGGCTCCGCCACATGACCTCGAACTCCGCACACCGATCGCACGCACCGAACGCCGCTGCGCCCCCGCTTCGCGCGGACGACGGGGGTTCAAAGACAGGCTCTCAGACGGCGCTGAGCGGGTGGGCCGCCGTGGCCGAGCGCGGGGGCCAGGCGCGGGGGGCCAGGATGCCAAGGACGTAGGCCCGGGCGACGAGCGCGGGGCGACTGGCGGCGCCCAGCAGCTGCCGCAGCCGGCTGAGGTGGTAGTCGACCGTCTGCCGCGACAGCTTCAGCGAGGCGGCGATGTCACTGTTGCTGCTGCCCTGCGCCAGGAGGGAGAGGATACGGACCTGCGCGGGGGTCAGCGAGGGATGCGCCTCATGGGCCAGGCCCCGCTGGGTGACCACGGCCCACACATGCCGGGCCCGGGCCGCGCCGGGCCCCACCGTCGTCAGGTTCAGCTGCGCACGGCACTGCAGCCCCTGGGCGTCGACGAGCACCGCGGACGTCTCCACCCGTCTGGTGCGGCGCGCTATCAGCCCCTTCCACCGGCGCTGCAGCCCCTCCAGGCCGGGGGAGGGGGCGAGCAGGGTGTGCGCCCGGCGCCCCACCAGGTCGGGCAGGCTGAGATGGAACAGCTCGGCCGCCGCCGCGCTCGCCTGCACCACCCGCCCACCGGCCGACAGCAGCGCACAGGGCAGCCCGCTGTGATCGCGCAGCGCCTGCAGGCTCTCCTCCGCCTCCTGGCGCTGGACCCTGGCACGCAAGTGGTCGGTGATGTCCACGTAGATCCCGGCGACACAGCTCTGCGCGTTCTCCCGCACGGGAAAACGGTGCCCGACCGCGTGCCCGGCACTGCCGTCCGGACGCCGGTAGCCCACCGTGTGGCGCACCGGCCTGCCCCGGGTCAGGACCTCCTGGTCCAGGGCGCGGAAGCGGACGGCCTCGGCGGGAGCGTCGAAGTCCTCGATGCGCTTGCCGGTGAGCTCGCCCACCGTGGTCCCGTACAGGTGCGCGTAGGCGTGATTGGCCCACAGGTAGCGGCCCTCCCGGTCCCGGATGAACGCGGCGGCCGGCGCCAGATCGACGAGATCGGCGAAGGCGGCGTACCGGCGCGGCACTTCGGGGCTGTCCCCGACCTCCACGGCAAGGCCCCGCGTACGGCTGCGGGCCCGGCCCCCGTCCACAGGCCAGCTCACCTCGAAGGTGCGCCCGTCGAAGCGGGCCTGCCAGTGGCCCTGCTGCGGCGGACGCCCCGCCTCCGCGCACTCCTGGTGCATCCGCTCCAGAAAACGCTGCGCCGTCCCGGTGTCGGCGAACGCGCCGCCGCCCCTCTCCAGCACCTGCCACGGCTGGTCGACCTCCCACCAGAACACCGGAAGCTGCTCGAGCAGCGCCTTGAGACTGGAATCATCCACAGCGGTTTCTCCGTCCGTATACGGCCCGTTGACGCACGGTCACCACGCGATGCGTATCCCGCCCCGATCTCCCGCATGCTCGGTTTCTCGGCCGAAGTGGCACCAGCCCACCAGGAGAACCGGCCCAACACGCCCCGCGACTCAGGCATTTGCCTGAACGCCAGACGCCCGCGCCGCCACGGCACACCCCTGCCGCCTGGTCCCCTTGAGTGTGCGGGTGAACACACCCCGCCACCTACACCCCGGTGCCCCCCCCCGCCGTACCCGGCGCGCGGCACCGGCCCCCACGGGGGACAACCGTCAACTGAACGAATGGAGACGAACTTCAGTGAGCAAGGTGCTGATAGTGCACGCAAAAGGCGGCCCGCCGCTCGGCCACGTCCTGTCCCGGGCGGCCGCGAGAGCACAAGTGCACCTGCTGGCGCTCAGCGCCCTTCCCCCCGCCGTGGCGGACACCGCCCACACCCTGTGCGCCTCGGTGACCACACCCACCCGCGCCGAACGCGGCGACCTGGTGTCCCTGATCGTCTCGCAGGCCCGGGCCGTCGGCGCCGGCGCGGTGCTCACCTTCTCCGAATACGCGGTGGTGGCCGTCGCCCAGGCATGCCAGACCCTGGGCCTGCCCGGCGCGGGCAACGCCGCCGCACTCGCCCGCGACAAACGCCTGATGCGGCACACCTGGCACCGCCACGGCCTGCCCCAGCCCCAGTTCCGCCCCGTCGCCACCCTCGCCGACCTGCACGACGCAGCCGCCCACCTGCCCTTCCCGCTGCTCCTCAAAGCGGCCTGGAGCGCGGGCTCCACCGCACACCAGATCATCCGCACCCCACACGACGTACCCGCAGCCTGGCACCGCTCGCGCGAAGTCATGGCCGAATCCGCCCAGCTGGGCTACGCCGAACTCCATGTCGCCGAAGCCGACGCCGACTTCGTCGTCGAACAGATCGTGACCGGCACCGCCGCCGACTGGTTCGAGGAACCCGGCTGGGGCGACTACGTCAGCGTCGAAGGCGTCGTGGCGGACGGCGTCTTCCACCCCGTCTGCCTCAGCGGCCGGATGCCCACCGTCGAACCCTTCACCGAACGCGCCGGCATCACCCCCGCCCTGCTGCCCCACGCCGCCCAGGAACGGATCGTCGACCTGGCCCGCCGCTCCGTCGACGCCCTGGGCCTGCGCCACTGCGGAACCCACACCGAGATCAAACTCGGCGCGCACGGACAGATGTGGCTCATCGAGACCGCCGCCCGCTTCGGCGGCGCGATGACCGTCCCCCAGGTCGAGGAAGTCTTCGGACTCGACCTCATCGCCATGCTCATCGACCACCTCCTGGGCCGCCCCGTCCACTGGCCCGCACAGGCCCTCACCCCCGCACAGGCCAACGGCGCCGCCGGCTCCCTGGTCGTCCTCGCCGTCGACAGCCAGGGCCGGCCCTGGCCCGACCGCAAGATCTGGGACTTCCCCACCCTCACCGCCACCGTGCCGCTCAGCCCCGGCAGCCGCCTCTCCGTGGTCGCGGAGAGCTCCCTGGACGACGGCAGCCTCATCCCGCTCTACGACCCGGCCGCCGGCGCCAACACCATGGCCGCCCTGTGCCTGCTCTCGGCCACCGACCCGCACACGGTCCTCAGCGACTTCGAAACCCTCATCGACGCCCTGCCCCACACCCTGCCCACCGCCCAGCCCGAGGAGGCCGCCCGATGACCACCCCGCTCCTCACCAACACCCCCCAGCCGGCCACCGACCGCACCGTCATCGGCGAAAACCTCTCCCTGCCCCTGTTCCGCACCCTCTCCGGCGTCCTGGCCGGCCACCCCTACCTCAAAGTCGTCGTCGACCGCACCGAAAACACCTGGCACCTCCTGGACACCACCGCCCACCCCTTCCACGTCAACTACATCGCCACCCGCATCCTGGGCATGCAACTGACCGAACTCGACGCCGACCTCGACACCTTCAACGCCTCCGTCTACACCGACCCCCACCGCCGCTTCCTCCTCGGCGTCCTCTCCCTGCACACCGACCCCGACACCGAAGGCCGCGAACGCACCTTCCTCGTCCTGGAGACCACCGAAGCCGACACCATGCACGGCGAACTCCTTGAAATCTTCTACGAGTTCACCCGCGCCCGCGTCGACAGCCGGCTGCCCCTGCTGCTCAAACCCGCCAACCACAGCCAAGAAGAAGCCCTCGCCACCATCAGCGAACTGCGCGTGCCCCGCATCCTCAGCCACGAACTCTTCGGCTCCCGCACCCGCACCCCCCTCAACCCCGGCGAAGCCACCGGCCGCCTGCGCTACTTCGCCACCCACGAGGAGTACACCGCCGCCGAAGCACAACTCGGCTGGGCCGACATCGTCGCCATGCCCTGCCTGCCCGACGACATCCCCCGCGTCGCCGGCTTCCTCAACACCGCCCCCATCACCCCCCTCTCCCACACCAACGTCCTCGCCACCGGCTGGGGCATCCCCAACGCCATCGTCCTGGACCTGCAACCCCTCCTCACCCAGCACGACCTCAACAACCAATGGGTCCACTACCAGGTACGCGAAGACGGCATCACCCTGCACCGCCTGGATGACGAACCCACCCTGCAACCCCCCTCCTGGCACCAGCAGCGCATACGCCTGCAGCCACCCCTGCTCGAAGACACCCCCGTCCTGGCCCTGCACCGCCTGCGCAGCACCGACCGGGACCGCTACGGCACCAAAGCAGCCAACCTCGGCGAACTCCACCACGTCCTGGACAGCCGCAGCGCCGACCTCACCGCCTACTACGCCCGCCCCCGCCCCCCACGCGACAACCTCTACCACCACCTCGCCCAACGCCTGGGCCTGACCACCCCCACACCCCACGAACTACGCGCCGCCGCAGCCCACTTCACCGCCACCACCACCGGCGCCCCCCAAGGCGTCGCCCTGCCCTTCGCCCTCCAGCAGCACTTCCTCACCTCCAGCCCACCCCTCCAGCAAGCCATCGGCAAACTCAAAATGGCCCTCGAACTCGACGCCGGCGACGTCCTGGACTCGCTCTGCCTGCAACTCCAGCACCTCATCCGCCACACCCCCCTGCCCGACACCGTCACCCGCCAGATCACCCAGGCCTTCCCCACCCCCCACAAACGCCTGGTGGTGCGCTCCTCCTCCAACGCCGAAGACCTCCCCGGCTTCTCCGCGGCCGGCGTCTACGACTCCGTCACCACCGTCCACTCCACCAGCCAACTCCTTGACGCCGTACGCCAGGTATGGGCCTCCCTGCTCTCCCCCCGCAGCGTCCGACTGCGCCACCAGGTCGGCATCTCCCTGGACGACACCTACATGGGCGTGATCATCCAGGAGTACGTCCCCGCCACCCTCGGCGGCGTCCTGGTGACCTGCAACCCCACCCGCCGCGAAGACTTCCGCAACGTCTACCTCAACTGCACACCCGGCTCACCCGAAGACATCGTCGACGGCTCCGTACTGCCCCAGCAATACCTCTACAACACCGTCGAAGGCGGCGGCCGCACCGTCGCCCTGGGCTCCTGGGACAAGCCCCTGCCCGCCACCACCCGCGCCCGCCTGGCCGACCTCTGCCTGACCGGACGACTCCTGCAATCCCACTTCAGCACGGCACCAGGCGGCGGCACAGACGTCGACACGCCCCTGGACATCGAATGGCTCATGACCGAACAGGGCGACTTCCGGCTGGTCCAGATCCGCCCCTACGCCCTGTGACCCCCCGCCCCGGGCGACCGCACCCCGCCCACAAACCGGGCACACCCCACCTGACCCACACCGCACGCCGCATCATCCGGCTCAACTACGGCTTCCAGCTCCTGTTCAACCTGCTGTGGTGGATGCCGGTCTTCTACGCCTACCAGAAAACAGCCGGACTGAGCGACGCCCAGATCTTCGGCATCCAGAGCATCTACTACATCGCCTTCTGCCTCTTCGAAATCCCCACCGGACTCATCGCCGACCGCATCGGCACCCGCAACTGCCTGCGCGCCGGCGCAGTCGTCATGACAGCCGCCAACCTCGCCCCCGTCCTCAGCGCCTCCTACACCGGCTTCCTCCTGCACTTCCTCGCCATCGCCGCAGGCCGCTCCCTGACCTCCGGCGCGGCAAGCGCCTACCTCTACGACGGACTGCGCGAGGAGAACTGCGGCGAGCACTACCTCACAGCGGAAGGCACCGCACGCGCCCTGGGCCTGGCGGCGAAAGTCCTCTGCTGGCCCCTGGTCGGCCCCCTCATGTCACTGGCCCACCCGGCCCCCTACCTGCTCAGCGCCCTCAGCGCGGCAGGCTCCCTGGCCTGCGCCGCCGCACTGCCCCGCCTCACCCCCCACCCAGCCACCCCACCGACAGCAGGCCAGAGCACCACCGCCGCCGGACGCCAGAGCGGCACCTTCCTGCGGGACGCGGGCTCCGCACTGCGCTGCGTCGCCTCCTCACCCTGGCTGGCCCTGCTGATGATGCAGGGCGTGGCACTCTTCACGCTCTCCCGCATCTGCCAGGTCAACCTCTTCCAGCCGATCCTCCTGGACCACGGCATCGCGGAAACCTCACACGGCGGAGTACTGGCCGCCATGACAGTGGCCGAAGCAATCGCCTCGGCCCGCCCCCGATGGCTGACCCGCCGCCTCACCCCCGTCACCTGGGTCACCCTCCTCAGCCTCGCCCTCGCGGCCACCCTGGCGGCCATGACCCTCGGCGGCCCCTGGACCGTCATCGCCCTGCTCTGCCTGTTCGCCGCCGCAACCGGCTTCGCCTACCCCATCCAGCGCAAACTGATCAACGACGCCATCCCCGCCCACGCCCCCCGCGCCACCCTGCTCTCCATCGAAAGCATCGTGGACCGCGCGATCTGCGCCCTGGCCGCCGTCGCCGCGGGCGCCTACCTCTCCGCCGGACACCTCGACACCCTGCTCTGGCACAGCGCCATCGCCACGGCACTCCTGCTCACCGCCTTCCAACTGCTCCTGCACACCGGCGTGATGAAACGCCACAAGGCATCCGCAGCCGCCCGGGGCGACCACACGGGGGAGCGGACGGGGGAGCAGACACAGGAGACCGACGCGACACGGACCGGCTGACCGCGGGCCGGGCACCCGCCGACACGGACACCCGCCCGCCCCTACGTCAACGGCCCCGGCGGCCGAGGAGTTCGATCCACCAAACCGGCAGATACGCGGGCCGGTGAGGCCGGCCGACCTGATACGGCACATACCCCAGCGACCCCGCCACCTCGACCTCCCCGGCCGTCTCCGCCTGATAGACCACCCGGCAGCGCCCCGCCCCGGCCTTGGCGCGCTGCCACAGCACCGCAGCCGGCTTGCGCTCCGCCTCCGTACGAGGAGTAAAGACCCGATCACCGAAGTCCCGCCACGCGAAAGGCACCGACCCCCGCCACGTGGCATCGACCTCCTTCCGCAACCGGGCAGCCCGCTCAGCATCACTCGCACCCCAGGAAGAGGGAACATTGGTGATCAGCCCGACCCGGACATGCCGCTCCCGCAGGGCCCGCAGATACGAAGCCGCCCCCGGCAGATAACCGGTACTGCCGTCGTCCGCGGTGTGCACCAAGGTCTCGCCCAGGTCGAAATACACGACGGGACAACCACGTCCGGCCCCGTCCCGCGCCCCGGAGCGGGCGCCCGGCCCACCCTCCGCACCCGCCGGCGCAGCCGCAACCGCACTCACCGGAGCACAGAGCACCACCGACGCCACCACCACACCGAGCGCAAGCCGCACACCAACGGCCCTGCTGGAGACGGAACTCCTCACGGCGTCGCCACCCTTCTCCCGGCGCACCACGAAGATGCGCACCTGTCCAGTCCATGACACACAGCCGCCGCAAGATACCCCACACAACTCAAGGCACACCCGCACACGCCACCCACCCGGAACACACGCCGCCCACCCGCACACGCCGCCCACCCGCACACGCCGCCCACCCCGAACACGAGCCGACCACCCACACCCAGCAACCGACACCACCCCGACCTCACACGAGTGACTCAGCAGCCCTACTCCCTCACCCCACGCCCAGAACCCGCTATCAAGGTCCAATGACCAGCACAACGACACACGGTCACCCCACCACCCGCCCCCGCCGACCCCGCGGGCACCCCTGGGCAGCAACCGCACCACTGACCGCAGCCGCACTCCTGTACAACGCCTGGCTCCTGGAAACACTCATCCCCACAGGACTCGACGCACGCCACTCCTACGTCAGCGAGCTGTATGCCCAGGACAGCCCACACCGATGGCTCTTCGCCAGCCTCGAACTGATCTGCGCCGCCCTCATCGTCACCGGAGCCCTGGCCGGCGCCGCCGTCACCGCAGCCGACCGAACAGCCCGCACCGGATGGTGGGCCCTGGCCGGACTCGGCCTCTGCTCCGTAGCCGACGTCCTGATGCCCATGACATGCGCACCCTCACTCCAACCCGGATGCCGCGCCGTACACCCCGCCCACACCCTCACCAGCGCCCTGGTGCACTTCTGCCTCTTCGCCTCCATGGCCCTGATCATCCGGTCCGCACAAAAACGCGGCCACCCCCGCCTCCTCACCCACTGGGGACCACCGGTCGCCTGGAGCGCCCTCACCTTCTCGCTGTGCACCGTAGGACCCCTGATCGGACACGGCGGATGGCACGGCATCGCCCAACGCTGCCACCTGCTCATGGTCGGCACCTGGCTGGCGCTGCTCGCCCACAGCGCCCACACGACACACACCGCCCCCCAAACCACCACCGAAACACCGACCCAGCACCACACCCCGGCATAACCGCGCACCACCCACCCGGCCACCACCCCTCCGCCCCCCACCGTGAGAAGCCGCCGTGGACGCAACCATCCTGTCCACCCTCTTCGCCGTACTGACCGCCCAGGCCAACGCCACCGGCACCGTCCTGCAACGAGTGGCCGCCCGCACCCTGCGGACCGAAGACGCCTTCAGCCCACGCCTCATCCGACACCTGCTGCGCAACCCCGCCTGGCTCGCAGGCATCACCGTCATCATCGCCGCAGCCGCACTCCAAGCACTCGCCCTGGCCTACGGCCCACTCTCACTCGTACAACCCCTCCTCGTCCTCGAACTCCCACTCGCCCTGATCATCGCCCAACTCTTCACCCACACCCCCATGCCACCAGGCGGCTGGACCGCCTCCCTCCTCACCACCACAGGCCTGGCCCTCGCCCTGAGCGCGGCAGCACCCACCGAAGGCAACCACCACATCTCCGGCCTCCGCTGGACCACCGCACTCCTGACCACAGGACTCGGCACAGGCATCTGCACCGCAGCCGCCCTGACCCGCCCCCGAGGCAAAGCACGCGCCGCACTCTTCGGCACCGCATCCGCACTCACCTACGCCCTCACCGCCGCACTCATGAACGCCGCCATCGCCACCCTCACCGACTCAGGCATCCACGCCTTCGCCACCACCTGGCAGACCTACGGCTGCCTGGCAGCAGGCGCATGCGCCCTGTTCCTGCTCACCAACGCGATGGAATCCGGCCCACTGATCGCCTCACAACCCGCCCTCACCCTCGGCGAAGCCGCCGCCAGCCTGGCCCTCGGCACAGCCCTCAACGGCGACCGACTGCACACAGGCTGGTCACTCGCACCACAGATCGCGGGCGCGGCCCTGATGATCTGGGGCGTCGTCCTGCTCTCCGCACTACAGCCCAGCGAGGACTGACCGAGCACCACATCTGAGAAACCGTGCGGACCGCCCACCAGGTCACGAGCCGCGCTGCTACCAGGTGCTGGCGACTAACCTGGGTGACTCCTAAACGAGCTGAAAGGTGCAGATGGTGGCTTACACGCCGGCTGAGCGCGCCCTGGCAAGCTCGTTCACCTTCGATGACGGCGCGACCAGGTTCAATGTCATCGACCTGACGGCGGATTACCACCCGGACCGCAGCATCACGTTGACCTACCGGCTCAGCGTCGTGCGTAAGGATCAAGCCGACGAGTGCTGGGTGTTCACACTGCCATGGAGCGACAAATCCTTCGCGGACGTGTTCACCGCGCCTGCCCCCGACCCTGAGCGCCTTCGTCAACTGGTCCAGCTGGTGCGCGGCCTCATGGGCGACTGGTGGGACCTCAAGAGGTCCAACCGGCACTTCGCGAAGATGGGGCACCGGTGTCCCTGAGTGGGGGCGCCGACGGCCGTCTTCATGTGCTCTTCGTCAGCTCCGCGAACCTCAAAACGATGCAGCAGGGCTGACTGCCCCAGGTTCCCGTCCGGCCCGTGTGACACGGTCACGGGTATCTGTACACCTCTCATCTGTTTTCCCAGGTAGAGGCGTTTCGGAAAGAGTCTGTGACTCTGCGCCTCCGTCCAGCGGTTCCAGACCGCGGCGCCGCGCGCAGCATGTCATCGGGCAGGCCGACCTCCTGGAGCATGTGGGCGGCCTCGCTCAGTTCCGGGGCCCGGCCGCCGTCGACGCGGCGATGCCGCACGCCTCCGAGACCGGTCGCCGCGCGGCGACCGGACGGACAGTAGCTGCACCAGGATGTACGCCACTGCTCAGGAGTGGATCCGCGAGCACCGGTGGGCACAGGCCCGCGAGCAGCAGGCCGGTGCAGCTGGGGCCCGTGCCGAAGCAGCGGCCGACGCGGCCGCTGCCGCCGACGTCGACCAGGAGCTGGAGCTTTGTCCTCGAGGACCTGACCCGCGAGCAGGCCGCATCTGGCGGATGCGAGGGTTGAAGGACCACAGCCTCGTCTTCGACCACATCGACCACATCGACCGCTACGGCGAGACGTCCGCGAGGCGGCTGTTCAGCCACCAGCTGGTCGATGAGGCGCAGCGCCTGGCCGGGCATGCACCACCCGCTTCTCGGGCACGCCACCTGGGGGCGGGCATGAGCTCGGCTGCCGCGTCATACCAGCAGTGCCACTGCACCTGGTACTCCTCGCCGACGAGGCCAGCGAGCTGCGCCCGTGCTTCCTCGGCGCCGTGGTCATTGGCGTGGTGGCCGGCCCGTCAGCACCAGCCGCCTGCCACACGCGTTTCGCATGCGGAGAAACGGCGGGCCGGCGTGGTCTCCTGGCGAGGAGAAACGGCTTCCCCACGTCAAGGAGCACACCACCATGACCATCGCTGTCGAACAGCTCTCCGATCCGGCGGTCCGCCGACTGCTCGGCGCAGTCAACGCAGGTGACCGTGACGCTTTCGTCGCGGTCCTGACGGAGGACGCCACGCTGTCCGACGACGGTACGGAGCGCGACCTCGCCGACTGGGTCGATCGGGAGATCTTCTCCTCCCACGGGCACATCGACGTGGTGAGCGAACAGTCCGGTGGCCGGGCCCTGGTTGCTGACTATCGCAACGACACGTGGGGCGAGATGCGCACCGCCTGGCGGTTCACCGTCGCCCCTGACGGCCGCATCAGCCGCGTCGAGACCGGACAGGCCTGAAGCCCGCCGCCCCCGCCATGAGCGCCGACCGCCGACGGCCCACCGCACGGACGGGCCGTCAGCGGCCCGCCGACGACGGATAGGGGGCCGTCCCACACGCCGCGGGCGTTCCAGCTCCCTCGCTCCTCAGCATCGACCGGACAGCTGCGGTCCACTCCACGAAGCCTGCGCCTGACGCCAGCACCCGCAGGGTTGAACTCCATGACCCGGGACGGGAAGACGTAGACGACCCCAACGCACCCACCCCCGAGGCGCTGGCCGCCTACGCCTACGACAAGATCCGCGTCCCGGACACCAAGGTCGAGCTGAAGCCGCAGGGAAAGTCGACGGTGAACCTACCCACCTGGATCTGGTTGGACAAGGCCGTCTTCAAGGACGTTACGGTGCGCGCCGAGCTTCCCCACACCCCGCTGTACGCGGTGACGACCGCGAAGCCGGTAGCCCTGCACCTGGAGCCGGGCACCGAAGATGCGAAGACCTTCCCTGCCTCCGGCGACTGCCCCGTCAACGAGGACGGCTCCATCGGCACCCCGTACACCAAGGGCGCCGCCAAGCAGGACCCGCCGTGTGGCATCACCTACCTCCGCGCCACGGGCGATGCGCCTTACCAGCTGAAGGCCTCTGCCACCTGGGAGATCGGTTGGAAGGGCACCGGTGGCGCGCATGGACAGCTGCCCAACGTAACCTTTGAGACCACCCAGGACATCAACGTCCAAGAGATCCAGTCCATCAACCGCTGAACACACGATTCACTACAGGCGCCCTGATGACGCCGGGCGGATACACCGGGGGATTTGCACCGTGTCACATCGGCCGACCCACTGGCATGTCCTGGACCTGGAGAAGGATCCGACGCCGGGTGATCCGCACCGGGTGCGGTCGCTGGCGAAGAACCTGCATGACTGCGGACCTTCACCTACCGCGAAGACGGACACCTGACCGCCATCACCGACCAGGACAGCGGCCGTCGCACTTTCACGCTGGACCAGGCCGGGTGCGTCACCACCGTCAACGCAGCCAACTGGAGCGAGACCTACGCCTACGACGAAGCAGGCAACCAAACCCACGCCCCCTGGCCCGATCAGCACACAGGAAACCAGGCCCAAGACCCACGCGCCTACCGCGGAACACGCCTGACGAGCGCCGGCAGCACCCGCTACACCTACGACGCAGCCGGACGCGCCGTCCAGCGCCGCAAGCGCCGCCTGTCCCAACCAACGGGTCCGCTACCAGCTCGCGCACGGTGTCCATCCACTCCATCGCCGTCTCCCATCGGCCGTCGGGCAGCACGCCCGTGAAAGGCGCACTGCCCTCCACCCCTTTGGTGGCGCAAGGCAGTGAGAGAGAGGGAGAACGCGACGGATGCGTCCCGGTGGGACGTGGTGCAGAGGCTCTGCCCGGGGGGCGGACTTGCTCCAAGAGGACGCGAAGGGGGCCAGCCTGCGGGGCGGCCTACTCGTAGAACTTGGCGATCAGGGTGGTCCCCCCACCCCGCGCCGCCCCTGCCCGGGACGCCGTTCTCCGTTGATGGCCCGCAGCACCCTCTGGCCGTCCCTCGACAGGTCCTGCTCTCTGCCCCTTCCGCTCGCGCCCTGTTGACCGTCGCTGCTTGCACCGGGCGACGTGCCCAGTGCTGCCGCCGTTTCGAGCGGTTCATGTCAGGTGGATCGCACCGGGGGGCGAGGGCTGAGGCGCAGCGCCCCACCTCTCGTTGCCGAAAGGGCTCGTGCCGAGGACCGGACATCCGCACCTGTTGCCGCCGGCCTCGGTCGAGCGCTAGCCGCCGCGAGGTCAGACCGCCAGGCAGACCGAGTCGGGAAACGCATACGCGCGGCTGAGGACGCGGCAGCCCGCGGGGCCACCTACGCAGTGTGGCTGCCCCGGCCGACGAGGCTCCGGCCGGGTGCGCATGGCACGCGTTAACGCCCCTGGACAAGAGATTGAGGGATGATATTTTCGATCTACAGGATGTTGTCGTTGTACATGTGTCGTGAGAGGCGCCCGGATTCGCGCGGGCGAAGCCAGCAGGCCCTTGCCTGACTGGGGCGGCGGTTGCACGCCCGTTAGGCGGAATCGCTGACGTGACGCCTTCACGAGGACCACGTGACGGCATTCGTTAGGTTTTGCAGCCTTTCGGGGGCGCGCAGCCAACGATGGCGGCTTGAACGCATGCAGAGGCAAACGGGGGAGGGCGTTGTGAGTGATCTGTCGGTCGATTACGCCGTGCTGAACCGGGTGAGGGGCAACCTGGACCACATCGCCCACATGATGAAGCAACCGGGCCGGGACATGGAGAAGGTCAGCGGCGATGCAATGGGCGTTCCGGCACTCGCCAAACGCATGGATGACTTCGGTGACGAATGGTCGTACGGGATCAAGCAGTTGACGAAGTTCTCCGGCAAGGCTTCGGAGGCGCTTCTCAAAATCAAAGAATCCTTTGAAAAGCTGGACGACGAGCTCGCTGAGGCAGCTAAAAAGGGTGGCGGCAAGGGGAGTGGCAAGTAGTCATGGCTGAAGCGCTGCTTGAGGAGTTCCCGGCTCTGGGATTTGTGCCGTGCCCAGGCGATCACGCCGTGGCGGATGACGTGGCCGGTAAGGTCGGAAAGACCGCGAAGGCGCTCGCCGAGATTTGCCACGTCCTGCACGGGACCGGAGTCGGTGACTGGAAGGGAAAGGCAGCTGAGGGCTTCAGGCAGAAGTTCGACGACGAGTTCCGTCCGAAGATGGACGAAGCGCGCGACTCGTTCCGCGAGGCAGCCTCCGCCCTGACCGACTGGGCCGACTACATGAAGCAGAAGCAGAAAGACGCCGCAGACCTGGAGGCCGAAGCGGCCGTGGTCAGCAAACGGCTGAGCGATGCTCACGAAGATGCCGACAAGCTCAACCGCTCCGACGATAAAAAGGGCTCAGACAAGGGCGAGGCGGGCGGCGACGGAAAGGCGACTAAGGAGCATGAGAAGAAAGTCCTGGAGGCCAACCGGGCAGTGAACTCCGCGGATCTCGAACTGGAAGAAATCCGCCGCAAGGCCCGCAGGCTGAAGAAGAGTTATCAGGAGCACGGCGAGGCCATAGCCGACCGCCTCAAAGCTGCCATGGACATCGCTCCGAATGAGCCGGGTATGTGGGAAAAGCTCGGGGACGCGTTGGAGAGCCTCGGAGAGGCCCTGGCGGACCTGCCGGGCAAGCTGGGGGACGTACTCGACGACGTCGGTGAATGGATCCAGAGCCACGCGGACTGGATCACCGTGGCAGCCTCGGTCATCGGCGTCATCGCCATCTTCTGTCCCGTGCTTGCACCGCTGGCCATCGGCCTGAGCGCCCTGGCTTTCGTTGCGCACGCGTCGGCGTACGGCGTGGACGGCCTGTGGCCACCGACCGGTGAGCGGATCGGCAACTGGCTCACGCTCGGCGGTGACGCTCTCGGTATGGTGCCTGGCGTCGGCGCGGCAAAGGCGGGAGTCATGGCCGGCCTCAAGGCAGGACGTGGGGCAGGTGGCGTCGCCGCCGGCGCCAAGGTCGGCATCAAGACGGTGGGTACCACGGCGAAGAACGTGATGAAGGCGGCGGACCCGGTAGCCAAGGCAATCGACAAGCCCGTCATGGCCGCTGCCGCGAAGCTCGGTGTCCCCCGGGGCGCGGCGCTGACCGCCACCGAAGGTGTCCAGGCCGCCGCCCAGCTCGCCTGGACGGCACCCACCGCGATCAACGCCTACGAGACGAGCAAGGGCAAGTACGACGCCGCGACCTGGGGCACCGGCGTAGCGAACATCGCCACAGGAACCGGCGGCGGCAAGTTCGGCGGAGCCGTCGCCATCGGCAGTGCGATAGGTCTGGGTGCATGGGAGCTGACGGACTGATGGCGGCCACTGCCCCTGGACACGTGACCACCCTTGCCGCAGCAGGCCCAGGAGCCAGGGATGTTCCCGACCTCTGGTTCGAACTGCCCCCCGGCTTCCGACAGTTCGACCTGGCAGAAGACCCCGGCGAGCGCGCACTGCGGATGGCCGCGGCGGTCGACCCGCTCTTCGCCGGTGCCGCCACGCCCCTGCAGAAGTTCAGCCTCGTCATCTCCGGTGAGTACGCACTGCAGACCGCTATAGCGGCGGGCGCCGAGCACGTGTCGGCCTGCCTCCTGCGCATGCCCGACGGCGAACTGTCCCAGGGCACACTGTCCGTACTCATCGAAAGAGCGGACGTCGGCCCGCAGGAGCAGGACAGGCAGGGCTCGGCCAAGCGCACGGCCTTGCAATGGCGCGAACAGTACCCGGACGCCGAGGTCGCCCTGATCATGCTGCCGTACGGCCCATCCGCTCTCTGCATCCGCGACCAAGAGCTGCAACTGCCCGGAGTACTGTTCGGACTCGACGACCTCACCCCCACGACGATCCGGCATGTCCAGTTCTGCGTGCCGCTGAGTACCGGCCCTGGCTCGGCATTGTTCCTCTTCATGACCGAAGACAGAGAGCACTGGAACGAGTACCTCGATCTGCTCAGCGGCATCATGAAGTCGGTCTCGACGGAGGAACCCACCGACAGTGGATCGGCCGACAAGGAGCCATCGACCGAGAAGGACATCGAGGCGTGAGTGCCGAGAAACAGCGCACGCAGCACACGAAGGGAGAGCCGGCGATGCGTTCCCGAGCCCTCTCAGCGATCGCCGTGGCTTGTTACGTACTCGCCGTGCTCGTCGGGATGTACCTCGTTGCTGGGGACTTCGGCCTCGGAATCCAGGTCCCGCTGTGGATCGCGCACGGCGCGCTTCTCATCTGGTTGATCCGTAGGCTGGGTGCCGGAGGCGAGGCAAGTACGTATGCGGCGCTGTTCATCGTGGGCACCTCCGTGATGTCTGTGGGGGTCGCGGGTATGGCCCGTGAGGACATCACCCTCCAGCAGCGGGGCGTTGAGGTCACGGCGACGATCACGAAGGAGCGGCGCGACCCGGGTCAAGGACGCAAGAACCGCGATTACCACTACACGCTGCAGCGCCAGGACGGCTCCCGGGTACCCGGGCCCGAGATGACGACAGCATCCGACCTCTACAAAGTCGGCCAGACCGTCGCTGTCATCGAGGACCCCGAGGGCGAGCTCGCCCCGCAGGCCCCGGGCCAGGCCGATGCCACCGGCGAACTCCTCGGAGCGTCCGCATTCGCCCTAGCCGCACTCGGCTCCGTCGGGTGGATGACCTGGCGGGGCCCGGCGACGGCCAAGCGCAGGGATTCCGAAGGGCCCTCCACCGGTGTACGGAAGACATACAAGTCCATCACCCGTGACGCCACCCCACAACAGGAACAGGAACAGGAACAGGAACAGGAACAGGAGCAGCGACTCCGTGAGGCACTGAGCACCTATCCCGCCGATCGCCGCGGATACATCAAGGTGCACCCCGAGGACTACCCCGGCCTCTCGCATCACCGGGCCGCTCGTATCGCCTGGGAAGTGGGCCTGCGTGCGGAGGCCTCAGGAAACCGGGGATCGTGGCGCTTCGGGGAGACAGTGGTCGAGGAAGTGCCGCGCGATTAGCTTCCGGCAAGGTAGCCGTGAAGCCGCCACACCGGCACCCTGTCGGCCAGTGCCTCCAACTGGCCGATCAGGTCCTGCTGTGCGGGTGCGGCAGTGGCTGTCGGCCCAGCCACCTCGCCGTCTCCAAGCCCACCTGCACCGACGCCGGGTACCGCCGTACACATGCAGGAGTGCGAGGCCGAGGCTCCGAAGCGGGCCTTCACCCGGGACGAGTTACAGGCGTTCTTCGACCACGCCGACGACGAGGTGAGCCGGGTCCACGGACGCGGCCGAAAGGGCTGGTTGCCTGCTTTCCGCGACGCAATGCTCTTCAAGACTGCGTACGCCTACGGGCTGCGGCGCAACGAGACGCGCATGCTGGACACGGCTGACTTCGGCCGCAACCCCGAGGGGGCGGAGTTCGGCGAGTACGGCGTCTGCTACGTCCGCCACGGCAAGGCGAAGAAGGGCTCACCTCCGAAGCGCCGCAGCGTGCTTACCGTGTGGGAGTGGTCGGCGAGATCCTCGATCAGTGGATCAGTGAGGTGCGGCCTGCAATGCGGCACGCGGACGGACCCGCCCTCTGGCAGTCCGAACGCGGTCGACGGGTTGGACTGCAACGTCTGGACTCCCGCTTCGCCACCTACCGCGACGACCTCGGCCTGGACCCGGTCCTGGATTTCCACTCGCTGCGAAGGTCGTACGTCACCCACCTGATCGAGGATGGCTGGGACGCGCTGTTTGTCCAGCAGCAAGTCGGCCATGACCACGCCTCCACCACCTCCATTTACACCTGTGTGTCCTCCGACTTCCGCACCCGCACCCTGCGTCGAGCTCTGGACGCCACTGTCGAGGCCGCACTCAAGCCCGCGAGGAGGGCCTGATGAAACGCCAGGTCAGCTACCAGTGGCGATTGCGCGAGAAGATGGCCGCCGTCGGGATGTTCACCACCAGCGAGCTCGCACCACCGCTCGCCGAACGCGGCATCAACCTCTCCCTCTCCCAAGTCCACCGCCTGGTCACCGGCACTCCTGAGCGGCTGTCCCTGCCGGTGCTGGCCGCGCTCTGCAACATCTTCGACTGCACCCCAACCGATCTGATCGCCACCAAGGCGGAGAACACCGCCGTCCGCATGGTCGCCACCGGCGACGCAGTCGTCGACCTGTCGGCCGTCCGGCCCAAACGCGCCCGCATCCGGCCCGAAGGATGAGCCGCACCCGCATCCGCGCCGAGGACCTGTTCTGCGCACGATGCCGCCGAGCGGTGCGACTTGGGGCAAACCACTGGCCCGAGGGCTACCTCTGCGGACGCTGCTTCGGCCGTGCCCTGGAGACCTACGGAACCTGCACCGGCTGCGGCGTCGATCGGCTCACCCCGGGCCTCGCACCGGACGGCGGCAAGCTCTGCACCGCAAGCGCCGGCGGCCTGGGCAACTTCACCTGCGAATACTGCGGCCAGGAAGCACGACGCTACCGCCGCGGGGTCTGCGGCCGATGCGTCCTGGCCGAGCGCCTTCGAGAACTCTTCGACGACGGCACCGGCCGCATCCGGCCCGAACTCCTCCCTCTATTCGACACGCTCCGGCAGATGAAACGCCCCTGGGGCGGTCTGACCTGGGCCAAGCAGCCCCACGTCCAGCACAACCTGCAAGCCCTGGCCCTCGGCCAAGTCGCCCTCACCCACGAGGGGCTGAGCCAACTCGCGCCCTGGAGGTCGGTTGCCTACCTACGTGACCTGCTCATCCAGTGCGGCGTCCTGCCGCCGGCCGACCGGCACCTGTGCTGTTCCAGCGATGGCTCGACGAGAAACTGTCGGCCGTCAGCGAGCCCGAGCACCGCAAGCTGTTGGAGCTCTTCGCCACGTGGCACCTTCAGCGCCGTCTTCGCGCCCTGGCCTGCCGCGGCCCGCTCACCAGCAGCCAGACCCGGCAGGCCCGCAATGAATTCGACCTCGCGATCGCCTTCCTCAACTACCTCACCCAGCGCGGACGCGTACTCGCCGACTGCACCCAGGCCGATGTCGACACCTGGTACGCAGGCGGCTACACCGCCCGGAGCCTCACCCATTCCTTCCTCCGCTGGGCCATGTAGTCCAAGCGCACCCGGAACGTCGCCATCCCGCACCGCTCGACTGCGAATCCCGCGCCGATCACCCAGCACCGACGGCTCGCGCTGTTGCGACAACTCGTGGACGGCGACGACATCCCACTTCAGGACCGCGTGGCCGCCGTCCTTGTCCTTCTCTACGCCCAGCCGCTTACGCGGATCGCCAGGCTCAGCAGGGACGACGTCCACCACGAGGACGGCACAGTTCTCGTCCGTCTCGGCGATCCACCTTCGCCTGTTCCCGCTCCGTTCGACGGGATGCTGCTGGACTACCTGGACCAGCGGCCGAACACCAAAACCGCGACCAACCCCGACGCCCGATGGCTCTTCCCCGGCCGCCGGGCCGGACAACCCATGACCCCGGAAGCCATGGCGCCTCGGCTCCGTCAACTGGGCTTCCCGACCCGGCCAGGACGCACAGCGGCGATCCGTCAGCTCGTCCTCCAGGCCCCTGCTCCGGTGATCGCCCGGATGCTTGGCTACAACGACGACCACACCACCCGGATCGCCGAAGAAGCCGGAGGAACGTGGCGTCGCTACGCCCCGGGTGACCACTCAAGGTGACCACGAGCCGCCAGAACCCGAGGAATACGCGACTCCCGGATACGCGAGGGCGCCAGTGCGACGCCCCAGGTACGGAGCTCACGACTCGGTTTCCATCGCCCGCAGTCTGGCCTCGGCATCGGCGACATATCACATCGGGCATCCCACCGTGCTCGACCAGCGTCGCAGACTGCTCGAACAAGAAGGCGTGCTGTTCCAGGCCCCCTCGATGACTGGGTGGCCCGTATCTGGCCAGACACCGAACTGCCGCCGGTCATGGGCTCGATAGAGGCGAGTACCCCCGCAGCCGTCATGAGTCGCTGACCCTGCGGCGGGATGGACCCCCGCGCCGCTGACCCCGCCAGAGTTCCAAGCACTGCTCAACGTCTCTCACAGAGTGGTCGGCCGCTCGGGGCTGCGGCTCGCTGGGCGTACCTACGACTCCCCTGCACTTGCCGGTGCTCTACGTGCGGCTCCCGCCCGCCGCCTCACCGCGCCAGTTCCTCGTCGAACTGGCCCGCTCCCTCAGCGCTCCGTTGCACGGCTCGCCCACGACCGCCGACCTGGTGGCCCGGGTAAGCGATGCAACGGCAGCCGCCCGGACCGGCCTCGTACTCATCGACGAGGTCCACCGCCTCCGCACGGGCCAGTTCGGCACGGCAGTGTCCGACGTCCTGGACTACCCCTGCAACAAGATCCCGGCGACGTTCACCTCCGCCGACATCAGCAGCCCCACCTCCCTCGCCCCGGCCCTGACGCCGCCGGCTGCTTCCGATACACCTGGACGTCCTGTTTGACGGCAATGGTTGGCGGGTGGTCATCGCCGGTACCGAGCGCGCACGAGCCGGGCGACCTGACCGCCCAAGCCGGTTGCCTCCACCAGCGCACCGGCGGCTAGCCGTGCTCCGCGAGTCCGTATTCCGCCAGTTCCCCGCAGCACTCGACGACGGGCACGTTGGTGATGCCGATAACGCGGTCGTCGAACTTGGGCGGCGCAGTCTTCTGCCCGGTGCCTGTCGGCAGGGGTGTCCCTCGCGGACACTTCGGCGCGGAGTGTCACACTCCCGCGCCGTACCTGCCGGGGACCCGGCGCGCCCGCGCACCGCTCAACCTTGAAGACCCGAGAGCGCAGCGACAGAACATTTCGAACGCGCCATCGATAGAGGTGGATTTTCGCCAAACTTGTTGCCAAGGTGCGCGCTGGCGTTCAGACAGTGATTGGGTCGGCTGCGATCACCTAGTTAACCGCCCATGAGATTCGCGACCAGCGGCCGGCCACCAGTGGAGGTGAAGTGCTAGTGCCTCACGAGCACATCTCGCACCATTGCATTTCTCATGATCGGCATGGGGGACTACAGATATGTCATTATCGGACGACGGGAAGCGTCACCCGGAAGAACTCAAAGCGTCACCCTTTCTATCCATCAACCATCGCGAGGGTGTCCATTGGGTTAACTTCTGGAAGACACCGAAACCTTGCTATGGTGCCACCTGGTGCCACATTGGGCTTTGCCGCACATTTCTCGCTATTAGCGTGGCTGCCACCTTCCATGGTTCCCTTTGGGGGCTCTTTGAAGACGTTCGTTTCGCTGCCGCTGACCGCTGTCTGGACGGGCTACTGGCTGCACGCTCTGTTTCCTTTCGGGCATGAGGCCGAGGGGAGACCTGAGTAATGAAGCGAACAAGGGGGAGATATCCCGGCTTAGACCTCATGAACGGCGCGTTCGACCAGTTGCGAGCCCGGCGCAAACGGCGCCTTCTGCGGCATGAGACCGAGCGTCTGGTGGCCTCTATGCCGATCCCGAGGCCCTTCAATCTCGATCGGTTTGTTGCGAATATCGAGCAGGCCCGTGGTCGGCGCATCGTCCTGAAGCCGATGCCGGTCCACCTCGCTAACCTCACCGGCTTCTGCGGCCTCTGGATCAAGCACGACACCCGGCCGCTCGATCTGATCCTTCATCTCCAGGGCGGTTCGCCCTCGCACGAGCGCCAGATCAAAGTGCACGAGCTCGTCCACGTCTGGGCAGAGGATGCTATCGGCGTCGTCGGCACCGACGAGGCCCTGCGAAACCTCACACCGGCGCGAGTCGAGCAACTGGTAGCCGCTGGCCAAGCCGCCGGACGGCGCCGCTACGACACCGCGATCGAGAAGCGCACCGAGGACGCGGCCGCCCTCATCAGTCAGCGAGCCATCAACTCCAACCTCATCGAGGACTCCGTAGCCCGACGCCTCGCCGAAGACTTCGCCTTCCCGTTCAGCAGCGATACCCCCCTGTAAGGAAGCCATGACCGTGACCGATGCTTTCGCCTACGCGATCGCAGGCCTTCTCCTCATCCAGGCCCTCCTGAGAGCCAAGTCCGCCTGGAGCGGGCGCCGTCGCGAGCGCTCACTGTGGGGTGCATTCGCCGCGCTTGTGGTGAGTTGGTTGTGCCGGACATCGACGGCCAACGATCTCCTGGACTCGACAGGCGTCCTCGATCTCGGCTTCCTGGTCAAGCACGCCACGGCGATCGTCGGGATCTGTGTGCTGCTGCGCTATGTCACTGCGGTCTACGCGGACGCCGACCGTGCCGTAGGTGTGCGGCGTAGCGCGCGCATATCCGCCGTCGTCCACCGGATCGCCACGCGCGCCTCGGTCGGCACGATCGCCGTCATGGCGGCCACCTTCATCTTCCTGCTGAACCCGCCGGACACCAGTACCCTGTTCTTCCTGGAGCGCCACGAGGGAGATCTGGGTCTGCCGATCTACATGGGTTTGTTCTATCTCTACATGGGTGCAGCCGCCGCGGTCTGCGCCGTCCAGTGGGGCGGCGCTGCCCGAGTGACCCCTGTTCGGTCGGTCCGTATCGGTATGCTCCTCATGTCCTGTGCGATGGTCCTGGCTGTGCTGTACGTGCTGCTGCGCACCGCCTTCGTCGTGGCGATCACTGTCACGACGGTGTCTGACGGCACCAGCCAGGCCCAGGAGACACTCACTGACTCCCTGCTCTACCTGTTCTCGCTACTCTGGGGAATCGGCGCCATCGCACCCGTCAGCCGAGCGGGCTCCGAGCGGTACCGGGCGGCTCGCAGCCTCCTCTCGCTGCACTGGCTTTGGAGGGAGTTGGCGATGGCCGCACCTGACGTCGTCCGCTACAGGCCAAGCCAGTTGTTCGCGCGTCTGTCGTTCGTCGGCCAGGCCCTCGATACCTTCCGCGACGTGTTCGCGAGCCCTGACGCTTCCTTGCTCGTGCGTGTCAACCGTTACACGGTCGACATCCGTGACGCGATCTTCGAACTGCAGCGACGAGCCCCAACAGACCTTGCCGAGCGCGCCCGCAACCATGCGCAGAGCATGCCGAATGACCTCCAGGACACTGAGATCCAGGCTGAGGCACTGTGGATCCGCGCTGCCCTGCTGTGCGGGGGCCCTGCGACTCCCAGCAAGCCAGCCGCTCCGGCACCGTATCCCTTCGACCCTGGCACCGACCCACGGCACGAAGTGCCACACTTGCGGGCTGTGGCAGCCGCGTACAGCCGCATCCGCAACTCCGAAGCCCGCGCTCTGCTGGCGACGACCACTGCCAACTTTGCTTGATCTCCAGACGCAAGGAGCCACTGGTGAACGCCAGCCCCGCTCAACCGACCATGTCGGCTGCGGCCGTCCTGACCAATGGCGATGGCGAGTACCTCATCGTCAAGCCCGGATATAAGAACGGCTGGAACCTGCCAGGCGGCGGAGTCGACGAGGGAGAGACGCCCAGACAGGCATGTACGCGTGAGCTCAAGGAGGAACTGGGCATCGACCAGACGCCCGGGCGCCTCCTGCTCTCCGCCTACGTGCACACTGCGGACGGTGCGCACATCTACTGGGTGTTTGACGGCGGAACGCTCACCACCGAGCAGCAGGAAGCGATTGTGCTGCAGCAAAGCGAGCTCACAGCATTCCGCTTCAGTGCACCCGGCGAGATCTCTCCGGACGAGATCCCGCCGTCACGCAGGCCCCTGTGGAACGCGGCGCTCGGCGCGCTCACGGACGGCAGTACAGCCCACCTTGAGGTGATGGGCTAGGAGATGCCGACGGTGGGGGCGACTGCTAAGGCACGTCATCCGCATCGGAGCCGAGGATCTCCGCCATGGTGTCGCTGATGAAGTCCCGGAGCTGATCCCGCGCTTCCTGTGAAATCTCCCTCTCTCCGCCGCGCGCGGCCATGACCGTGAACTGGCTGCGCACGGCGCGCGCCGAGACGACCAAGCGGTCGATCTCCGGATCGCTGCTACGGAAGAACACCGGGGGGACATCGAAAGCCAAAGCCAGGGCATCGAGAACGTCATCCGGGGCAGTCGGCAGCGTACCCACACGCAAGTCCCTGACCAGGTCCTCCGTCAGGAGAGACCGGCCACTCTTACGGTTGCCGGACGAAGCGAGATCCGCGTCCGAGGGCACAGCCCCATCGTGGATCTCCGTCTGCAGGTACTTGATTTTCTCGGCAACAGTGTTGACGACCTGTGTCGACGACGTCTTCTTCACCGGCTTCACGGCCGGTACGTCGTGGCCGAACGATCGCCTCTGTGCGGCCAGCAGTTCTGCGCGGGTGACGTTGTAGGCCGCTGCCAGCGCCGTCACCGCCTCATCGGACAGTGCTCGCTTTCCCTGTTCGGCTGCGCGGATCGGCATCGGCGACGCGGTGTTGGTGTAGCGCGTGGTGTCCGACTGTCTCATGCCGGCGTCGCAGCGCAGATCGGCGAGGTTGGGTGGCTCCAGCCGCGGGAAGAGCTCGTCGAGTTCGGCCCCGACCATTGCAGCGATCGCCGGCAAGCGCTCCTGCGGCGGCGTGGCCAGCTGGTTCTCCCAGCGGTAGACGGCGTTCGTCTTGACGTTCAAGCCTGCGGCCAGATCGGCCTGCGACAGGCGCTTGACCACACGGCAATCGCGCAGCTTGCTGCCGTCGAAGACGCGGTCGGGCACAGGTACTCCACAGAGTTGGCGGGCGAGACACTCTAGCCACTTGATCGGATCGTTAGAAGGCGATAGTTTCACCTTTCAGTGATTGGCGGGGAGGCCGATCTACGGCTCAACTCCCCGTTTCATGCACTGTAGAGCGACCCGTTTCCCGCGGGGAAGCGGGTCGGACTCGGCCACTGAGGTTCCCGAGGTCATGTGATGGCCGTCGACATCCGCAGTCCCGATGGTTTTGTCGACGGCACCAGCGTCGCCGCTCCATGCGCATCTACGTGCCCGACGAGACACATGTGGGAGACATCACCAGCACCGTTAGGAAGAGGTCGTCTCAACCATGGCCAGGACCGCATCAGGGACTCCACAAACGTCAGTACAGCTCAATCAACGGGGGGGTCGTATTTGGAGATCGAAAGGAGCTCGGGCCTGTCTCACAGCCCGCACGGACGCCCGGGTAACCCCCCACCGGTCAGGCCCGCAGGTACGTGAGGACGGCCAGCACCCTGCGGTGGGTCTCGTCCGCCGGAGGCAGGTCCAACTTCGTGAGGATGCTGCTGATGTGCTTGCCGATCGCGGCCTCGGAAACCACCAGCTCCTTTGCGATCGCGCCGTTGGACTTGCCCTCCGCGATCAGCGTCAGTACCTCGCGCTCCCGCGGCGTGAGCCGCTTCAGCGGATCGCGGCGGCGGCGCAACAGCTGGCGCACCACCTCGGGATCGACCACCGTCCCGCCGTCCGCGACCTCGCGCAGTGCATCGACGAACTCCTCGACCTGGCCGACGCGGTCCTTCAACAGGTAGCCAACCCCCGAGCCGTCACCGGAGTCCAAGAGCTCGGAGGCGTACGTCCGTTGCACGTACTGACTGAGGACCAGGACCGGCAGCGTGGGCCGCTGCTCGCGCAGACGCACGGCCGCGTGCAGCCCCTCGTCCTGGAAACCAGGCGGCATGCGCACGTCCGTCACCACGATGTCGGGCGCGTGCTCCTCGACCGCAGCCACCAGCGCCTCCGCGTCCCCGACGGCCGCCACGACCTCGTGACCGCAGCGGCTGAGCAGGCCGATGAGCCCTTCCCGCAGCAGCACGCTGTCCTCGGCCAGTACTACGCGGAGCGATCGGCTGCCTTGGTCAACTCGCAAGGAACCTCCACATGCAACAGGGTCGGTCCGCCCAGCGGACTGGACAGGGCAAGTCTGCCATCGAGAACGGAGACCCGGTCCGCGAGACCGGTGAGTCCGCTGCCGGCTGAAGTGTCCGCACCGCCCCGGCCGTCGTCGCGCACCTGGAGGAACAGGCGGCCGTCGCGGTGACCGCCGCTCACCTGCGCGCGATCGGCCCCGCTGTGCTTGGCGACGTTGGCGAGCGCTTCGCAGACCACGAAGTACGCCGCGGACTCGACCGCCTGGGGCAGTCGGCCCGGCAGTTCGAGGTCGACGTCGACGGGGACCACGGAGCGGTCCGCAGCGTCGGCGACCGCGGCCTGCAGGCCGTAGTCCGCGAGGACCTTTGGGTGGATGCCGTGGATGAGCTCGCGCAGCTCCGCGAGTGCCTTGCCCGCCTCCTCGTGGGCCTTGGCGAGCTGGTCGGCGAGCGGGCCGGGTGGTGCGTCCAGCCGGGCCAGGCCGAGGGCCATCGTCAGGGCCACCAGTCGCTGTTGGGCGCCGTCGTGCAGATCGCGCTCGATGCGGCGCCGCTCCGCCTCGAAGGCGTCCACCAACCGGATGCGGGAGCTGGCCAGTTCGACCACCTTGGCGCCGAGTTCGCCCTCGCGGGAGGCGATCAGCAGTCGGGTCAGCTCGGCGCGGGCGCCCGCCGCGACACCGAGCACGTAGCAGCACAGGCCCATGAGGAGCAGGCCCAGCACGGCGACGCCGAACGCGGTCGGCCAAGTGGTGACCGACCACTGCTTGAGCACCTTCGCCTCGTGGCCGTCGCCAACCGTGGCCATCTGCAACGGGGTGGCGACCATGGACAGCGGGAAGAGCAGGGCAACCGTGATCGCCAGGGCGTCGACCGGCCACAGCAGCCCGCCGAACAGCAGCGCGTACCCGAGTTCCCGCCAGGTCGCCTGCTCGCGCAACCGGGTGGTCAGCCAGGTCCACAGTCCCGGCGCGGCCGGCTCGTGGTGCTGGCCGGACGCCGGATCGTGGTCGATCAGGCGCAGCCTGCGCCGCTCCACCCAGGCCACCGGGATCCCGCTGAGGGCGACCACGAGGAGCAGCGGAAGCCCCACCACGACGATGGCGAGCGCCCCGCAGACCGCCGCCACCGTCACGATCACCACCAGGGCGGCGACCCCGGTCACCGCACCGGTGAGCAGGTACGCGACAGAGCGCCAGGGCCAGGCCGACAGCAGGAAGCCCGGCCGGGACATGGCCTGCCACACATTCCGAGGGTGCATGGGGATCACCGTAGGAGGGTGAACCCGTCCGGTGCCATCGGTCCAGGGCGTGGATCGGGGGTAGGGCCAGCCCCACCCCCGTACCGGACCAGGAGGTCACGGGCCCGGACAGCGGCCTCCCGGAGGTCACGAGGCGGAGACTGCAGGGACTTGCCACCGCCGGTTGCTGCCAACGAGAAGGCGCAATTCTGCCAATTTCTGGCGCAAGCAATGGCCGTAAGACCGACGCTCCGGCGTTCCGATCCAGCCGCGGCCGCCTTCGTGTGGCCACGGTTGAACAAAGTGGGGGATTTACATGGAATTCCAACTTCTCGGTCAGGTCGAGGCGAGAGACGGGGCGCGTCGCATCGCGCTGTCGGGCTCCAAGGTGCACACGGTTCTGGCCGTGCTGCTGCTCGCCCATGGTCGAGTGGTGAGTGACGGGAGGCTGAGCGAACTGCTGTGGGGGTGGGATCCGCCGGCCACGTGGAACGCTCAGATCTATACCTACATATCGAGGCTGCGAAAACTCCTTGGCCCCGGGGTTGACCTGGTCCGCAGCCAGCCCGGCTACCAACTGGTCGCCGACGGAGCGCACATTGACGTCGTCGAGTTCGAGCGGCTGGAGCAGCTCGGGCGCCAGGCGCTGGAGGAGCGGCGGTTCATCCAGGCCGCCGAAACGCTTCGGCAGGCACTCGACCTGTGGCAGGGTCCGGCGCTGGCCAATGTCACGCCGCACCTCGCGGAGGTGGAGTTGCCGCAGCTGGACGAGGCCCGGATGAGCGCTCTGGAACACCGGATCGAGGCGGACCTCGCGCTCGGCCGGCACGGGCGACTGATCTCCGAACTCACCCGGCTTGTCAGCGAGTTCCCGGTGCGCGAGCGGCTGCGCGCGCAGCTGATGGCCGCGCTGTACCGGTGCGGGCGGCAGACCGAAGCGCTGCGCGCCTATCACGAGGGGCGCGAGGTGCTCGCGGAGGAGCTGGGCGTGGACCCGGGGCCTGACCTCACCGCCACCTACCAGTCATTACTGAGCGGGGGGTTGGGCACCCTCCCGCAGCCCGCACCGAGCCTGCCGCCCGGTACGCCGACGGTGACCGCTCCGCTTGTCATGATGCCGTCAGCGCCAGCCGACTTCGCAGGCAGGGAGCGGGAGTTCGACGAACTGTGCGGGTGGTTGACGCCGACGACAGCGAACCGGCGTGCCGCGTTCCAGCCCCGTCGACTGTTGATCACCGGAATGCCGGGGGTCGGCAAGACAGTGCTCACCCGACGGGTCGCTCACGCCGTGGCCGGAGAGTTCCCCGACGGCTTGCTGTATGCCCGGCTGCGTACCGACGACGGCAGCGTCGCGGACTGCGGCGAGGTCCTGGTCACGCTGCTGCGGGCGCTCGGCGAGACCTCTGAGGATGTGCTGGCGCCGAATGGCGAGCCCGCCCGGACGGACGATCTAGTTCACAGGTACCGGACCCGGACGGCAGGCCGGAAGCTGCTGATCCTGTTGGACGACGCAGCGAACGAGCTGCAGCTGGACCCGCTGCTGCCGGCCACAGCCGACGCCGCCGTCCTGGTGACGAGCCGCAACCGGCTCTCTGCGGTCCCCGGTTCGTGGACCGTGGCGTTGGACCCCATGAGGGCCGACGAGTCGCTGGACCTGCTCGCTGCGATCGCTGGGGGCGGCCGGATCGCCGCGGAACCCGAGGCAGCCCACGCCGTCGTCGAGGCCTGCGGACGGCTGCCGCTAGCGCTGCGGGCAGCCGCCGCCCGGCTCGCTGCTCGGCCGCACTGGCCGATGACACGGCTCGCGCGCCGCCTGGCCGATCCGGCCTCCCGCCTCGAGGAGTTGCGGGTGGGCCCGCTCGACGTACGGCGGACGCTGTCCGCGGCGTTACGGCAACGGCCGGTGTCGGATCTCGAGTTGATCCGCCTGCTCGCCGTGCGCGCGGGACGGGAGTTCACCGTGGTGGGGGCCGCGCTGCTTCTCAGGCTGCCCGAGGACGCGGCCGAGGAGTTCCTGGAACGGCTGGTCGAGGCGTCACTGCTGGAGGCACACGGCATCGACGCCACGGGGGCGCCCTGCTACCGCTTCCACCCGTTGCTCCGTCTCACCGCGGAGAGCCTGGAGGATTCTCCTGCGGACAGGGAGCTGTTGCGGGCGGGATGAGGCGCGTCGCTCTCCCGAGGCGTTGCCCCAGTGGCCGCAGCTCGGGGTGAGCTGGGCCGACGCCGTGGGGTAGGTCTGGCCCTACCTCAAGTCTCGTCCCTGCCGCACTGCGTCGTGAGGGGCTCTCGCGGTTTCGTGGAGGCATCACGGAGACGAGGGAGGCGGCGCCCGATGGCGGCTTGGCTGGCTGAGCAGGTGCTTGTGCACGGAAGCTTCGGCATCCTCACCGCGGTACTGCTGCTGCCCGCCCTGGAAGCGACGCTCCCAGTGATCGGCATGCTGATGCCCGGGCAGACCGCGGTGGTGCTGGGAGGGATGCTCGCCTGGCACGGCCACGTCACGGTCGAGGCGGCCCTGCTGACTGCGCTCACCGGTGCCGTGCTCGGCAACCTGGCCGGGTACGCCATCGGACGCCGCTGGCAGGGGCGGCTGATAGCCCGGATGACGACCCGCTCTCGCCACCGCCGGTGCACCGAGCGGGCGCTGAGGCTGATCGAACGCCGGGGCGGCAGCGCGGTGTTCGTGGGCCGCTTCACCGCCGTACTGCGCACTCTCGTACCGACCCTGTGCGGGGCGACCCGGATGCCGCTGCGCAGCTATCTGCTCTGGTCCGTGTTCAGCAGCGCCGTTTGGGCGCCAGCCTTCATCCTGATCGGCTACGTCATGGGCCCGGCCGGGCCCGGGTGACACCCGGGCCCATGCGACGGCAGGCACCTGCCCACCTGCCACACCTCCCGGGTACTCCGGCCGCCCCGAGATGGCCAGCACACGGCGCCGCTTCCCGAAGTTTCCGTCCCGCCCAGGCGCGCGGGAGGACCGACACCGACACGAGTGGGAACACATGACCAACGACGCGATCCAACTGCGTTCCGTAACCCGGCGGTACGGCTTGGGCGGCACGTCCGTCACCGCCCTCGACCAGGTATCGCTCGCTTTCCCGAGGGGGACGTTCACCGCCGTGATGGGCCCGTCCGGCTCCGGCAAGTCGACCCTGCTGCAGTGCGCCGCGGGCCTCGACCGGCCCACGTCGGGCTCGGTCACGGTCGGCGGGACGGAGTTGACCAAGCTGAGCGAGACCAAGCTGACCCTACTGCGCCGCGAACGCATCGGCTTCGTGTTCCAGGCATTCAACCTGCTGCCCTCGCTGACCGCCGAGCAGAACGTGGCCCTGCCTCTGCGGCTGGCCGGCCGCCGCCCCCCGAAGGCCCGGGTCCGCGAGGTGCTGGAGCAGGTCGGACTGGGCGAGCGGGCGCGGCACCGGCCGACGGAGATGTCCGGCGGCCAGCAGCAGCGGGTCGCCCTGGCCCGCGCCCTGATCACCCGTCCTGAGGTGCTCTTCGGCGACGAACCGACTGGCGCGCTCGACTCGCAGACCAGTCGCGAAGTGCTCACCCTGCTGCGTGGCATGGTGGATCGCGAGGGCCAGACGATCATCATGGTCACCCATGACCCGGTCGCCGCCTCCTACGCCGACCGCGTCGTCTTCCTCGTCGACGGCCGCGTCAACGGCGAGCTGATCGGCGCCGGTGCCGAGGACATCGCCGCGCGCATGACCAAGCTGGAGGCCGTGCCGTGCTGAGCACCGCCCTGCGCACCCTGCGCACCCGCTGGGTCACCTTCGTCGGCAGCTTCGTCGCTCTCTCGCTGGGCGTGGCGCTGATCGCCGTCATGGGGCTGGCCCTGGCGTCCTCACTGGATGCACCCGACCGCAAGCCCGAGCGGTTCGCCGCGGCACCGGTCGTCGTCAAGGGGATGGACACCCTGCGGGTGCCCACCTCGATCGGCGACCGTACCCAGAAGCTCGCGCAGCCGCGCGCCGTGCCCGCCGACGTGGTCGCGAAGCTGGAGGACCTCGGGACCGTCGTCGAGGACCGGTCGTTCGCCGTTCGGGCCCAGGGCGGCCCCGGCGATCTGGTGGGCCACCCCTGGTCCACCGCCGCCTTCGCGTCGTCGTACCGGCTCGACACGGGACGCGCGCCGAAGGCCGTGGACGAGGTCGTCGTCAGCGGCGACTGGGCCCGGCCGGGCACGCGGGTGCGGACCGACGTCGGCACCGTACGGGTCGTCGGCACCGTGGCCGGACTCGGCTTCGAGAACGCCGTCTTTTACACCGACGCCCGCGCCGCCCAGTTGGCGCCGCGCAGCGTCCAGCTCGTCGTCGACGCGGACGCGGCGGCCGTGCGCGAGGCGGTGCGTGGCAGCGACGGCGTTCAGGTCCTCACCAGCGACGCGCGCCGGTACGCCGACGCCGATCCCGACCGGGACAGCGAGGCCCTCACCGCGATGAACGCCATGTTCGGCACGGCCGGCGGTGTCACCGGGTTCGTGTCGGTGTTCGTGGTGGCGTCGACCTTCGCGTTCGCGGTCGCACAGCGCCGCCGCGAGTTCGGGCTGCTGCGCACGGCCGGGGCGACCCCGGGGCAAATTCGCCGCATGGTCGTCTCCGAGGCCCTCCTGATCGGTGTGCTCGCCTCAGCGGCCGGCTGCGTGCTCGGCTCCTACGGGGCGCCGAAGCTCGCCGAGTGGGCGGTTGACGAGGGCCTCGCGCCCCGCTGGTTCACCATCGGCGACTACACCTGGCCATACCACATGGCCTTCTGGACGGGCCTGCTCGTGGCGCTGTCCGGAGTGCTGGCCGCGTCCTGGCGGGCAGGGCTCACCGGCCCCACCGAGGCGCTGCGCGAGGCGGCCGTGGACACCCGGGCGATGACGTGGGGCCGCTGGCTGTTCGGCGCGGCCCTGCTGTTCACCGCCGCGGTAACGCTGGCCCTGGCTCTGGTAACGAACCCGAGCGAGTTGCTGCAGCGCAAGACCTATGTGAGCCGGCCGATGCTGTTGATCACCGCGGTGGCGCTGCTCGCGCCGGTGCTGGTGCGCCCGCTGACCCAGCTGATCGCCTGGCTGCCGGCCCAACTGCCCGGCGCTACTGGGATGCTGGTGCGGGAGAACGCTGCCGCCGGCGTTCGGCGCACCGCCGCTCTCGCGGCGCCCGTCCTGGTCACGGTCGCGCTGGCGGGATCGCTGCTGGGCGCCACCGCCACCCTCAACGAGGCGAAGGCCACCGAGGTCCGCAAGCAGACGGCCGCCGACTTCGTGGTCACCCCTGCGGGCGACGCGGGCTTCGACGACGCGACGCTGAAGAAGCTGCGTGCCGTGCCCAGCGCTGAGGTCTCCGCGACCTCGTCAACCGCCGTGTACGTCCTGGAGGAGGGCGTGGCGCTCATTAAGTCCGAGGCCCGCGCCGCCGCCGACCCCCGCCTGCTCACCGACACCACCCGACTGCCGCTCGCCGCCGGGAAGGTGAGCGACCTGGACGACGACTCGATCATCGTCAACGAGGAGTGGGAGCGGCACGCCGTGGGGCAGAGCGTGGACGTGTGGCTCGGCGACGGTACGCAGAAGTCCCTGAAGATCGCCGCGGTCATGACGATCGGCACCGGTAACAACGGCGTCTATGTCACGCCGCGCAACGCTCCGAACGCGCGCGTAGACCGGGTCGACGTACGCCTTGCGGACGGCGCCGAGGCGGCTGCTGTGGCCGCCGGACTGCGGGACGCGGTCCAGGCGTCGGGCGGGGAGGTGCTCACCAACAAGCAGTGGGCGCAGACGATGTACCCCGAGACCAACCGGACGACCCGGATGGGCTTCCTGCTGGTCCTCGGCATCGCCCTGCTGTACACCGGCATCTCGCTGGCCAACACCATGGTCATGGCGAACTCCGACCGGGTCCGCGACTTGGCCGTGCTGCGGTTGGCCGGGGCCACCAAGTGGCAGGTGTTGCGGCTGGTGGGTTCCGAGGCGCTGATGGTGGTCATGGTGGGTGGCGTGCTGGGAGCGCTGGCCGCCGGGCTCAACCTGATCGGCATGTGGAGCGCGCTGGGCCTGCTCTCGGTGCGGACGTCGATCGAGATCCCGTGGGCAACGCTCGGTGCGACCGTGGGCGCCTGCGCAGTGCTCGCCGTGGTCTCGGCGGTCGCCGCGGCCAGCCTCTCCCTGCGCCACAGGGCGGTGGAGCTGGCGGGCGTACAGGAGTGACCCACTGACCCGGCGCCGGGCGGTTCCTACCCCCGTCCCGTCCGGCGCCTCCCCTGCGTCGCACGGCAACCCCCGTGGCCCGCTGCGCAGATGCACGACGGCGGGGACGCCCTTGGGAGGCGTCCCCGCCGTCGGCCTTGGCCGTGTGAGGTGGTGCGGGCGCTCCCCCCGACAGGGGACGCCCGGCCGTCACGAGTGGGCCGGATTCTGCGGTGGCCGCGGGATCCGGCGTTGTCGCCCAGGGGCGTGTTCGGGTCCGGCTCCTTCGTCAGGCAGCCGCCGGAGCGGACAGTTCGGCCATCGCCACCGCGATCTTCCGGGGACCGGTGAACGGCTCCCGGCCGTGTGCGACCAGCATGTTGTCGACGATGAGCACGTCGTCGCGCTGCCAGTCGAAGCGGGTCGACGCCGAGCGGTAGGCGGCCCGCAGGTGCGCCACCGTCTCGTCCGGGATGCGTCCGCCGTCGCCGAAGTAGGTGTTGGTGGGCAGGTTCTCGTCGGCAAAGATCTCCCGCAGCCCCTCCTGGACCTCCGGGGCGAGCGAGGTGAGGTGCCAGAACGTGGCGTGGTTGAACCACACCTCCTCGCCGAAGACCGGATGGGTGTGCACCGCTGCCCGGATTGCTGTGGTCCGCAGCCCGCCGCCCGCGCGCCACTCGGCCGTGATGCCCTTGCCCTGGCAGTACTCCACGACCGCGTCCCGGTCGGTGGTGTTGAACGCCTCCTGCCACGGCACTCCGAAGTCCGCGTGGAAGTTGCGCACCACGCGCCAGCCGCCGCGCCGCTCGAACTCCTCCCGCACCGCGGGGTCGATCGCCCGGTACACCTCGCGGATGTCCGCTAGCGGGGTCGCCCCCTGGGTGTGCGCGGGCTCGATGCAGTAGAAGTACAGCGTGTTCGGCCAGGCCGCCTGGTATGAGTTCTCGTTGTGCAGGAAGATCTCCTCATCGGCCGGATAGTCCGTCGACGTGTAGACCTGCCCCTTGATGGTGGAGCGCGGTGAGGAGCGCTCGGCATAGCGCAGCGGCGCACTGCCGGAGAAGGCGTGCACCACGCTGTCGAACCCGTCGACGCCGCCGATTTCGAAGCCGCGCAGCAGGATCGCGCCCCGCTCGCCGAGGACCGTCCGAAGCTTCTCGCGGTGGGCGGCGATGTAATCGTGCACCGGGGTGCCCGGCTCTGCTGTGTATTCGATCGCGGTCATGGGACCAGTACTCCTCTCCTCGGCTTCCTCGACTCGTCGCCGTTCTGGTGGCTCTCCGGGTGTGCCGCGTCCGTGGTGCGCCGCGCCAGGTCCTCGTACCTGTGGAGCTCTACGGGACCGGCGGCGCCCGCCTCCCGGGCCAGCGCCGCGAACATCCCGTCGACCATCGGCAGGTCCTGCATCAGCCATGTGTCGGGGCTGTTCGGCTCCGCATGGGTGACCAGCACCGGGCCGTCCTCGGCGGGCCGTACGTCGACCTCGCTCAGGTCCGTGATGATGCCAACGCCGATCGCCTTGACCACCGCCTCCTTCCGCGTCCAGCAGCGGAAGAAGGCGTCGGTGCGCGCGCTCTCGTCGGGCCGGGAGCGGACGTGCGCCAGCTCTGGGGCGCTCATGAGGAGCTTGGACGCGCCGTCGATGTCCAGGCTGCGGCCGTCTTCCAGGTCGACGCCGACTTGGTGGCCGACGACCACGGCGAGCAGCCACTGGGGCCCGGACCGCGAGAGGTTGAAGCTGAGGTCGGTGGGCGGCCAGTCGATCCTGGGCCGGCCGTGGCTCGGGTGGGCGCAGCGCGGGCACGGACGCCTGCCGAGGACGACCTCGCGCGGCAGCACGCCGAGGTAGTGGGAGAGCACCCGGCGCAGCGCCACGTGTGCGGCCGCGTAGCGCACTGCGGCCGCATCCGGCAGACGGCGGACCATCTGCAGTTCTTCTTCCGACAACAGGCCGGTGTCGCCTGGCGCGAGCGCATCCGGGGCCCGGCCCTGCCAGATGTGGACCGCGTCGCGGACCCTCAGCCGTTCGTATGCGACGGTCATCGCCTCAGTCCGTTCGTCGGTGGGTCATGTGTGGGCGGACGCAAGGCGATCAGTCCGACATCGCGACCAGGACCCGGCGGTCGCCGGTGAAGGGGCGGCGGCCGTGGGCCAGCAGGACGTTGTCGATCACCAGTAGGTCCCCGGTGTGCCAGTCGACGTCCACGGCGTGCTCCAGGCCGCGGTCGCGAATCTGCTCGACGTACGCGGCCGGGATGGGGCTGCCGTCGGCGAAGGTGACGTTCTGCGGTAGGTCGTCCTCAGGCAGGATCTGCGCCAGGGCGGCCGCGGTGTCGTCGCCGAGGCCGGCCGGGTGCCACTGGTCGGACTGGTTGAACCACACCTCGGTGCCGGTGACCGGGTGACGGGTGGTGGCCGGGCGCACCGAGGAGATGCGGATGCTGCCGTCGGCCCGCCACTCCCAGGTGGCGCCGGTCGGGTCGAGGAACGCCTCCACGTCCTCGCGACTGGTCGTCTCGAAGGTGTCCTGCCAGCTCTTGCCCAGGCCGTAGCCGTCGTGCAGGTTCTGCACGTAGCGCACCCCGCCCGCGAAGGCCTCGCGCACCTCGGCGTCCAGAGAGTTCAGCCACAGCGCCGCGTCGACCACCGGGGTGGCGCCGCCGCTGCCCGGCTGGATCTGGCAGTAGAAGGCGAGGCGGGCCGGCCAGGCGTGGGCGTAGCTCATCTCGTTGTGCATCGAGATGGTGAACTCCTGCGGGTACTCAGTCGACGTGTACACGTTGCTGCCGACCTTGGTGCGCGGCGAGTTGCCGTGTACGTAGGTGAGCCGGTTCGGCAGCAGCAGGTCCAGCACCTCGTCCAGACGGTGGGGGGTGACCCCGAAGCCGCGGAAGACCAGGCCCTTCTCCTCCGTCAGCAGCCGGGCGAGCTCCTCCGGTCCCATGTCCTTGAGACGAGCGACGAGTTCGTCGGTGTCGCTGACGAACTCGGCTTCGATGTCCAGTGGGGTCCAGATGTCGGTCTGTGTCATCAGTTCATGCCTCCAGATCCTTGGTGATGTCGGCGACCAGCTCCGCCTCCCGGGGGGCGAGGTAGAAGTGGTCGCCCGGGTAGGCGCGCAGGGCGAAGTCACCGGCCCGGGTCAGCTCGGACCAGGCGAGTACGGAGTCGGGGTCGCATCCCGGGTCCTGGAGCCCGAGACACGCGGTGATAGGGGCCCGCGTCCGCACGGGTGGCGACGCGGAACGGTAGTTCTCGACGAGCTGGTAGTCGGCGCGCAGCGCGGGCAACAGCAGTTCGCGCAGCTCCGGGATGTCGTACGCCTCCGAGCTCAGCGAGCCCAACCGGCGTACTCCGGCGACCAGTTCGTCGTCGCGCTGGTGCAGGCCTGTGCGGCGGAGCCGGTGCGGCGCCGAACGGGCCGATACCACGAGGCGTCGGGGGACGACGCTGTGCCGGGACTCCAGCCGCAGGGTCGTTTCGTAAGCGACGGACGAGCCCATGCTGTGCCCGAACAGGGCGAGGGGGCGGTCGAGGCGGGGCAGCAGCGCGGCGGTGATCGCGTCGGCGAGCGTGGCCATGTCCTCGGCGAACGCCTCGGACAGACGCTCTTGGCGGCCCGGGTAGCGGACCGCGAGCAGCTCCACGTCATCCGGCAGCCGCACCGCCCAGCCGTGGAAGAGCTGGGCGGTGCCACCCGCGTGCGGGAAGCACACCAGGCGGATCCGGGGCGGGCGGCCGGACGCGGCCGGGTAGGTCCTGAACCACGGGTCGTCCCATCGGGGCCGGTCAGCCGTCCGTGTCGTTCCGGTCATCCGTGATCTCTCCCTTCAAGGCCGGTGCCAGTACGGCGCACAGGGCCAGTACGGCCATGGCGGCGGCGATCGCGCGCACGGTGGCCTGCGCGCCCCAGGCCGCGAGGAGCACACCCGCCGCGAAGGAGCCGAGCGCGTTGGTCCCGGAGCCGATGAGTCCCGCTGTGGCGGCGACCCGGCCCTGGAGCGCGTCGGGGGTGGTGCGGATCTGGTAGACGGCCGCAGCGACGTTGAACACCGCGCCGACGAATCCGGTGCCGGCGTACAGCGCGCCGAGTGGCACGGGCCCACTGGTGAAGCCCATCGCGCCGATCAACACCGCCCAGGCCACGGCCCCGCCGATGAGCAGCGTGCGCTGGCGCATCCAGCGCTGGATCCGACCGCCCGCGAGTGCCCCGCACAGGCCGCCGACCCCGCCGATGCCCACGACGACCGCAAGCGTCGCCGCCGGCAGCCCCGCCTCCTTGATTCGAAGGATCAGGGCCAGCGCCAGCATCTGGAACAGCACGTTGGTGCTGGCGACGTAGCCGAGCGCCGCGCGCAGGAACTGCTGCCGCCACAGCCAGCGCATCCCCTCGGCGACCTCTGCCGCCATCCGGTTGCCGCCGGTGCGGACGGGGCGCTCCTGCTGGAAGTCCTTGCGGATCAGCAGCAGGGAGAGGGCCGAGACCAGGTAGCCGAGCGCGCCGAAGCCGAACGGTAGCCAGCGTGCCGCCGACTGCAGCAGCACCCCGCCGGGCTGGCCGAGTAGCCCAGCCGCCCGCCCCCGTGCCTCGTTCTGCGCGAGAGCGGCCGACAGATGCGCTGGATGCACGATGTTGCGGACGGCGCCCCGCTCGGCGAGCCGGTAGAACACGGCGAGGGACGCCTCCACGAACGCCGCGGCCGCCAGATGCGCCACCGTCATCCGGCCCGACGCGAGGACGAGCGCGACGCTGCCCACCACCGCGAGCCGGCCCGCCTCGCACACCAGCATCAGCCGTCGCCGGTCCCAGCGGTCCACCAGCGCGCCAGCCGGCAGCTGCACCAGCAGCAGCGGCAGCAGGGCCGCCGTCGACACCACGGACATGGCCAGTGGGGAGCCGGTGTGCCACAGCACGATCAGCGGGTATGCGACCCCCGTGAGCCGAGCGGCGAGGAAGGACATGCTAGCCCCGGACCACAGCAGCAGGAAGTCCCGGTTGCGGCGCAGCGGACGGCCCGGGGCCGCTGCCGTGGCGGCTCCGGTGTCCTCGACCAGTGTCACGTCCTGCACCACTCAAGGACCGCCATCGCGCTGTGCATCTTGTTCTCGGCCTGGGCGAAGGCGATGCTCGTGGGGCCGTCGAGGACCTCGGCGGTGACCTCGTCGCCGCGGTGTGCGGGCAGGTCGTGCATGAAGACCGCCTTCGGGCTTGTCTCCCACAGCGCCGACGTCACCTGGAACGGCGCGAACACCGTGCGCCAGGCGGGGTCGGGCTTGCTGGTGCCGGTCGTCTGCCAGCGCGTGGTGTACACGACGTCCAGGTCGGCGGGCAGTTCGTCCATGTCATGGCGCTCGCGGAACACCGCCCCGTACCGCGCGGCCTGTTCGGCGGCGCGCTCGCGGTAGTACGGGGCCAGGCCGTAGCCCGGCGGGGTGCGCAGGTCGAACTCGACGCCGGGGAAACGGGTGAGCGCGAGGGATAAGGCGGAGGCGGTGTTGTTGCCCTCGCCGACGTAGAGCACGCGCAGCCCTTCGACGCGGCCGAACTGCCGCCGCAGCGTGGTCAGATCAGTGAGCGCCTGGGTGGGGTGCTCGTCGGAGCTCATCGCGTTGATCACGGCCATCCGATCCTGGGTGGCCCAGGCGCGCATCTCCGCAGGGTCGCCCGCGGTGCGGGCGACCAGGACGTCGAGCATGCGGGACATCACCCGGCCGGTGTCCTCGCTGGTCTCACCGGTGTTGAGCTGCAGGTCGTCGGGGCCGTACGAGACGATCTGCGCGCCCAGACGCAGGGCGCCGCTGGAGAAGGCGGTACGGGTGCGGGTCGAGGTCTTGCTGAAGTAGACGCCCACGACGTCCCTGGCGAGCGGAGCGGGGCGGCCCGCGGTGCCGACCGAGAACTCGGCGCCGCGGACGACCAGGGCGTGCAGGTCCGCGTCGTCGAGGTCGTCGATGGAGATCAGATGCCGTACGGATGCCACGGATTCCTCCTCTTCCTTCAGGGGTGCGGGCTGGCCGATGGGGGACGGGCGGTGCGGTGTGCGGGCCGCACGGTCTGTACGGGGAGCGGAGGTCATACCTGTTCCTCGCCGGTGTCGTTGGTGACGGCCGGGATGAGAACCGCCGGGAGCCCGTCGCGGCCGTCGGCGGTGCGCCAGTCGGAGGCCAGGCGGCCGCTGCCGAAACCGGCATGGGCGCGGCCCAGTTCGGCGGCCAGGTGCTTGACGACGGCCTTGCCGGAGTCAGCATTGGTCAGGACGACGAATCCGGTGCCGCCGTGGAGGTGGCTGATCGCCATGTTCCGGTAGCCCGAGGGCTCGCCGCCGTGGCCGAACTCCAGGTCGTCGCCGCTGTCGTCGACGATCGTGCCGAGCCCGTAGAACGTGCCGGTCTCGCCCGCCAGCAGTTCCCGGGCCAGGGCCTGCGGGACCAGTGCGCCCGGGATGCCGAGAAGGGCATCCCGCACCGCGACCATGAACCGGGCCGCATCCGCCGCCGTCGTCCACAGCCCTGCGGCGGCGAGATGGGCGCGTGCGCGCCAGCCGCGCTTGAGCGGGGTGCCGTGGGCGTCGTGGCCGAGGGCCACGGGCAGGCCGGCGGTGTGCGGGTGGTCCTGGTCGAAGCTGGTGTCGGCGAGGCCGAGCGGGTCCAGCACCAGGCGCCGCATCAGTGGCTCGAACGGCTCACCCGTGGCGTCCTCCAGCACCTGCTGGAGCACCCAGTAGTGCGTGCTGCTCTTGCGGAACACCGTCCCTGGCGGCAGCTCGCGGCGCACCCGCGGGGTGGTTACCGGTGGCCTGCCCTCCAGTAGGTCGAGCAGGGTCGGTACCGGCTCGCCAGGGCGGCACGCGAAGCCGCGGTACTGGGCGAGCCCGGCGCGGTGTCCGAGCAGCATCCGCAGGGTGACGGGCCCCGGAGTGTCCGGTGTCTCGTCGAGGTGCCAGGACGTCAGGTAGTCCTCGATGTCGGCGTCCAGTTCGACGATGCCCCGGTCCACCAGACGCAGCACACCCAGCGCGGTGATGTGCTTGCTGAGGGAGCCGACCTGGAACAGCGTCCGCTCCGTCACAGGCGCGTCGCTGTCGGCCGCCAGTACGCCGTGGTCCTCGACGGCCGCGACGGCGCCGTCCTGGATGACGGCGAGCGCGACACCCGGCACGTGGTTATCGGCCATGACGGCGTCGATGCCCTCGACGAGTCGGTTCGGCGAGGCGGGTGCCCGGTCCTGCGGCGCCGTTCGGAGCAGCGCGGCGGCCTGCACCATCGCCTCGCTCATCGGCGCCAGGTCGTCCCCACCGGCCTGCCGGAGCAGCTGCGCCAGCAGCTCGGCGGGCACCTCGACAGTGTCGGAGGCTACGGCCTCCGGCCGAACGGCGTCCGTGTCCGCTGGGCTTGCGGCCCTGGACGCGGTCGGGGCCGTACTGTGTCCACCGCTCGCGGCGGCCGTGTCCGCGTCCACCGCCGCCGCCAGGTCGATCAGGGTGTCGTGCTGGTACATGCGGTAGATCGAGACCGTCAGGCCGGCGGCGCGGGCCGCGGCCAGGACCTTGATCATGAGCAGGGAGTGGCCGCCGAGGTCGAAGAAGCGGTCGTGGATGCCGATCTGCTCCACGCCCAGGACCTCGGACCAGATGGCGGCCAGCGCCTTCTCCGTCGGCGTGCGCGGCAGCACGTGGTCCGTGCCGGTGCGCAGCGCACCCCGGTCGGGGGCGGGGAGCGCGCGTCGGTCGACCTTGCCGTTGGCGTTCAGTGGCAGGACGTCCAGGGTCACGAAGGCCGCGGGCACCATGTAGTCGGGCAGACGCCCGGCGCAGTGCTCAGCCAGGGTTTCGGGTGAGGGGTCCGCCTCGCCCGCCGTCGCTGTCCAGTAGGCGATCAGACGGCGGTCGCCCGGCACTGGTTCATGGACCGTGACGAATGCCTCGCGGATGTCGGGGTGTTCGGTGAGGACGGTCTGGATCTCGCCGAGTTCGACGCGGTAGCCGCGGATCTTGACCTGGTCGTCGATGCGGCCGAGGAACTCGATGTTTCCGTCGGGGAGTTGGCGGGCCAGGTCGCCGGTGCGGTAGAGGCGGGCGCCGGGTTCGGGGGCGTAGGGGTCGGGGAGGAAGCGTTCGGCGGTCAGGTCGGGGCGGCCGGCGTAGCCGCGGGCGACGCCGGTGCCGCCGACGTACAGCTCGCCGGGCACGCCGAGGGGGACCAGTTGCAGCACCGCGTCCAGGACATACGTCCGCATGTTCGGCAGCGGACGGCCGATCGGCACCACCTCGCGGCCGACTGCCTCGGTTACCGGGAAGATCGTGGAGCCGACGGACGCCTCGGTCGGGCCGTACTCGTTCATCAGGCGCCCCGGGCCGAGGATGTCCAGCGACCGGTTTGAGGTGGTTCCGGGCAGCGCCTCGCCCGCCACCACTAGCACCGCGGCCAGCTCCTCCGCCTGCTCGGTGGTGAACTGCTCGGCGAGCAGCTCCAGGTGCCCGGGGGTGAGCTTGACGAAGCTGTACGGCGCTTCGGCCAGCAGCGCCCGGCCGAGCCGGCCCGGCTTGGTGTCCTGCGCCACCGCGAACACCCGCTGCCCGGTGACCAGCGGCGCCCACAGGTTCGGGACGATCAGGTCGAAGGCGACCGAGGAGAAGATCGGCGCGCCGCCGGTGCCGCGGGAGGCCAGCTCGCGCGCCGCCCACGCCACGTGGTTGACCAGACCGCGGTGCGGCACCTCCACGCCCTTGGGGACACCGGTCGAGCCGGAGGTGAAGATGACGTACGCCAGCCGGTCCAGGTCGTCCACCCGCACCGGTGCGGTCGTCGGCAACGCACTGACGTTTTCCTCGGCGAGCAGCACCTCGGCGGAGCCGAACCGGTCGGCGTACGCCTCGGACGTGATCGCCACCCGGGCGCCCGAGGTCGCCACGATGGAGGCGACGCGTTCCGCCGGGTAGGACGGGTCGACGGGCACGTATGCGCCGCCAGCCTTCCACACCGCAAGCAGCGCGGCGATCAGGGCCGGCCCCCGGTCCAGCTGGACCGCGACGCGCGCCTCCGCGTCGATACCGCGGGCTCGCAGTGCATGCGCCAGCTGGTTGGCGCATGCGTCCAGTTCGGCATACGTCACCGTGTCGGCCCCGAGGGTCACCGCCGGCGCGTGGGGGACGCGGACGGCCTGCGTCTCGAAGAGCTGGAGCACCGAGGCGGTCTCGGCCTCGTGCGCGGTGTCGTTCCACTCGATGAGTTGCCGTTCCAGTTCCTCGGCCGGCAGCGGCACCACCCGGGCGTCGCCCGTTGGGTCGGTGGCCATGGCGGTAAGGATCGCCGCGTACAGTGCGGTCAGCCGGTCGGCGTTCTCACGCGACAGCGCGTGGGTGTGCGTGGTCATCACCAGGTATCCGGAGACCGCCGACACCGCCAGGTCGAACTCCGTCGCGCCCTCACCGGAACTGTCGGACAGGTCGACGTGCTCGGTGTCGACGTGGTCGAAGTCCTGGTAGCTGAAGCGGACGTCGAGCAGGCGCTCCACCCCGGCCGCGTGCTGGATCGTCGGCATCGGGTGGCGGCGGTACTCCCACATGCCCCCCTCGTGGGCGAAGACCTCACCGACCAGTTCTTCCCATGTGCGGTTGCGGTCGCCGTCGAAGGCGAACGGCAGCGTGTTGAGGTACATGCCGTAGACCCGGTCTGCGCCCGGCGCTTCGGGACGGGCACTGAACACCAGGCCCGAGTGGAACCGGCTCTCCTCGGTGAGTAGACTCAACACCTTCAGGTGCGCGGCCAGCAGCACGCTCTTGACCGAGACGCGGGCCCGCGTGGCCAGGGCGCGCAGGCCCGCCTCGAAGGGCCTGAGCTCTACCGCGACCCGGTACCGCTTTCGCGCGGCGGTGCGGTCGCCAGCCCAGGCCGCCGGAAGCGAGAAGCGCGCGTACGCGTCGATGATCCGTTGCCAGTATGCCTGGTCCTCCTCCGACTCCAGGGAACGCAGCTCGGCAGCGACGAAGTCGGCGTAGCGCACGGGCGGGGCAGACACCTGGGACGGCTCCCCGCCGTCGCGCACCCGGCGGTACTCGTCGAGCAGCTCCATCAGCAGCGCGCGGTGGCTCCATCCCTCGGTGATGGCGTGGCAGACGGTCAGACCGAGCCGCCAGCCGTCGTCCTCGACGTGCGCGGTCATCCGCAGCAGCGGTGCCTGCTCCAGGTCGAACAGGTCGGCACGCTCACGGGCGACGAACTCCTCGACGACGCGGCGCCGTTCGTCCTCCTCAAGCCCCCTGAGGTCGTGCACGGCCACCGGAATGGCGGCCTCGGCGTGCACTACCTGGAGCGGCCCGGTGTAGCCGTCGAGGTGGAAGGAGGTCCGCAGCATTTCGTGGCGGGCCGCGACCACGTCGGCGGCGGCGCGCAGCGCCTCGGCCGAGAACTGCCCCGACTCGCTGATCCGGAACGAGGAGACGTTGTGGTAGGCGTGCTTGGTGTCGTCCGCCAGCATCTCCAGGACCATGCCGAGCTGCACCTGCGTCAGCGGATAGGCGTCCACGGCGTCGTCTGGGAGCTTTTCCCTGTCCGCGGCGTCAATCAGCGCGAACCGTTCCACAGGAATGTCAACCTCGGTGTGCGCCGGGCGTCCGGTGAGGAACTCGCCCAGCTCGGCGACCGTACGGTGCTCGAAGACGTCCCGCACTCCAATGTCGAACCCGGCCGAGCGCAGTGCGCCGACGAGCGCGACGGCACGGATGGAGTGGCCGCCGATCTCGAAGAAGCCGTCCTCGACGCCGACCCGCTCCAGGCCCAGCACCTGGGCCCACACCTCGGCGATCCGCTCCTCGGTCACCGTGCGCGGCGCGACGTAGCCGTCGTCCGCCGCCTCGGCGGCGTCCGGGGCGGGCAGGGCGCGCCGGTCGACCTTGCCGTTGGCGTTGAGCGGCAGGGCATCCAGGGCGACCAGGGCCGTGGGCAGCATATACTCGGGCAGCTGTTCGGACAGGTGGGCGCGGACGGAGTCCGCGGCCGCGCCAGCCGGCGCGTAGTACGCGGCCAGGTCACCGTCGTGGACCGTGACGAATGCCTCGCGGATGTCGGGGTGTTCGGTGAGGACGGTCTGGATCTCGCCGAGTTCGACGCGGTAGCCGCGGATCTTGACCTGGTCGTCGATGCGGCCGAGGAACTCGATGTTTCCGTCGGGGAGTTGGCGGGCCAGGTCGCCGGTGCGGTAGAGGCGGGCGCCGGGTTCGGGGGCGTAGGGGTCGGGGAGGAAGCGTTCGGCGGTCAGGTCGGGGCGGCCGGCGTAGCCGCGGGCGACGCCGGTGCCGCCGACGTACAGCTCGCCGGGCACGCCGAGGGGGACCAGTTGCAGCACCGCGTCCAGGACATACGTCCGCATGTTCGGCAGCGGACGGCCGATCGGCACCACCTCGCGGCCGACTGCCTCGGTTACCGGGAAGATCGTGGAGCCGACGGACGCCTCGGTCGGGCCGTACTCGTTCATCAGTTCCGCGTCCGGGGCGAGCGCGCGCCAGCGCTCCAGCGTGGCCTGGGTGAAGGCTTCACCCGCGACCACCAGCACCGGAGCCAGCGCGGCCGCCTGCTCGGCGGTGAGTTGCTGGGCCAGGACGTCCAAGTGGCCCGGTGTGAGCTTGATTAAGCTGTACGGCCCCGACGCGCCCAGGTGTTCGCCCAGGTCGGCCATGTCGATGTCCTGCCCGACCGTGTGCACGGCCTGCCCGGTGACCAGCGGAGCCCACAGGTTGGGGACGATCAGGTCGAAGGCGACCGAGGAGAACAGGGGGGCGCCGCCGGTGCCACGAGAGGCGAGTTCGCGCGCCGCCCAGGCCACATGATTGGCCAGGCCTCGGTGGGTGGCCTCGACGCCCTTGGGGACGCCGGTCGAGCCGGAGGTGAAGATGACGTACGCCAGCATGTCGAGGTCGTCCGCCCTGGCCGGTGCCGTCTCCGGCAGACCGGCGAGGTCCGGGAGATCTGTGAGCGTCACCACGGCTGCGGAGGCTTCGCGCATGGCGGTCACTCGGGCCGCCGGGTAGGACGGGTCGGCTGGCACGTAGGCGCCGCCCGCCTTCCACACCGCGAGCAGCGCGGTCAGCAGGTCGGGGCCGCGGTCCAACTGGACCAGCACCCGGGCCTCGGCGGTGACGCCGAGGCCGTGCAGGTGGTGGGCGAGCCGGTTGGCGCAGGCGTCCAGCTCGGCGTAGGAGACGGTGGTGCCCGCGTGCTTGACGGCGACCGCGTCGGGGGTACGGGCGGCCTGTGCCTCGAAGCGTTGGAGTACGGAGGCGGTCTCGGCCTCGTACGTGGTGTCGTTCCACTCCACCAGCTGCCGCTCTCGCTCGCCCTCGGGAAGGAACGTGACGCGCGCGTCGCCCTCTGGATCCGCGGCCATCGCCTCCAGGACCTGGCGCAGCATCTGCGCGAGCCGGTCCGTAGCGGTACGGCTCAGTGCGCGCGGGGAGGCGGTGAGGACGAGGTGGCCGATGCGGGCCGAGACGCCGAGCGAGAACTCCGTGGGGCTGTCGTCGATGCTCGCCAGGTAGTCGACCTGGTCGTGGTCGACCTGGTCGAAGTCGTGGTAACTGAACCGCATCTCGACCAGCCGCTCGGCGTCGGCAAGTTCGCGCTGGATGACCGGCATCGGGTAGCTGCGGTGCGGCCACAGCTCGACCTCGCGGGCGAACACGCTGGCGACGAGCTCGCGCCAGGTGGCCGTGGAACGGTCGTACGCGAACGGCAGCGTGTTCAGGTGCATGCCGTACACCCGGTCGGCGCCGAGTACCTCGGGCCGTGCGTTGCAGACCAGGCCGGTGAAGAAGCGCTCCTCCTCCGTGAGCATGCTGAGCGTCTTGAGATGGGCCGCATGCAGCACGCTCTTGAGCGAGACGCCGGCCTTGGAGGCCAGCGCGCGCAGCCGGTCTTCCATGTCGTGGAACGGCACGGGTACGCGATGGGGGGTGCCGGCGTCGTCCGGGTCGCCGCGCCACGCGGCGGGCATGGTCAGCGGCGCGTAGCCGTCGACGACGGACTGCCAGTAGGTACGGGACTCCTCGGAGCCCAGGGCGTCCAGCTCCACCGCGATGAAGTCGGCGAACCGGACGGCCGGGGCGTGGGACCCGGCTGGCTCCCGGCCGTCCCGGATGCGGCCGTACTCCTCCAAAATCTCCATCAGCAGCGAGTGGTGGCTCCAGCCGTCCAGAATCGCGTGGCACTCGGTGTTGGTGATCCACCAGCTACCGTCACCGGCCACGTGTGCGTGCAGGCGCAGCAGCGGCGGCACCGTCAGGTTGAACAAGGCCGCGCGTTCCTGCCGGACGAACTCCCGCAACTCCGCCAGGAGCTCGTTCTCGGACAGGTGCGAGACGTCACGCACGCCGACTGGCATCTCCGCCGTCGCGTGCACCAGCTGCATCGGCACGGAGTACCCGGTGAGGTCGAACGAGGTGCGCAGGACGTCGTGGCGGGCGGTGACCACGGCGGCGGCCTCGCGCAGCGCCTCCGCAGAGAACGGCTGTTCGTCGCGAATCCTGAACGACGTGGCGTTGTGGTAAGGGTGCCTGCCTTCGTCGGTCAGCATTTCGACGACCATGCCGAGCTGCACTTGCGACAGCGGGTACGCGTCGACGACGCCCTCCGGGAGCCGAGCCGTGTCCTGAGCCGTTATCAGGGAGAACGGCTCCACCGTGCGGCCCGCGTCGATGGGCGCCGGGCGGCCGGTGACCAGTTCGGCGATGCGGGCGACCGTGCGGTGCTCGAAGACGTCGCGTACCGCGAGGTCGTAGCCGATGGCCCGCAGCCGGCCCACGAGGGCGACGGCACGGATGGAATGCCCGCCCGCATCGAAGAAGCTGTCCTCGATGCCGACCCGCTCCAGGCCCAGGACATCCGCCCACACTGCGGCGATGCGCTCCTCGGTGACCGTGCGGGGGGCGACAAACCCCGCCGAGCTCAGGGCGTCCCGGTCGGGTGCGGGCAGGGCTCGCTTGTCGAGCTTGCCGTTGGTGGTCAACGGCAGCGCGTCGAGGATGACGAACGCCGCCGGGATCATGTACTCGGGCAATCGGCCCGCTAGGTGGGAGCGCAGCGTGACCGGAGCCGGCTCGACCCCTTCGGCCGGGGTCACGTACGCGACCAGCCGCTTGTCCCCGGGGGTGTCCTCGCGCACCAGCACAGCCACATCCCGCACATCCGGGTGGGCGGCCAGAGAAGTCTCGATCTCACCAAGTTCGATGCGGAAGCCCCTGATCTTGACCTGGTCGTCGATGCGGCCCAGGAACTCCAGGCTGCCGTCCGCCAGTCGGCGGGCCAGGTCACCGCTTCGGTACAGGCGGGACCCAGGCGGCCCGTACGGGTCGGGCACGAACCGCTGCGCGGTCAGCCGCGGCCGATTGATGTAGCCGCGCGCCACACCGGCGCCGCCGACACAGATCTCGCCAGGTACGCCCACCGGCACCGGACGGCCGTCCGCGTCCAGCAGATAGATGCGCAGGTCCGCCAGCGGGTGGCCGACCGGACTCGCCCCCTGCGGGTCCAGGTTCCACTCGGTGATGCGGTGGTAAGTAGTGTGGACCGTGGTCTCGGTGATCCCGTACATGTTGACCAGGGCGATCTGGTCGAGGCCGAACCGCTCGGCCCACGGTCGCAGTTCGGAAAACTCCAGCTTCTCGCCTCCGAAGACCACCGCGCGCAGGGCGAGGTCCGCGTCGGTGTCGACCAGCGCGCGGAACGCGGTCGGCGTCTGGTTCAGGAACGTGACCCGTTCGCGTACCAAGAGGTCGAGGAACTCCTCGGGGGAGCGCGTGGCGGAGTCCGGGACGACGACGAGGCGCCCGCCGTGCAGCAGTGCTCCCCACATCTCCCAGACGGAGAAGTCGAAGGCATAGCTGTGGAACAGCGTCCACACGTCCGTCTCGGTGAGTGCGAAGCGCTCGTGGCCGCGGTCCATGAGGCGGACCACGTTGCTGTGGGTGAGCGCGACTCCCTTGGGCCTGCCGGTCGAACCCGAGGTGTAGATCGTGTAGATCAGGTTCTCCGGGCTGCCGGCGACCGCCGGGTCGGCGTCGGGCTGTGCCGCGATCAGATCCTCGTCCGCGTCGAGCAGCAGCAGTTCCCCGTCGAACAGCTGGGCGTGTGCCCGAGTGGTGACGACGACGGGGGCCTGAGCGTCGTGCACGATGTAGGCGATCCGGTCCGCGGGGCTGGCCGGGTCCAGCGGCAGATAGGCGGCACCGGACTTCAGGATGCCGAGCAATGCGGGGATCAGCTCGATGCCGCGCTCCAGGCTGAGGCCGACCAGGGTCTCCAGGCCGACTCCCTTGGCGATCAGGGTATGCGCGATGCGGTTGGCGCGCGCGTTGAGCTCGGCGTAAGTCAGGGCGGTGTCCGCGAAGGAGACGGCGACGCGGTGCGGGGTGCGCGCGGCCTGCTCCTCGAACAGCTCGTGCACCCGACGGGTCACCGGGCGCGGTCGTTCGGCCGGGCCGATCAGCACGGCCCACTCCTCCTCCCCGATGATCTCCAGTCTGGACAGCGGCGCCTCGGGGGCGGCGGCGATGCTCGCGAGCAGTCGCAGCAGATGGCCGCGGAACCGTTCCACCGTCGTACGGTCGAACAGTGCCGTCGCGTACTCCAGATGTCCGCCGAGCGATCCGTCCTCACCCTCGCGGAGCTGCAGGTCCAAGTCGAACTTGGCGAATCGGCCCGATCCCTCGAACGGAGACACCTCGATGCCGGGCAGCGTGAACGCGGCACCACGGTCGCCGTGCAGGGTGAACGCGGCCTGGAACAGCGGGGTGCGGGACAGATCGCGCTCCGGCCCGATCGCCTCGACGACCCGGGCGAAGGCCACGTCCTGGTGGTCGTAGGCGTCCAGGACCGTTGCGCGGGTGCGGGCCAGCACGTCGGTGAACGCCGGGTCGCCGGACAGGTCGCCGCGCATCACCAGGGTGTTGATGCCGTAGCCGATCAGCTGCTGCAGCTCGGGGCGGCCGCGGCCGGAGACCACGGTGCCGACCGCGATGTCGGTGCGGCCCGTGTAGCGGGCCAGCAGGGTCTGGTAGGCGGCGAGGAACAGCATGAACAGCGTGTTGTCGTGGGTGGCGGCCAGCTCGCGCAGCCGGGCCGCGAGCGGTTCGGGCACCTCGAACGGCACCGCGTCGCCCGCGCCGTCCCGCACCGCCGGACGCGGCCCGTTGGTGGGTAGGTTGAGCGGGGCGAGGTCCGCCAACCGGCCAGTCCAGTATTCGAGGTGGCGCTTCATCACCTCGCCGGTGAGCTGCTCGCGCTGCCAGGCCGCGTAGTCGGCGTACTGCACGGCGAGCGGGGCGGGGGCCGCACCCGTGCACAGCTGGCTCAGCTCCTGACCGAAGACCTGGGCGGACCAGGCGTCGCAGGCGATGTGGTGGAAGACCACCGCGAGCACATGCTCGTCGGCGGACAGCCGGATCAGCTGGCCGCGCACCGGCCAGTCGCGGCTCAGGTTGAAGACGCGGGACAGGTCAGCCTCGACCAGGGCGCGCGCCGCGTCGTCGTCCGCGGCCTCGGAGCGCTCCAGCGGCAGCGGGCGGGGGGCGTCGACGACCTGGACCGGTTCGTCGCCGTTGAGGACGTAGCGGGTGCGGAGGATCTCGTGCCGCTCCAGCACCCCCTGCCAGGCCCGCTCCAGCGCGTCGGTGTCGAGCGGGCCGCGCAGCCGCAGCACCAGCGGCACCAAGTACTCGGGGCTGTCGGGCTCCAGCCGGCTGAGGAACCACATCTGCTGCTGCCCGTACGACAGCGGCAACGGGGCGTCGCGGTCGGCGCGCGGGATCCCGGTACGGTGCGGTGTGGCGGCGCGGCTGCCGGCGAGGCGCCGGCGCAGAAGCTCGGCGCGGAGCGCGTCGGCATCGGTGCCCGAGACGACGGGCGTGTCCATGTTCCCGGTGCTCATGCCTGGTGCTCCTTGGTCGGCGATGTCGTGTCGGCCCGGGCAACGGGGCCAACGGCGTTCAGCAGTTCGGTGTCGGACAGCGCGGCCACCTCGGCGGCGACGCGCTCCTCGACGGCGGCCGCGAGCTGGGCGACCGTCGGGCTCTCGAAGACCGTGCGGACGCCGAAGTCGATCCCGTACTCCTGCTGAATCCGGGAGATCAGGCGGATCGCGAGGATCGAATTGCCACCGATGTGGAAGAAGTTGTCGTGCGCCCCGGCTTGGACGCCGAGCAGCTCGGTCCAGATCTCCGCGACGCATTCCTCGACGGGGCCGCGCGGCGGGACGTGGGTGTCGTGGTCGGGTCGGCCTGGCTCGGGCAGTGCCCTGCGGTCGACCTTGCCGTTGGCGTTGACGGGGATGGCCTCGAGTGCGGTGAAGGTCGCCGGGATCATGTACTCGGGCAGCCGCGGCGCGCAGTGCGCGGCGAGGTCGGGCAGTTCGGCGCTGGGCTCGGCGGGCACCGCGTAACAGGCCAGCACGGGTTCGCCGCCCTCCGACCGGTGGACGACGACCACGGCCTCGCGCACCGCTGGGTGCGCCGCCACCACGGCCCGGATCTCGCCGAGTTCGACGCGGTAGCCGCGGATCTTGACCTGGTTGTCGAGGCGGCCGAGGAAGGACACGGCGCCGTCCGGCAGTCGGCGGACCAGGTCCCCGGTGCGGTACAGCCGGGCGCCCGGCTCGGCGGAGAACGGGTCGGGTACGAACCGTTCGGCGGTCAGCTCGGGCCGGCCCGCGTAGCCGCGGGCGACGCCGGTGCCGCCGACGTACAGTTCCCCGGCCACACCGACCGGGACCGGCCTGAGCGCCGCGTCCAGTACGTGCATCGTCATGTTGGGCAGCGGCCGCCCGATCGGCACGACGTCGGGGACCGGTTCGGTCGTGTCCTGTGGCACCGGGTGGACTGAGGTACCAACGGACGCCTCGGTCGGGCCGTACTCATTGATCAGCGTCATGTCCGGGGCCAGCTCCCGCCAGCGCGCGAGCGCGTCGCGCGTGAACGGCTCGCCCGCCACCACCATCACCGGGGTGAGCGCGCCCGCCTGGGCGGGGGAGAGCTGGTGGGTGAGGATGTCCAGATGCCCCGGCGTCAGTTTCAGGAAGCTGAACGGGGCGGCCTCCGCCAACCGTTTGCCCAGCTCGGACATGTCCGTGTCGTGCGGCAGCAGGGACAGCCGCTGACCGGTGACCAGGGGCGCCCACAGGTTCGGCACCACCAGGTCGAAGGCGACCGAGGAGAACAGCGCGGCGCCACCGTAGTCCTGCCCGGCCAGTTCGCGCGCGGCCCACGCCACGTGGTTGGTCAGGCCGCGATGGGTGACCTCGACGCCCTTGGGCGTGCCGGTCGAGCCCGAGGTGAAGATGACGTACGCCAGCCGGTCCAGGTCCCTGGTGCGGGCCGGCGCAGCAACGGGGCGAACGGCGACCTCGGCCGCATCGGCGTCCACACGCAGCACCCGCACCTCAGGCACGGTGAACCGCTGCTCGTACGCCGAGGAGGTCACTGCGGTGCGCACGCCGGCTGCCTCGCACATCGCGGCGATGCGCTCCACCGGGTACGACGGGTCGATCGGCACGTAGGCGCCGCCCGCCTTCCACACCGCCAGCAGTGCGGTCACCAGTTCCGGGCTCCGGTCGAGCAGGACCGCGACCCGCGACTCGGCGCCCACGCACAGGGTGCGCAGGTGGTGCGCGAGCCGATTGGCGGCGGTGTCCAGTTCGCCGTACGAGACGGTCTGGGCGCCGAAGGCCAGGGCGGTGCGCTCGGGAGCGGTGCGGGCGTGCTCCTCGAAGCGCTCGAAGATGGTGCGCTCGTCGTGCTCGTACGCGGTGTCGTTCCAGCCGGAGATCAGCAGTCGGCGCTCCTCGTCGCCGAGCAGTTCCACCGCGCCGAGCGGCGACTCTGGGTGCCGCGCGACCTGGTCCAGCAGCGTCAGGAAGTGGTCGGCCATCCGCTCGGCGGTGGCCCGCTCGAACAGCGAGGTGGCGTATTCCAGCACGCCGTCCAGGGCGCCCTCGGGCGTCTGCCGCATGAACAGCGACAGGTCGGTCTTCGCCACCTGCCAGGCCTGGGTGAACGCCGTCAGGTCCGAGTCGTGCGTGACGACGCTGGTCACGCCCTCGCTGTGCAGGTCGAAGGCGGCCTGGTAGAGCGGCGTGCGGGACAGGTCGCGCTCGGGCTGCAGTTCGTCGACGAGCCGCTCGAAGGGAAGCTCCTGGTGCACGAAGGCTGTGCGGGCGGCGTCCCTGACCCGCAGCAGGGCCTCGGCGAAGCTCAGCTCGGCGGACAGCCCGCAGCGCACCACCAGGGAGTTGAGGAAGAAGCCGACCATGTTCTCGCTCTCGGGCCGGGTGCGGCCCGCCACCGGGGTGCCGACCGGCACGTCCCACTGGCCGCTGTAGCGGGCCAGGAGCGTGGCGTACGCCGTCAGCAGCGTCATGAACGGGGTCGCACCGTGCACGCGGCCCAACTCGACAAGCCCCGTGGCGGTTTCGGCCGGGACCCGGAAAGGGACGACCGCGCCGCGCGGGTCGCGGACCGCGGGCCGGGGACGGTCGGCCGGCAGGTCGAGCGGGGCGATGCCGTCGAGGACGGTGCGCCAGTGGGCCAGCTCGCCCTCGACGATCTCGTCGGTGAGCCGGGCGTGCTGCCAGGCCCCGTAGTCCGCGTACTGCACCGCCAGGGCGGGCAGTACGGGCTCGCGGCCAGTTTGGTACGCGGCGCACAGTTCGCGCAGCTCGCGCTCCAGGACCACCGTCGACCAGCCGTCGCAGGTGATGTGGTGCAGCGTCAGCAGCAGCAGATGGTCCTCGGCGGGCAGCCGGACCAGCAGCCCACGCCACAGTGGCCCATCGGCCAGGTCGAAGCCTCGGGCGAACTGCTCGCCGAAGAGTTCGGGAACCTCCGCGTGCTCGGCGTCCTCGACACGCAGCTCGACGGAGGCGGTGCTCGGGGCGTCGACGAGTTGGCGGGGCGCGCCGCCCTCGGCGACGTACCGGGTGCGCAGCGGCTCATGCCGAGCGGCCAGCGCGTCCAGGGCGCGGCCCACCGTCTCCGGTTCCAGATCTGCGGGCAGCCGCAGGAAGAGGGGGGCGACCCATTCGGGGCTGCCGGGGTGCATCCGGTCCAGGAACCACAGGCGGCGCTGGCCGGAGGAGAGCGGCAGCTCACCGGAGCGCGACACCGGGCGGATGCCCGGCTCCTCGGCTGCCGGGGCGCCGATCAGCTTGGCCTGAGCCTCGACCGTGGCCGCGGCGAACAGACCGCGCAGCGAGACCTTTTCGCCGGACGTGGCGCGCAGCCGCGCGGCCAGCCGGGTCAGCTGCAGCGACGTGCCGCCCAGGGCGAAGAAGTCGTCGAACGCCCCGACGCGCTCTTTGCCGAGCAGTTCGCCCCAGACGCCGGCCACCAGTTCCTCTGCCGCGTCGCGCGGGGCGGTGTACTCCCGCTGCCAGGCGGCGACGACCTTCTCCGGGCTCGGCAGCGCGGAGCGGTCCACCTTGCCGTTGGGCAGCTGCGGGAAGGCGTCGAGGGTATGGAAGAAGGACGGCACGTGGCTGTCGGGCAGCCGCTCGGTCAGGAAGACGCGCAGCTCGGCGGCGTCCACGGCGGCGCTCGCGGTCAGGTGCGCGGCCAGCCGCTTGCCGCCGTCCTCGGCCGGGTACGCGGTGACGACGGCGCCGGTGACAGACGGGTGGGACGCGAGGGCGGCCTCGATCTCGCCCGGCTCGATGCGGACGCCGTTGACCTTGACCTGGTGGTCGAGGCGACCCAGGTACTCCAGGGCGCGGTCGGCGCGCCAGCGGACCTGGTCACCGGTTCGGTAGAGGCGAGCGCCGGGCTCGGTGGCATACGGGTCAGGGACGAAGCGCTCGGCGGTCAGGTCGGGGCGGCCGGCGTAGCCGCGGGCAACGCCCAGGCCGCCGACATACAGTTCGCCGGGGACGCCCACCGGGACCGGTGCGCCGTTCGCGTCGAGGACGAGCACCTTGGTGCCGGGCAAGGGGCGGCCGATGGGTACCGGACCGGTGGTGACGGACGGGTCGGCCCGCTGGGCGGTGACGTCGATGGAGCACTCGGTCGGGCCGTAGGTGTTCCACACCTCGATGTCTGCGCCGGCCTTTTCTCGCAGCCGCGCGACAAGTTCGGCGTGCAGGGTCTCACCGGCCGAGAACAACAGCCGCAGCACGCCGCAGCGCTCCCAGCCGTCCTCCGCCACGAGCAGGCGCAGCACGGACGGTACGACCTGCAGCACGGTCACGCGGAGGTCACCGACCGCACGCAGCAGCGCCGCCGGGTCGCGCTCGACGCCCAGTGGAGCGAGCACCACGGTGCCGCCGCCGACCAGCGGGGCGAAGATCTCCCAGGCGGCCGCGTCGAAGTCGACGGTGGTCTTTTGCAGGACCCGGTCGCCGGGGCCGAGCCCGTGGCGCTCCACGGTCCAGCCGACCCGCTGGGCGATGCCCGAGTGGGTGATGACCACGGCCTTGGGGCGGCCGGTGGAGCCGGAGGTGAAGATGGCGTACGCAGCATTGTCAGGACCTGCGGAGCCGAGGTCCATGTCCCCAATGCCGTCGGTCTCCGAAAGCTCACCGGGATCGACGCGGCGGGCGCCGGCCTCGCGCACCGCGGCCTCCAGCTCCGGGGCGGCCAGGACCAGGCCCGCCCCGGAGTCCCGGATCAGGCCCGACAGACGCGCCGGAGGCTGGGCGGGGTCGAGCGGGACGTAGCCCGCCCCGGCCCGCCACACGCCCAGCAGCGCGACCACCAGGTCGAGCCCGCGGGGCAGGCTCACCCCGACGAGCGTCTCGGGCCCTGCGCCCAGGTCCCGAAGGCAGCGGGCCATGCGTGCGGACGCATGGTCCAGCTCCTCGTACGTCACCGCCCAGTCGCCGTCGACGACGGCGACGGCATGGGGCGTACGGAACGCCTGCTCGGCGAAGCGTTCCGGAAGCAGTTCGGCGTTCACGGCAACTCCTGTCACAGACCTGGGTGTCGGGCGGTGGCGGACTCAGGCCGCGGAGCTCTCGTGCATGCGGCGGCGCAGGCTCGCCGGACGCATGTCGGTCCACACCTCGGCGATCCGGGCGAGGCACTCCTCGTGGGTGCCCTCGGTGCCTTCGGCGTGCCAGCCGGCGGGCAGCTCCCGCCCGACGGGCCACAGCGAGTACTGCTCCTCGTCGTTGAACACCACACGCTGACGGGGGCCTTCGGTCTGCTCGGCGGTCATGGGGACTCCTTGAGGCATACGAGTGGATAGGTGCGGGTTGATATGTGCTGGTGGTGCTGGTATGCGGAACCGTGACCGGCGCGGGGCTCAGGCCGGCAGGAAGTCCTCGACGTGGACCCCCAGCCCGCGCCGTGCGGCCTCATCGCGCACGAACTCGGCCAGGGCGATGTCCAGGACGCCGAGGCCGAACGGGGAATAGACGACGGGCCGTTCCGGGACGCGGGGCAGGAGGGTGGTGCCGCGCAGCAGTGCACCGATCTCGGCGGCGACAAAGTCCCTGTTCCCGGCGGCCTGCTGGGCCAGGTCGAGGGAGGTGTGCTCGCGGCAGACGTGATCGGCGTCGTCGACGACGTTGACCGCGCCGAGGACTGCCTCAGCCGTCAGGTCCCGCAGGGAGACGTGCAGGACGGTGGTGTCCGGCCCGCACGCGCCCAGGTCCATGTGCGGGGACGCGGCGGTGGTGGCCAGCGACACCAGCCGGTGCTCGCCGAGCGCGGCGGTCAGGTCGCCGACCGGGTGGGCCTTCACACGGGGGACGGCCTCGGCACAGCGGGCGGTGAACGCCTCGGGGCGGGCCGGATCGGTGTCGTACAGGGCGGCCTCGCGCAGTTCGGGGAGGGCGGCGGCCAGGAAGCGCAGGATCTCCAGGTTGATCACGCCGCAGCCGATGAGCAGCACGGAGGTCGGGGGCCGCTCGGTGGTGAGCTTCACGGCGGCCAGCGCGGCGCTTGCCGCGGTGCGCTTGGCGGAGATCACCGCGCCCTCGACGAAGGCGATCGGGCGACCGTGGTCGAGGGAGTTGAGGACGATGGCGGCGGAGGCGCGCTCGGTGCCGGCGGCGACGTTGCCCGGGAAGGAGGCGATCCACTTCATCCCGGCCGCCGGACGCTCGCCGCCGCGGTAGGCGGGCAGGCCGATGATCCGATCGCGGCTGTGGTTCTCCTCGGGGAAGCGCAGGAACGTCGAGTGTGGGAGGGACGTCTGCCCTGCGTCGTGCAGCCGGTAGGTGTCGGCGACGAGGTCGATGATCTCCGCCTCCCGGCCGGACAGCACTTCGGTCACATCGGTGCGTCGGAGGATCAGCATGCGGTTCCCTCTCTGCCGGACGGGCGAGGACAAAGCCTGATGTGATGCAGCGATGGTGGGATCGGGCGCTATATGCGCCCTATACGTCCCGCCGGAGCCACGAGGGCCGGGCTGAGTGTGCGGGCCCGGCGCCGGTGCGCGGGGCCGGGCTGGATGTGGTGCCGCCGTGTGGGATACGTGCCGGGGCGGATGTGCAGCCCAGAGGAAGCGTGCGGTGCCGGCGCGGGCATAGGGCCGGGCAAGGTGTGCCATGCCGGGGGGCGTGCGGGCCCGGCCACGTTGCCGGTGGTGTGACGGGGCCTGGTGGGTCGGTCGGGAGGGAGGGCGGCGGCGATCGGCTATTGCTCCCCTACTGCCTCCACCTCGTACAGGCCCGTACCTGCCAGGAGGGGATCCTGGTGGACATCGACCCCGAAACCGTGGCGGTGGAGGAGGTCCTGGACGGCGGTAAGGCGGCCGGACTCGTCGTGGACCTCAGCCACCACCGCGTGGATCAAGGGTCAGTGGAGGTCCTCGACGCCGTGTAGGACGTCCAGTTCTGCGCGTTCGACGTCGGCCTTGAGGAGGTCGACGCGGGAGACGGCGTGGCGGCGCAAGAGGTCGGAGACGGTCAGGGCAGGGATGGTGAACTCGATGCCCTCGTGCAGGCCTTGGACCAGTTCGGCCGCGTCCTCGGGGTCCACCCCGCTGTTGCACAGGAAGGCCAGAGTGATTTCGTCGTCGGCCGCCTGGTCGGCGTGCAGGCCGGAGTTGCCGGGGCCGCGGGGTAGTAAGTGAAGCGCAGGCGGCCGGGGCGGTCCGCGACGGCCGCACACTCCGCTGCCCAGCCCGGCGTCGCGTGCTCGGCGAGGTTGCGGACCAGGCAGGCGTGCAGCGCGGGCGCCGGTTCAGCTGCGATGACGCGGTTCCGGGACCGGGCGCGCGCAGAGCACCGACAGCAGCCCGATGTTGGCGCCGACGTCGACGACCGTGTCGCCGTCCCGCAGCCGCCGCGCCGCCCTGTCGTACGCCCCCGGCGGCAGCATCTCGCGCCACATCGCCACCGCCGCCGGGCCGTTGGTGCACCACACGGCGGGCCCGTCTGGAAACTGTCGGCGGAGCGGTTCCACCGGGCCAGCGCCCGCCGGGGCGCTCATGCTGCACCCGATCCGAGGGCGAGCAGGAAGTCCAGGTCGTCCTGGGCGACGAGCACGACGTCGGCCACACGGGCGCCGGGGGCGCCGAGGGAGTCGTCGACCAAGCGCCGCCAGGTGTCCCCGAAGCGCTCGATCGTGGCCGCGTCGAACAGATCGGTGTTGTAGCGCAGCACCGCCCGGAAACCGTCGGCGCCCTGGAGCACCTCGACGGTCAGATCCAGCTGCCCTTCCTGCTGCGGCACGTCGCACAGCTCGGCCCGCAGTCCGCCAAGGCACACCGACCCCTCGTACAACCCGGGCACCGGCAGCCGGTCCGCGGCCACCAACGTGCAGGAGATCCGGAACAGCGGCCCGCGCGACGACCCGCCGTCCAGCAGCTCGACGGGGTAGCGGGCGTGCGCCATCCCGGTGCGCAACTGCCGCTGCGCGGACTCGACGGTGTCCAGCAGCGTCGTCGCGGGCGTGAACCGCCCGGCGACTGGCAGCGCGTTGACGTAGTAGCCGACCGCTTCCCGGGTGCCGGGCGTGAACCGTGTGGTGGCCGGGCAGCCGATGAGGAAGCCGTCCCCGGCGCCGGAGCGGTGCAGGGCGGACTGGAAGGTGCCGAGTAGCCACGCGAACGGTGTCACGCCCCGCTCCGCAGCGGTCTGCCGCAGCCGCCCTGCCGTCGCCGGGTCCAGCTCCATCTCGTGGGTGGCACCATTGAGGGTGTGCTGCGGCGGCCGCGACCGGTCGGTGGGCAACTCCGCCGTCTCGAGTCCGGCGCACACGCCCTGCCAGTATGCGGCGGCACGTTGCCCGCGCGGAGAGGCGATGAAGTCCCGCTCGGCGCACACCTGTTCGTCCCAAGGGGCGACCGCGGTTGGAGCGACGGGAGCGCCCTGCCCGGTGCGGGCCCCGTACTCGGCGAACAGGTCGCGCACCAGCAGCCACTGCGAGGTGGCGTCGCTGACCAAGTGGTGGGTGGCGGTGACCAGCACCGCATCGGCGACGTCCCGGCGCAGCAGCACCGCGCGGAACGCCCCCGACTCCGCGATCCGGAACGGCTCCTCGCCCGACCGCTGGGCGAGCCGGAACAGCGTTTCCTCGTCGGTGTCCGGCACCTCCCGCACGTCCAGCCGCACGCTCTCGGTCCCGGCGAGCAGGCGCACGGGCCCCTCGTCGGTAGAGGGGAAGCGGGAGCGCAGCAGTTCGTGCCGGCCGACCAGAGCGGTCAGCGCCTGCTGGAGGACCACGGTGTCGACGCGGTCGCGCAGCCGCACAGCGAGGACCACGTTGTACGCGGAGCTCTCCGGGGCGAGCCGGTGGGCGAGCCAGAGTGCTTCCTGGCCGGTGGACATGAGCATCGGCGTTCAGTCCTTCCACAGGTGCGAGACGTCGCCGAAGTTCGCGCGCACCCAGGTGTCCGAGTAGATGGTGTCGAGATAGCGGTCGCCGCCGTCGGGGAAAACGAGGACGCAGTTCGAGCCCTCGGGAATGCGATGCCTGATCTTCCACAGTGCTGCCACGGTCGCCCCGGATGAGCCGCCCGCGAGCACGGCCTCCCGGTCGATGAGCCGACGGCAGGCGGCGACGCACTCCAGGTCGGAAATGTGCACAACCTCGTCGGCGGCCGAGGGGTCCATCAGCGGCGGCACCACGGACGCGCCGTGCCCGGGGATCAGGCGCTGGGTGGACTCCAGGCCGAAGATCGCGCTGCCCAGCGCGTCGACGGCGACGATTGTGGTGTCCAGGCCGCGCGCCCTGATGTGTTCGCGGCAGCCTCGCAGTGTGCCGAAGGTGCTTACCGAGCAGAAGAGGAAGTCGACCTTGCCGTCCAGGGCCTCCTCGATCTCCCGCATGGTCGTCTCGTGGGCCTTGGGGTTGAGCTCGCTGGTGTACTGGTTGGGCCAGTGCGCGTCCGGTATCCGGTCCACCAGCTCGCGCACCCGGCGCAGCCGGACCGGCAGGAACTCACCGGTCAGCTCGTCGCGTTCGGTTACCACCTCCACCTCGGCGCGGAAGGCATTGAGGATGGCGAGGTTCTGTTCAGTGGTCTTGCCGTCCACCACGCAGATGAAGCGCAGTCCGAAGTACCGGCAGATCTGGGCGAGTCCGACGGCGAGGTTGCCGGAGCTGGACTCGACGATCACCGAACGGCCGGGTTCCACCTCGCCGTTGTGGATCGCTGCGAGCAGCATGCCCAGTGCGGAGCGGTCTTTGATGCTGCCGCCCGGATTGAACCTCTCGATCTTCCCGAAAACCCGGGAGTTGAAGTCCGGCAGCAGTCTTTCGAATTCGACGAGCGGGGTGTTTCCAACGGTCGACAGAATGCCAGGGAACGTTTTCTCGGGCATGGCTGTTTGCCCCTTCCCGGAGAAGCGGTACGGAATTGCGCGCGTCCGCCGTGTCGCGGGGCGCGGAGAGCAGGGCGGGCCGGGGCCGTTCCCCCGAGGTGGAGGCCAGCCCCGGCCCGGTGTGGCGCCGTTCCGCCCGGTGGATGGTGGGCAGATCCGGTCCGGTCCGACGGCCGCCCTACCGGGCCAGCTCGGCGGCGAGGTAGGCAGTGATGGCGTCGATGGTCGGGTGGTCCCAGGCCATGGTGGGTTCCACTACGAGGCCGAAGCGGTCCTCGACGTCGCCGCACAGCGTCAGGGCGTACACGGAGTCGAGACCCATCTCGGCGAGTTCAGTGCCCTTGTCGATCTCAGCCGGGGCGCGATCGAGGTAGTAGGCGACCCGGTCGACGAGCCAGCTGCAGATCGCCTGCAGCGAGGTGGCGGCGTCTGGGGCTGCGGCCCCGGCGGAGGTGGGGTCGGTGACGGTGGCTTCGGTCATGGAACAACTCCCTTGGCGGGTACGGCCCGCGGGGCGAGCCGGGTGCGGAACAGGTCGAAGGTGCGGGCGTCGTCGTGGCGCCCGGACAGCTCGTCGAAGAGCGCCCGAACGGTGGCCTGCGGCAGCGGCCCGCCGCGCGGTCCCAGCCGCTCGGCGAGTCGGCGCAGCGCCGCCGTGACCCACAGCGGGTCGGCGAGGAAGCCGTCGGACGGCTCGGCCGCCTGCCAGACGCCCAGGCAGGCGGCGGCCGCGAGTAGCAGGACATACCGCTCGGCCAGGAGGAAGGAGCGGCGACCGGCGACCGGGGTGCGCTCCAGCGGAGGTAGGGCGGCGCTGCGGCGCGCCAGGTCAGCTAGCGCGTCGCTGAACTCGACGGCCAGGCTGGCGAGTTCAGTCAGTTCGGGACGGTCGGCGGCCTGCCGGCCGAGGTCCCGGGCGAACGCCGGGAGCCGGGCGGCCAGGCCGTCGGCCCCGCGCGTGGTCAGCTCCAGCCGGTGGAAGTCCAGCGGGGGCAGTGGATCGTGGAGGCGGAACAGCGTCTCGTCGTCGGGTGGTTGAGTGGCGGTGCCGTCCAGTGCGGGTAGCCAGGCGCGCTCGGCGAGCCGCGGCAGCTGCGGGACGATGTTCGCCAGGCATACCGCGCCATTGGCGTGTGCCAGCGCCACCACGGGCAGATCGCGCGCCGCCTCCTGGAACGCCGCGTACGGTCCTTCCCGTACGTAGCTGCGGGCGCCCAGCACCACGCCGAGCCGGTAGGAGTTTTCCTGGAGCAGCTTGGGCACGAGGTACTTCACCGCCGCCGAGCGCACGCTCGCCTCGGCGGGCCGGAGGTGCAGGGTGCGGGCGGCTACTACGGACAGCGCGTCGCATATCAGCAGGTCCACGAAGGCGTCGGTGAGTACCGAGCGGGGCAGCGGCAGTGCGCCCACCGGAGCCCCGTACAGCCGGCGTTCCCCGGCGAAGCCGAGGACCGTGCGCAGCTGGCTGTCGCCGACGCCGACGACCATGCCGGGCAGCACGCAGCGGGTCACCTGGAAGACCTTGAGGACCGTCTCCATGGCGCCGCCCGCCTCTCCCAGCAGCGCGTCGGCCGGAACGGGGCAGGAGTCGAAGCGGGCACCGCCCAGGAGGCAGCCGCGGACGCCCGAGGTGAGGTGGCGGGCGGAGCGGTCGACGTGGCCCGCAGGCAGGGCGTCGAGGTCGATCAGCAGGTGCGAGTGACCACGGCTGCCGGGCCGTTCGCCGGTGCGGGCGAAGACCACGGCGGCCTCGGCCCGGCCGATGTTGTTGACCAGCTGCTTGCCGCCGTCGAGGAGGTAGCCGCCGGGCGCGGGACGCGCGGTGAGCGAGATCCGGGTGAAGTCGCTGCCGTGGTCGAGTTCGGTGTAGGCAGCGACGATCCGGCCGCCGCCGCACAGCAGTTCGGCCGCCCGACGCTGTTGCTCGGCGCTTCCGTCGGCCCAGATCGGCAGACCCGCGATGAAGCTGGTGACGCCGTGGCCGATGCCCAGGGCGCAGTCACGGCGGAAGATCGCGCGCATCAGCAGCGCGAACCGGTCGGCGCGCTCGAAGCGGCCGCCGAGCTCGGCCGGCACGAACTCGGCCCCGAGCCCGTAGGCGGCCAGCGCGCGTTCCCCTTCGGACAGCAGCTCACCGCGCTCGTCAGCGGCGAGGACGGCGGCCGTGCCGAGCGGGTTGGTGGGGGCGTAGGGATCGCCGAGCAAGGTTTCCAGTCGGTCGATCCGCTCCATGGCGGCGTCGCGTACGGCGCCACCCACGTGGACCGCGGTGGCGCCCGTGGTCAACAGGTCCGTCATGCCGCGTCCTTGTTGGGTTCGGTGGAGGCCGAGGAGTCGAGGGCCGAGGCGGTGGTGGTCGTCGGTCCGGCGGCGTTCGCCGCGCGGTCGGCGCCGCTCTCGGCCAGTGGGCAGTGCAGCAGGGAGAAGAGCAGTCCCTGTTCGTGCTGGGCGTGCAGTGCTGGAAGCAGGGCGTCCAGGGCCGGGCCGTCGATGTCGTCCAGATCGGGCGTGCCGGTCAGGCGGTGCAGCAGGCGGGCCAGTACGGCGTCGAGCCAGGCCGCCTCCTGCCACAGCGGGCCGTCGGCCCTGCCATCGCCCTGGTTCTCCAGCCAGAGCCGGAGGCTCGCGGCGCCCGCATACACCAGGGCGTACCGGCCGGCGGAGATGAACGCCGTCTCCGGGACCGCGCGGGCGCTGTGCCGGTGGGCGGCGAGTTCCTCGTGCACCTCGTCCGCGAGCACGAGCAGCCGTACGGCGCGTTCGGCCACGGAGGGTGGGGCCAGGTCCTTGACCCGGCGCACCGTTTCCGACAGGGACTGCACGACGCTGGAACCCGAGCGGGCGTACAGCGTGAGGCGCCCGGGGTCCAGCTCCGGCGGGGGACCGTCGAGCCGGGCGGCGGCCGTGACCCCGTCCTGGTCGGCGAGGCCCTTGTGGTAGCCGCGGGCCAGGACCGGGAACTGGTTGATCAGCGAGTTGAGGTTGACGGCCGTGCTGCCGTCGAAGATGCCCACGATCCGATGGTCGCGCTCCAGCTTCTGGAAGGCGCCGTCGGCGAAGTCCTCGACCAGCATGGCGCGGGCGCCGAGCAATCCGCGCAGCGCGCCGATGACCTCGTCGCCGAGGGTGGGCACCAGGTACTTCACCATCGCCGAGACCGCGCTCTGCTCCTCGGTCAGGGTGTGCACGGAGCGGGTCGCGACGAGGCTGACGGCCTCCATGGCCAGGAGGTCGGCGTAGGCCTCGGCGAGGGTCCGTGCGGCGTGCGGAAGTTCGGCCAGGGGACGACCGTAGAGTCGGTGGGCGCGGGCGAAGCCGGTGGCGATACGCAGCGCGTGGTCGGTCATGCCCAGCGACATCGCCGAGCAGAGCGTCCGGGTGATCTGGAAGCACTTTAGGACGACCTCCAGGCCCTCGCCCTCGGCTCCGACCAGCGCGTCGGCGGGGAGCTCGGCGCCGTCGAAGGCGATGCCGCTGATGTCCGCGCCGCGCACTCCGTGCGTGGGGACGCGCGGCAGCGGGCGCCAGGTGCCCGCGGCCAGGCGGGACTTGTCGACCAGGAAGAGGCTGAAACCCCGGCTGCCGCCGTCGGGGCTGGTGCGGGCCAGGACGCAGACGAGGTCGGCCCGGGTGGCGTTGTTGATCAGCCACTTCTTGCCGTCGAGCCGCCAGCCGCGCGCGGTGCGCTCGGCGCCCAGCTCTCCGGCGAGCAGGTCGCTGCCGTGGGACCGCTCGGTGAGCGCCAGGGAGACGATGGCGCCCTCGCAGACCCGTCGCGCGAGCGCCTCGGCCTGTTCGGGGCGGCCAGCCACCCACACGGAGACGGCGCCCAGATAGGTCTTGGCATGGCCGAGCGCGGCGGTGAAGTCGCGCCGAGCCAGGATCCGGATCAGTTGCAACAACTCCTCGGCGCTGCGCAGCTCGCCTCCGTACCGGGCGGGTACGAACCACCTGGGCACGCCGAGGGCGTCCAGTTCCCGGCAGACCGCTGCCGGGAACTCCTCCGCCCGGTCGGCCTCAGCGCTGCCCCGGTACGAGAACACCTGCTGCTCGTCCTCCGGATCCCCGAGTCGTACTTCCAACTCCCGGCTGAGCGCGTATGGATCCCATGCCTCGCCCTGTGGAACCGGCGGGACGCTCAGTCCGCGTGCGGACGGGGTTACGGCTCCCTCGCGCCCGCGCCCGCGCCCCGCCGAGCGGAACGCCTCGCGCAGCTCAGGCGACAACTCCTCGCGCAGTGCGGCCAGCTCGTCCCGTTCGAAGAGCGTGCGCATCAGGGTGCGCTGGATCTTGCCGCTCGTGGTGCGGTGGATGCGGCCGGGCTTGACGAGGACCATGCCGCCGACCCGGACGCCGAGGCGTTGGGACAGGCGGGCCCGGGCGGTGCGGGCCAGGGTGGCCAGGACGTCGGCGGAGACGCCGCGGCTGCGGACCTCCTGGACGGCGACGATCTCCTCCGCGGCGGCGGAGCCGCCGGGCCGGGATGCGAAAACCGCAGCGGGCAGGTCGCCGAAGGCCGGGTCGAGGTCACACAGTTTGCGCTCGATGTCGTGCGGATACAGGTTCCGACCGTGCACGATGATCATTTCCTTCAGGCGGCCGGTCACGTACAGGTGGCCTTCGCGCAGCGCCCCCAGGTCGCCGGTGCGCAGGAACGGCCCCGCGCCGTCGGCGGTGACCGCGCGGAAGGTCCGCTCGGTCTCCTCCGGCCGGTTCCAGTAACCGAGCGCGACGCTGTCGCCGCGGATCCAGATCTCGCCGACTCGGCCGTCGGGCAGGGGCGCGCCGGTGGCGGCGTCCACGACGCACACGTCCAGCCTGCGCACCACTCCGCTGCTCACCAGCTCCTGCACCGCGTCGCCGGACCCGTTCTCCGCCTCCTGCACCACGTCGCCGGCCAGCGCCCGCGTGTACGTGCGCAGCACGGTCGGCGGCTCGTCGGCGGGTGTGCCCGAGACGTAGAGCGTGGACTCGGCGAGCCCGTAGCCGGGCAGCAGGGAGCGCGCCGAGAAGCCCGCGCCCGCGAACCGCTCGGCGAAGCGGGAGAGGGTCCCGGCGTCGACGGGCTCGGCGCCGTTGCAGGCGTAGCGCCAGTGGGACAGGTCGAGCTCGGCGGTCTGCTCCTCGGTGAGGCGGCGCGCGCACAGGTCGTATGCGAAGTTGGGCGCGCAGCTGATCTCGGCCCGGTGCCGGGCGATCAGCCGCAGCCAGGAGACCGGGCGCTTGAGGAACTCGGTCGACGACATCAGCACCGCGGTCCCGCCCAGGTACAGCGGGGCGAGCATCATCGCGATCAGGCCCATGTCGTGGTAGGCGGGCAGCCAGCTGCACCAGGTCATACCGCCGTGCCAGCCATGGCTGTCGCGCATCAGCCGCAGGTTGTGCGCCAGCGCGCCGTGCGGGACCATCACGCCCTTCGGATCGCTGGTCGACCCTGAGGTGTATTGCAAGAAGCACAACTCGCCGGCTTGCACGGCATGTTCGGCCCAGCCCGCTGCGTCCCCAGCGCGCTCGACGGACTCCACCGAGGCGGCGGCCGTCCCGGCGGGCGCGGCCCGCTCAGCCTCCAGCCAGCGCTCCACCGAGGGCAGGCTCGCCTCGTCGGTGAGCACCAGCCGGGCCCCGGTGTCGGCGGCGATCGCCGCCGTACGGGCTTCCTGAGGTCCGAAGCCGCCGGGCAGCGGCACCGGGACGGGCACGGCGCCCGCGTAGAGGCAGCCGAGGAAGGCGCGGATGAACCCGGTGCCGGGCCCGCAGGACACCAGTACCCGGTCGCCGGACGTCACCCGCCCGCGCAACCACTGGGCCGCGGCGCGTGCGCCCCGGTCCAGTTCCGCGTAGGTCAGGCTCTCCTCGGCCGGCCCGGTACTGAAGCGGACGGCGCAGTGCGCGGGCGTCCGTGCGGCCCTGCGGCGCAGCACGCTGACGAAGCTCTCGAAGTCGGTCACCCCAACTACCCACCCTCTGCGGCTGCTTGGGCCGCGGTCGCACAGCAGCGGTATGTCCCCCCACCCAACCGGCGCCCGCTATGCGGCACCTATATGGGCCTTCCGGGTGTAGGGAGCGGACGGAACGGTCGGAACTGACGGCGACGGCCGCCGTACACCAACGGGGGGTGCGGCGTACGGCGGCCGTCGATGCCGTACGGCACCAAAGGGGGATCGGTGGCGTACGGCGGCTTGGATGCGGTGGGCCGAAGGGGCAGATCAGCCGCATCCGCCCGCGTGGCCGTCGTCGACGGACCGTTCGGGTTCGGTGAGCGGAACCTCGGGAGCGCCTGGGGGTTCCGCGAGTTCGGGGCAGCTGTCGGTGAGCGCCGCCACGAAGGCGGGCAGCCGGTCGACGCCCCAGTACTTGTCGTAGTGGTCGATGAAGAAGGGCACTCCGAAGACGCCGTCGCGCTGGATCTCCAGCAGCACCCGTACGCCCTCGGCGCGCAGCTCGGGATCGTCGGAGGACGCAGCCAACTCCCCTCCGTCGAGCCCGAGTTCGGGGCCGAGGTCGGCGATCACCGAGCGGTCGCAGATGTCCTGCCCGAACTCCCAGCGGGCCCGGGCGGCGAGAGCCACGTACTCGGGGCCCTTGCCGTGCCGGGCCGCGGCCATGTAGCCGAGATGCGGCACCTCCCATACCGGCTCGCGGTCCACGGGCCAGCCGAAGGACAGCCCCCGCTCGGCGGCCAGGCGCCGCACGTCCTGGAGGATGTAGCGGTGCTTCTCCGGGCTCATCGGGGTGTACGGGAAGGACCCGCCGGCCTCGGCGAGCAGCTTGCGGCTCATCTCGTCCGGCTCGAAGAACGGCACCCATTCCAGGGCGGCGGCCAGCCGCGGGTGCCCGTCAAGCAGGTCCCGGTAGGCGAGCCAGGAGTAGGGGCTGCGCAGCGAGAAGTAGAAGCGCGGGCGCCGCCGGGTGTGGCGGCGCCCGCCCGCCGTGCCGCTCACAGCGCGATGCCGCCGTCGACTTGGAAGACCTGGCCTGTGATGTACGCCGCCTCGGGCGAGACCAGGAAGGAGACCATCGACGCGACGTCCTCCGGGCTGCCAAACCGCTTCAGTGGAATGCGGCCGAGCATCTCCTTGGACACCTTCGGCGGCAGCACCGAGGTCATGTCGCTGTCGATGAAGCCGGGCGCCACCGTGTTGGCCCGAATCCCGTGCCGACCACCCTCCTTCGCCAGGGACCGGGTGAAGCCGATGATCCCCGCCTTCGAAGCCGAGTAGTTGGTCTGTCCCGCGTTGCCCGCGATCCCGGCCACCGAGGACAGCGTGACGACGGCCCCGCCGCCCCGCTTGATCATCGGGAAGGCCACCGCACGGCACAAGTTGTAGGTGCCGTCCAGGTTGGTGCGCAGCACCGCGTCCCAGTCTTCGTCCGGCATCAGCACCAGCGGGCTGTCGCGAGTGATGCCGGCCGAGGTGACGGCGGCCATCGCCGAGCCCAGCTCCTCCTCGGCCGCAGTGACGAAGTCCCGCACCTTAACGCGATCGGTCACGTCCACCTGCCGGGAGAGGACTCGGCGGCCCAGCTCCCGCACCTCCTTCTCCACCAGGGCTGCGGCTTGTTCGTCGGAGCGGTAGCAGAAACCGATGTCGTAGCCGTCACGGGCCAGCCGCAGGGCGACCGCGCGGCCGATGCCACGCGACCCCCCGGTGACCAGCGCGACCTTGTCGTTCTGTGCAGACATGACGTCTTCTCCTCAACGTCCTCAGGCGTTCAGCAGGGCGCGCTCGGGCTTCGGGAGCAACTCGTCGACATCGCGCAGCGCCACCACGAACGCCCCGATCCCGAGCACTTGGCGGCCGCCCACGTAGGTCTCGCCCGCGAGGATCGTCGTCTCGTCCACGGACTTCACCAGGCGCACCCGGTGCTCCAGCACGTCACCGGGGTAGGCGCGGACGCCGATCGTCACCTCGTTGATGGAACCGGCTAGTTCGACCTTCCCGGCGAGCACGTCCGGGTTGGGGTTCTTCCACACCGACAGCACCACCGCGGACTGCGCCCACGACTCGACGACCAGCGAGGTGGGGTAGGCGTAGTCGGTGGCGGTCGCGTCCTGGCCGAGCCGGGCGTAGCAGGGCTCGTTGCCGGAGACCGCCTTGTACGCGGTCAGGCTCTCGCCCGGCACCACGTTGGTCACCCGGTCCACCAGGAGGATCTCCCCCCGGTGCGGAATGGTGTTCTTGATCCGGTCGATGCCGTGCACGGTCACAGAGTTTCCTCTTCCTGCCCACGGCCGGACGCGTCCTGGTCGCCGCTGGACGCGACGCGGTAGCGCAGCCGGATGTCGGCGACCTTGCCCCGGCTAGTGGCGAGGGCCGCCTTGAACAGCAGCCCGGCCGCATTGTCGGTGACCGTGACGTCCGCCAGCACTCGGTCGCCCGGGAAGACCGGCCGGTGGAAGCGGCAGCGGTCCATGGCGATCAGCTCCACCTCCCCGGCGTCGGTGGCCTCGCCGGACGGCTCGGCGACGGAGTTGTCCTTGGCCCACTGGCGGACCGTGCGGTCGGCGGCCTCGATGAGGAACACGCCGGGCAGGACGGGGAATCCGGGGTAGTGCCCGGCCATGACCGGGTCGTCCACCGGCGCGTCGAAGGCGGTCACCGCGCCCGTCGGGCCGGTGCGGATCAGCTCGATGTCGCCCAGCGGCGTCGCGGCGCTCACCGGTTCTCCCGCAGCTTACAGTCGAGCAGCTCGTAGGTGCCTTGCAGGGAGGTGATCGAGGCCAGCTCGGGCTCGGCTAGCTTGACGCCGTACTCCTTCTCCAGGCGCACGGTGATCTCCAGCGCCATCAGGGAGTCGACGTCCAGATCCTCCGTGAAGTGGGCGTCGTCGGTGACCTCGGCGATGTCCAGGTCGAGGACGTCGGCGACCAGGTCACGCAGCTGTTCCTTGTCGAGCACGGGTGTGGTGGTGGTGTCGGGCATGGGGTACACGAGTCCTTCCGGGTGGTGGTTGGCGTACGAGAAGTGGACGAGCATGCGGCGCAGCCGGTGAGAACCGCTGTGGACGGCAGCCGTGCCCCGGCACAGAGGCGGTGCGGACACGGCCGCCGGGCGGGGGGCAGCGTGCCTGTGGGCCCCACGTCGAGGGTGCTCACCGCGTCTACCGCGCACCCGCGCGCAGGACGACCGCTCCGGTCTGGCCGTCGGGGTCGACCGAGGTGACGAGCACGGGCCGGTCCGCTTCCGTGGCGGTGAGCGCCGCGGCCAGTTGGAGCGAGGCGGAGGCGGCACCCACGTCGCCGATCAGGCGGCGCAGCCGCAGCCGGGGCGGCTGGTGCTCGCCGAAGATCGAGGTGAGCGCCGCGTCCTCGCGGCCGCCGAGCGGGCCCCCGCTGTCGGACGGCACCAGTAGGGCAACCTCGTCGGGTCGGACATCGGCGTCCTTGAGGGCCTCGGTGACCGCCCGTACGACCGCGTCGTGGGCACGCTCTGGCGCGTGGAAGGCGACAAAGCGGCTGCCGAGCAGCGAGGCGAGTGGAGCGCGGCCGTGGGCGCGGGCCCGGCCGAGCGGTTCCAGCAGGAAGAGCGCGCAGCCCTCGCCGAGCGGCCCGGTGGGCTGCTGGTGGGGACCTCCGGTGCGGGCCCAGTACTCCAGCCAGGCGCGCTCGGTGGAGAACTCCTCGACGGCACCGCACAGTACGGCCTCGCAGTGGCCCCGGCGCAGCAGCCGGGCCGCGTAGTTGAGGGCGAGCAGGCCGGTCAGGGCGCCGCCCGCGACCGTGGTGTTGGGGCCGCGCAGGCTGTGCCAGATCGCACTCTGGCCGGCGGCCCGGTTCATCACGGTGTTGGGGAACAGGGCCGGGTCGACGTGGTAGGGCTTCTCGCCGGTCAGGGAGTCCCGGGTGAAGTCCATGATGCTCTGCACGCTGCCGTGCCCGGTGCCGAGCACCATGCCGACGGCCTCCGGGTCGTCCTGGGCGAGCCCGCCGCCGGCCTGCTCCAGGAGCATCCCGGCGGTGGCGACGGCGAGCGCGGTGGCGCGGTCCATCCCCCGGGTGCCCTTGCGGCCCAGCACCGCCCTGATGTCGAAGTCCGGGACGTGCCCGGCCCGTTCGTAGGGGCCAAGGTGTGGGGCGTCATCCACGGTACGCACACCGTCCCGGCCTTCCCGCACGCCCTCGGCGAAGGCCTCGGCGCCGAGCCCGTACGGCGAGGCCGCCGACCAGCCGGATACGACCAGGGTGTCCGGGTCCGCCCCGGTGGCAAGACTGACACTCATCGCTGTCTGCTCCTGTCGGTGAAAGTCGTGGAGGAGGGAGGGCCTGTTTTCCGGGGGGGGGGGGTCATCCCCAGGCGCCGGCAGCCGCGTGCAGTTCCGCGCCGTCGACGCCGATGGTGTTGCATGTCAGCCAGGAGGACTCGGTGCGCGAGAGCAGTGCGACAGCGTCCGCGACGTCCTCGGGGCGGGTCAGCCGGGCGTGGGGGTTGTTCTCGGCGGCGCGCTCGATGTAGCCGGCGTGCTCGGGGATGCGCTGCAGGGCGGGAGTGACGGTGGTGCCGGCGCGCAGCGCGTTCACCGCGATGCCCCGGCCGGCCAGTTCGCAGGCCAGCTGACGGACGTGGGACTCCAGGGCACTCTTGGCAGCCGAGACCGCGCCGTAGCTGGGCAGCGCCTGGGAGGTGCCGGCGCTCGTCAGCGCGTACACCTTCGAGCCGTCGCGCAGCAGGCCGGCGGCGAGCAGGTCCTGCGTCCAGTACACGAGGCTGTGCGCCATGACGTCGAGGGTCATCTCCAGCTGGCGGGTGGTGATGTGCTTGTCCCAGCCCGCGCGCGGCAGGAACGGCAGCAGGGTGCCGAAGGCGAGCGAGTGGACCAGGATGCGGACACCGCCGGTGGCCCCCGTCAGCTCGGCCAGGCGGGGGACGACCTCCTGACGGGTGGTCCGGGAGGCAGCGTTGGCATTGAAGAAGTGCGTCTCGACGCCCTTGGCACGGATGTCACCGACGAGTTCCTCGACCTCCTCGGCACGCGCCGCCGTGTCGAAGTGCACGCCGGCGACGTGGACCCCTTCCTCGGCGAGCCCCAGGGCGATGGCCCGCCCGATCCCGCTGGAGGCCCCGAGAACCAGGCACCAGCTCCCCTCAAGCGACTTCAACATGCTCCGGCTCCTGTGTGCGGTGGGGCGGTTCGGGGAACGTGGGCGGTTTGGGGGGAGACACGCACGACGGCGACGTGCCCGGCACCGGTCGCGCAGACGACCAGCCGGCCGGCACCGTCGCCCACGGTGACGGCGTGTGCCACGGCCAGGGCGGGGCCCAGGCAGCCGGTGCGCGGGAGCCGGTCTGGTGGGGAGCCATGGGCGGGGGCCGGGGGGCCGTCGGCGGGACCGGGGCCTGCCGGGGAACCGGTCGGCGCCCCGTCGGCTGGCTGGCGGGCGATGACGGCGACGACCGCCGACGCGACCGCCTCAGCAACCGGGGAACCGTCCAGGTCCAGGTGCACCCCGACGGACGGGTCCGTCGGCGCCGTCAGCTCAGCCAGAGCCGCGGTGAGCATGCGGTCGGCACGGGACCGCCCCGCCGCGTCCGCCAGTGCCGCGGGCGGTACGAACAGCGAGCGGGCCCGCAGCGTCGCCCGCACCGCCGAGCCGCGTGCCCGGGCCCCGGCAGGTGACTCCAGCGTGAGCACCGCGGCGCCCTGTTCTCCCCCACCGCCCCGGCCGTCCGGAACAGGTTCCTCGGCCGCCGCCAGCACCAGCGAGTCGGCGCGGCCCGACGCAAGCACGAGCGCCCCGGTGGACAGTGCGTCCACGGCGGCCGTACGGGCCGTGGCAACGGTCAGCGCGAAGCCGTTCAGGGCGAGTTCGACGGCCAGCCGGTTGCCGAGGACGTTGACCGCGAAGTACGGGGCCGAGGCGGGAGAGATGCCCGCCGCGCCCGACTCGGCGACGGTGGCGTCCATGGCCTCGAAGAGCCCGGCAAGCCCGGCGTTGGTGGCGAGCAGCAGCCCGCGCCGGTCGGCCGGGACCGCGTCGGGCCGGCCCCTGTCGGCGAGCGCGCCCCGGGCCGCGGCGAGGGCGTACTGGGCCGCCGCCGGAAGGTACTTGTAACCGCGCGGACCCAGCCGTTCCCGGTGGTCGAACCAGTCACCGGCACGAGGCATCGGTGCCCCACCCGCCGCCGAGGCCACGTCGGCCGTGTCACCCCAGGGCGAGACCACGCCCACCCCGGTGACGGCGAGTTCACCCACGGAAGCTGCGCTCACGCCGCCTCGCCTCCCTTACCCGCTTCTGGGCTCACCGGAGCGCCGGCCAGCACCACCGACGCGTTGTTCCCGCCGAATCCACAGGCGTTGACGAGCACCCGCCGGGCCGCCGCGGGTAGCCGCACTCCCTCGCCCTGCGGCAGAAGCACCTCGCACTCGTGGTCCTGCTCCCTGAGCGGGACGTTCGGCGGGACGGTGCCGTGGCGCAGGATGAGCGCCGCGGCCACGGCGGCCAGCGCGGCGGACGCCCCGCCCGCGTGGCCGAGGAGCGCCTTGAGGCTGTACAGCGGCACGTGCGCGGCCCGCTCCCCGAGGACGCGGTGCAGGGCCCGGCTTTCCAGGACGTCGTTGAGCCGGGTGCCCGTGCCGTGCGGCACCACGCAGCCGATGCCCTCGGGGGCGCCGCCCACGGCCTCGCGCATCGCCCGCACGATCTGCTCGCCGTCGGCCCGTGGGGCCGTCGGATGGTCTGCGTCGCAGCTCCACGCGACCCCGGACAACCGCAGCACGCCTTCTCCGTCACCGGTCAGGGCACCCCGCGCGCGGGCGTGCGCAGCCGACTCCACGATGAGAATTCCCGCGCCCTCGGCGAACACCGTGCCGCTCCGGTCGCTCTCGAAGGGCCGACAGTGCTCCGCGTCGACGGCACCGAGCCGGTTGAAGCAGCCGAGCGCCACCCGCGAGTACGCGTCGGAGCCGCCGGCGAGCACGACGTCCGCTGCGCCCGCGCGCACCAGGTCTGCCGCGATGCCGAGGGCGTACGCCCCGGCCGCGCAGGCGTTGCCGATGTTGTGGACCGTGCCGAACAGCCCGAGTTCGGCGGCGAGCGCCGTGGCCAGGCGGAACGGCGGCGTCCAAGCGCCGTCGTCGCCCCGCCCGCGCTCGTTGGTGCCGGGCTCGCCCATGCAGCTGCCCAGCACGACGGCCGTACGGGTAGCCGCGAGCGCCGCCGCGTCCAGCCCGGCGTTGGCCAGCGCCTCGGCGGCGGCGAGCGACGCGAACCGCGTCGCCCGGTCGGCCGCCAGGTCGGGGTCGGGCACCAGGCTGATCAGCGGCAGGTCCATGCGGGCGAGCGGGTCCGCCGGCCGGTCGGGCAGACGGGCGTCGGCCGCCGTCATGGCCTGCCACAGAGTGTCGGCACCCACACCGTGGCAGGTGACGGCGCCGACCCCGGTGACTACGACCTCGACCCCGCGGTTCATAGCGCCCGGCCCTCCAGGGCCGCGTTCATGCGGTCGTCGAAGGGCACCAGGGACCAGTCGCGGCGGTTCTCGATCACCGCGTAACCGTGGGTGATCCGGCCGGTCGCCGTCTGTACCAGCTTCCCGTCGCGCACCACGTAGGTGTCCATGCGTGAGTCGTAGGTGATGCCCTTGAAGACGTGCTCGACGGTTAGGACGACGTACAGGTCCTCCTCCATGCGGGCCTCGTCGAGGATCGTGATCCGTGAGTGCGGCACCACCGGGATCCAGTTCTGCTCGTCCAGCAGCGTCTTGATGGACACGCCGCGGTCGGCGACCAGCCGGTCCTTGGCCTCCTCCATTAGGCGCAGGTAGCCGGACATCTGCTGGCGCTCAGTGAAGTGGCAGTACCAGTACGGGATGCGGAACTTCCACGCGTACGCATTGCGCCCGGCCGTCAGCTCCTTGACCAGGTCGTCGGCGGCCAGGTCGGCCTCCACGAGCTCCGGCGTCCAGCCGGGCACCGCGGCGAGCCGGTCGACCGCGAACGGCGCGAGCGCGGTCGGCACCGGCTGCTCGCCGCCGCCGCGTGCGTCGAGGCGCAGCTGCACGCGGACGGTGGAGGTGACCGCCTTGAGCAGGGTCTCTCGCTGCACGTGCAGGGTGACGGCGAATAACAGCTCGTCGTCCTGGGCCCTACGGTGCGTCCTTACCTCGGCAACGGCCGTGTCGTCGATGTGGAATGCGTGCAGGATGCGGGTGTCGATGTCGACGATGTCGGTGCACAGGCCGTACATCTCGTAGATTGTGCCCGGGGCGATCCCGGACTGCCTGAGGTGGTTCAGTACGGCTTCCTCGACCAGGTAGTTGACATGCTTGAACCCGATCCAGGTGCAGATGTTGGAGCCTTCGTAGCGGGGGCGGATCTCCAGGGAACTGGGCTCCTTAAGGGCGAGGACCGAGGCCTCGAGGTCAGCGGTGTGGGTGGTCGTCACGTCGACTCCGGTGCGTAGTGGTGGGGCTGCGGAAAGGGTCGGCAAGGTGAGGCGGGTCAGAGGGCCGCGCGGGCGGCCGCCGTGCCCGGCACGAGGCCCGGGAATGTTTCGGCCAGCAGGGCGTGCACCGCGTCCGCGAACCTCCGCGGCTGCTCGGCCATGGCGAAGTGGCCGCAGTCGCCGAAGAGTTCGAACCGGCCGTCGGGCAGCGCCCCGGCCAGGGCGCGGGCGTCGTCCGGCGGGGCGGCGAAGTCCTTCGTGCCGGCCACCACGAGCACCGGCAGACGCAGCGAGGCGACGTCGAGGTCGGGGCTGCGCAGATACGCTCCGAAGAACTGCTGCCAGCCGTAGGGCCCGATCCGGTCCCGCACCCGCATGGCCATCGCGGCGCGCAGCTCGGGCGAGATGCGGTCGCCCGCGCCGATCCGCAGCCCCTCTTCGAGGATGCGGTGGAAGCCGCCCAAGTAGTACAGGGCGTCGTCCCAGGTGAAATCGCCCGGGCTGCGCCGGTGGAAGGGCGCGACGACCACAGCGGCGCGCGGCCCACGGCCGACGGCCCGGCGGGCCAGCACTTCCAGGGCCGGTCCCGCCGTGAAGGAGTGCACCACGATCGCGTCAACGCCGCCGGGCACCGCGTCGAGCGCCCGTTCCACGTGGTTCGCCGGGTCGTCGTGGACGCTCCAGCCGGGATCGCCCTCGGCTCCCCACGGCAGGACGCCCTCCCAGATCTCGATGCCGTCCAGGGCCAGTTCGTCGTACGGCCGCCACACAGAGGTGGAACCGGCCAGTCCGTGTAGCAGGAGCAGCCGTACCGGCGCCGGTACGGACCGGGCCGCGCGGCGCAGCCGGACGGAGGCCGTCCACCGTCCGCGCGGGACCGGCAGCCCGGTCACCGTGCCGCCGGTGCCCGGCCCGTCGTGCGTGCTCATCGCGCGCTGCCCACGGACTCGGCAGGCACCGCGCCAGGTGCGGACAGCAGCAGGGCGGCGCTCGCGTCGTCCCAGCCCGCATCTCCGGTACCCGCGCTGACGAGCACGAGGTCGGCGGGGTCGGGCCCGTGGCTGTCCAGCCAGACAGCCGCTGCCGCGCACTGCAGCACACCGAGCGCGCCCGAGGCGGGGCCGTACCGGGCGGACAGGTCGTGGACGGGCACGGTGCCAGCTCCGGCACCGAGGCCCGACGCCGGGGCCGTCACCCCGTCAGGGTGCTCCGGCGCGCACCACAGCCCGATCCGTCCGGCGTGCCGGGAGCGCACCTCGGCGACCGCGTCGGCATGGCCGCCCCGGCGGGCGTACGGGCCGACGGCGGCCAGTGGCGGTACACACCTGGCGCGGGCCGACGCGGCCGATTCCACGACCAGCGCGACTGCCCCGTCGAAGAGGTCGGGGACCGCGTCCGCATTCCCGGCGCTATGCCTCTCGGGTGTGCCCGTGACGTGCCGTACGGCGGGGTTGTCCGGCTCGACGCCGAGGACCAGGACGCGCTCGACCCTGCCGGCCGCGATCAACAGCCGGGCCCAGTTGACGGCGTCAAGGCCGGACGTCGGCCCGTTGCACAGCGTCAGGTTGGCGCCGCGCAGCCCGTGAGTGATGGCCACCCAGGAGGCCACGACGTTGCTGGAGGTAGCGGGCAGCATCATTGGGCTGGTCGCCAGGTAGCTGGATTCGGCGATGGTCTGCACGGTCTCGCAGACCGTGTCGGCGTTGCCGTAGTTGGTGCTGGCCACCACACCGACGCTCTCGCCGGGGACGGTGAGGTCTCCGGAGTCGTCGGTGAGCCCGGCCGCGCGCAGCGCGTCCGAGGCCGCCGCCATACCGAGCTTGGTGGCGCGGTCCTTGTAGCGCAGTCCGCGCCCCTTGAGCCGGGAGACGGGGTCGGATGCGCCCCGGTGGCCCGCGGGCAGCGGCCCGAGCAGGTCGCCCGGACCAGTCAGCCCACGCACGGCGGTGCCGAGCCCGGTGATCATGGCGTATGCCGTGCGTTCCGTACTCACTGGCCTCCTCCCTCGGGGTGCCGAGGGCCGGGGAAGTCCGCGACGCGCTCCACGACCGCGACCGCGTTGAGCCCCCCGAACCCGAACGAGTCGATCTGCGCCAGTCTCAGCGGCTGTTGCGGCCGCTCGGCGGTGCCCCGCACCAGGCGGAAGCCGGCCACGGCGTCCACGGGGTCGTCGAGATACACCGTCGGCGGGACTGTGCCAGTGCGCATCACGTCGACGGCGGCGATCAGGCTGTGCAGCCCGGAGGCGCCGGCGGTATGGCCCGTCATCGACTTGATCGCCGTCATGTACGGGGAGGGGCTCAGGCCCGCGAACACCGTGCCGAGCGCGGTCGACTCGGCCTCGTCGTTCAGCGGGGTGCCGGTGCCGTGCAGCATGACCAGGTCGATGTCCGCGGGCCGGACCCCGGCCCTGCGGTGCGCCTCCTGGACGGCGGCGGCGATGCTCTTCGCGTCCGGTGCCGACGGGTGGTATGCGTCGCAGTTGACCGCGACCCCGCGCACCCGGGTGTGCACCCGGGCGGCCGGTCCAGGCCCGTCGGCCTCCCGGCGTAGCACCACCGCTACCGCGCCCTCGCCCTGGAGCATCCCGCGCCGCTCCCGGTCGAACGGCCGGACGCGGTTGGGGGCTTCGGGGTAGCAGCGGTCGAGCAGCCCGTAGGTGCTCTCGGTGAGGGTGTCGACCCCGGCGACGACGACGGTGTCCGCCGCGCCAAGGTCGAGCAGGTCGGCGCCCAGCGCCAGCGTGTACAGCGACGCCGAGCAGGCGTTGGCCACGGTGTGGGTGTCCGCGGCGTTGAACCGGTGCCGCAGCATGGTCCCGAAGTGCAGGTCGGCCGCGTCGAACGGGATCCCTTCGCGCCACGACAGCTCCACCGAGCGCAGTTCACGCAGGGTGGTGCCCACCAGCACCGGCACCCCCGACAGGTCCTCGCCGAGTCCGGCGTCCGCCGCAGCGGCCGCCACCGCGCGTTCGAGCCAGCGTGTGGCCCGCAGCGGCTCGTCCACACCCGGTGCCGGACGGTCGTCGATCTCGTACGCCACCTGAGCGCGGAACTTCTCGCGGTCGTAGCCGCGCAGAGGGCCGAGCCCGCTGCGGCCGTTGACCAGCGAGTCGAAGATCTCCTCGACGCTGCCGCCGATGCTGGCGACGGCGCCCATCCCGGTCACGATCCAGCTCATGCCGCGCTCCCCACAGGCCCCGTACTCCCCGCGTCGCGGTACGCCCCGAGGATCAGTACGGCGTTGTTGCCGCCGAACGCGAGCGCGTTGTTCTGTACGACGCTCAGCTCTGCCTCCACGGCCTCGTTGGGCACGCAGTCGACGCCGCACTCCGGGTCGGTCTCGCGGTGGTTGACGGTCGGCGGGATGAAGCCCTCAGTGATCGCCAGGGCGCAAGCCGCCGCGGCGACCGCGCTGGCCGCGCCCATGCTGTGTCCGATCATCGACTTGATGGAGACCGTGCGCGGCATGGAGTCCTCGCCGAACACCTGGCGGATGGCGCCCGCCTCGGTGATGTCGTTGGCCTTGGTGCCGGTGCCGTGCGCGGAGACGAAGTCGATCTGGTCCGAAGTCACGCCCGCGTTGCGGTGGGCGATCCGGATCGTCCGCGCGATGCTGTCCCGGTCCGGGGCGACCGGATGCAGGGCGTCGCAGGCGAGCCCGTACCCGAGCACCTCAGCGTAGATCCGGGCCCCGCGGGCGAGCGCGGAGTCGAGGCTCTCCATCAGGAGGATGCCCGCTCCCTCGCCGGTGAGGATGCCCTCGCGGTCCTTGTCGAAGGGCCGGCACACCTCCGGGGCGATGGTGCCGAGCCGGTAGAAGCCGGTGAATGTCTTGCGGCAGGCCGCGTCTGCGCCGCCGCACAGGGCGATGTCGACGTCACCGCTGCGCAGGGCGTCGTAGCCGTAGCCGACCGCGTAGTTACCCGCCGCGCACGCGGTCGGGATCGTCACGGCCTCCACGTCCTCCAACTCCAGCTCGCGCATGATGCCGGCCGACAGGCGCCCGGCCGGGACGCGCCGGGCGACGGCCGGGTCGTACTCGCCGGGGCCGCCGCTCAGACCCGCGGCGACGAGTTGGTCGAGGTCGCGGGACTCACCGTCCGTGGTGCCCACCGACACCAAGGAGCGGCGGGCCCGCACGTCCGCCACGGTCAGGCCGGCGTCCTCGATCGCCATCCGCGCGGCGGCGGCCGAGAACTGGCTCGCCCGGCCCAGTTCCTTGGGGTCCTGCCGCGTGATCCAGCGTTCTGGCTCGAAGTCGGTGACCTCGCAGCCGTTGGCGTGGGCGAATCCGGTCGTGTCGAACGCGGTGATCGGCTTGACGCCGCTGCGTCCCTCACGGAGCCCGGCGGCGAAGGCCGCGACACCGATGCCGATGCTGGTGACCACGCCGAGTCCGGTGATGACCACCCGGCGGCCGACAGCCTCTGGGTGCGGGCGCCGGGGCTCGCCGTGACCTCTCTCGTCCGTGCTGATCGAAGCATTCATCGAAGCTCACCCATCTGGCGGTCGGGACGACGGATCAGCTCTGGGCAGCCTCGGCCACCACCGTGTACACGCCCTCCAGGTTGACCATGCGGCTGAGCTCGGCCTGGTCGATCGTCACGTTCTGGGTCCGCTCCAGAGCGGCGAGGATCTCGATTGCACGCAGCGAGTCCGCGTCGTGCTCCTCCTTGAAGAGGCTGGTCTCGGTGACCTCGTCCTCGTCGATCTCGAGAATGTCGCAGACGATTTCCTTGATTTGCTGCTTGCGGGCAGCGTCAAGGCCGTTCGTCAGGCTCACCTTGGTCATCTCGACTCCAATGGGGGATCGGTATCGGAGTCCGGTGACTCCGCCCATGTGATGAGTCGAGAGTGGAATCGGCTGCTATACGCGGCCTATACGGTCTCTGATCTCCCAGCCAGCCCAGCTGCGCGGCACGCAGGCCTGTCTGGAATCGGCTGCTGTGATTCCGAGGTCCGTAGTTGGTGTGGCGAGGACTGCTTGAGCTGGGGAGTTGGTGATTACCTGATAAGGAGTCCGGCGCTTGCGGGATGTTGGAAGCAGTGGTGATGTGGCGTCTGACCTGTGGTTGTTCGGGTTCGTTGATAACGGCGGTGTGGTGTTGGTGACGGTGTCCGGCATCTAAAGGGCTCACGCGTATTTGTTCTGGTCAGCGGCTTGGCACCGGGTCTGGTCTGCCGGTCCAGTACAGGGCGGTGTCGATGTGGCGTGCGGTCCAGCCGTCGGCGCGTGCTCCGCCGTGGTGCAGGAGGTCGTCGAGGAGTTGCAGGTAGCGGCCGTAGAGTCCCGGTGTGAGGGTGAGGGTGAGGGTGTCCAGGGCGTGTTGGACGCGGCGGTCGTAGACGGCCATCCGCTGTGGTGCCGCTGCGGTGAGGATGGCTGAGGCGAGGGCGTCGCCGGTGCGAAAGCCGGGCAGTTCCCAGATGATGCCGCGCCCTGCGCGGGCGACCTCGCTGCGCGGGAGAGTGGTGTCGCGGACGGCGGTGAGGCCCGCTCGGTGACTGCTCGTACCTGGGGGTCCGGCAGGGACATCAGCGCCGACACCCAACGGGTCTGTGCGGACAGCCGTTTCCAGACCACCAGGGCTGCGATGTCCGTCTTGCCGAGGCTGCCCGTGTGCTCGGTTCGCTGTGCGACCTCGTGGAAGACCTCGTCGTAGTGCGGTGAGACGCCGGCCAGGTAGCCGGAGCGGGCGGGGATCAGGACGTCCCATGCCCGGCCGCAGACAGCAGCGAACTCCTCCTGGGCCGGTGTACCCCTCATCTTCTTCACGTCCGCATCATGCCGTTGTCGCTGTTCGGCGGGTGCGGGGGCGTCTGTGTTCTTCGGCGAGGTGGTCGAGCTGGATGGCTTCGAGTGATTTTTTGGTGATGCGTTCGGTGCCGTCGCAGATGGCGGTGATGGCTGCGTGGCGGATGAGGCGGGCGAGGCTTCCGATGCGGCCGGCGGTGCGCTGGTGGAGGTAGGCGGCGTGGCGGGGGAGTGTGCCGGGTGGGTGCTGGGTCAGGTCGAGGGCGTTCTCCATGTCGGTGATGAGGTCGGTGAAGGGCCGGGTCTGGCCGTGGCGGGCGGGGAGGGGGCCGCAGGTGATGAGGCTGGCGCGGCCGGCGAGTTGGGCGCCGCGTACTCCGGCGAACAGCGGGGTTGAGGCGACATCGATGCCGGTGTAGACGAAGGTCACTCTGATGCGCTCGGTGAGGTCTTTCAGCAGGTCGGCGGCTTCGGCGCCGGTGGTGGTGCGCGGGTTGAGGCGGTGGATCTCGTCGATGAGGACCAGGCGGACGCCAGCCTGGGTGTAGGTGTGGCAGACGGCGTTGGTGATCTGGGCCTGGGTCATGCGGGTGGTGACGGGGATGCCGAGGTAGCGGGCGAATTCGGTGGCGAGGGTCTTGGCGGTGGCGCCGGGCGGCACCAGCAGGTACGCGACCGGTATCTGCTGGTGGGTGCGTCCGGGCGGGGCGGGGTGTTTGCGGGTGTGGGCGAGGTGGCAGGTGCGTCCGACTTCGAGGAGGGCGGTCGTTTTCCCGGCCGCGGCCGGGCCGGTGACGATCAGTGAGGGCCGGGCGGTGGTCTGCTGGTGGCGGCCGAGCAGCATCAGGGTGCGGACCTGGGTGGCGAGGGTGTTGATGGCGGGGGTGCGGACGGTGACGAACGCGGAGTGGTAGGCCAGGCGTTCATCCGTGCTGCGGAGTGCGTCGCCGGGTTGGGGCGGGGCGAGAGGCGGGGTAGTGGCGAAGTTGTGCCAGCCCTGCCAGGTGGTGATCGGCCACTGCGGATCTGCTGCGTGCGGGCCGGGCAGCGGTACCTCGGTGTCGGTGGTGGCGTGGTCGTTGCGTGCGGGGCTGGTCACCAGTTGAGGGCTTCCTGGGCGGGGTCGTAGAGGCCGAGTCCGGTGTACGGGACGGGCGCGTCGCCGTTGTCGACGGTTTCGTCGTCGCCGTCGGCCTGCTCCGGGTCGTTGGGCAGGGTGTCGAGGTCGTCGAGGCTGTCGTCGTCCCAGCTGTCGGCCTGCGGGTCCGGAGTGTGGGGAGGGCGGGTGACGGCCGTGGGCGGGGGTGTTTTCAGTGGTGCGGTGCGGGTGATCAGGCGCTGTTCGCCGGGGGTGGCGGTGCCGGTGTGGGCGCGGCGCATGAGCTGGTCGAGGGCGTCGGCGAGGTCGGCTTCGTGGGTATCGCGGTCGCCGTGGCGGGCGGTGATGGTTTTGATGTGCTGCCAGGTGGCGCTGTTGAACGGCTGGTGGATGTGGTCGCGATGGACCCACGGGATCTCTGCCAGGTGTCCGTCGGGCAGGCGGATCCAGACCTGGCGGGCGTCGTGGGGGTTGGTGTGGATCTCCCATTTGCCGCCGCGCGCGGTGACGGGGGAGGGCTGGCCGCGGTAGGGGGCGAGGATGTCCGCGTCGTAGGTGCGGTGGTCGATGCGGATGCCGCGTTCGGTGATGGCCTGCCAGCGCACCGGCAGCAGTTCGAGGTAGTCGCTGCCGCTCAACGGGAGGGGTACGTGGCCGGCGAGGGCGATGAGGGCGGCCCACATCTGGTTGGGGGTGAGCGCCTTCTTGGGCAGGGTGGGGTGGCACAGGCCTTCGTGGGGGCGGTGGTGGTAGTGGATCAGCCATTCGTCCAGCAGGTCCTGCAGCTGGGCGACGCTGAAGCAGGCCTCGGTTTCGGCGTCCGGTCCGCGGCGGGTGACGTCGGAGCCGGTGTAGCCGGGCAGGTGCTGGCACAGCAGGGCGTTGATGGTGCCGAAGGTGCGCTCGACGATGCCTTTGGCGGCGGGGGCGTAGGGCGGGGTGGGCTGGACGCTGATGCCGAGGGTTTCGCAGGCGGCGCTGAACGCCGTGGACAGGTAGACCTTGCCCCGGTCCACGACGATCGTCTCGGGCACCACGACCGGCCGGGCGGCTGCGCCCTGAAGGCGTTCGTCCAGACCCATCAGCCGCTGTAACTGGGGGAGTTGGGTGTGGGCGACGCGCAGTGCGTCGGGCCAGGTGGGGCGGGCCGGGTGGGGGACGGCCATCTCGGCGAGCAGCAGGGCGGCGTCGACGGCCTTGGTGCCGGCGGGCCGCAGGACGGCGGCGAGGATGGCGCGGGTGGCGACGTCGACGGCGATCGTGAGTTCGGGCCGGCCGGTGGTGCCGTCGTCGAAGACGGCCAGGACGTCCAGCCGCGTGGTGTCGACCTGAACCTGCTCGCCCGGCCGCAGCGCCACGGTCGGGGTGAACGCTCGCCTGCCGGCCGGGGTGGGGAGGGTGTTGGCGGGGCGGTGGGGGTGTTCGGCGGGACCGGCGAGCTGGTGGACGAGCCGGTAGAAGGTGGCCTGGGAAGGCATGGGCACCGTGCCGCGGCCGTGCCGGTCGGTAAGGATCTGCGCGACCAGGGGTGTCAGGCCCTTGACGGTGCCCTTGGAGCGGCCGCGCTGGCGGCGCAGTGCTTCCTCGATGGCGGCGATGACGCGTTCGTCGGTACGCCCGGTAGGGCTGGGACGGCGGGTGGTGCGGTGGTCGACCAGGCCCCACAAGCCCTGTTTGCGGTAGGCCAGGCGCATGCGCTGCACCGTGGTCCGGGAGACAGGTCCGAAGCCGATCGCGGTCAGCTCCGCCGCCTTGGCCTCCTCGCGCTGGGCGAGTGCGAACCGGTCGGGGTCGTATTCGGCCCGGGGCGCCCCGTCGCTGTCCGTCCCGCCGGGCAGGCCGGTCTCCACCTCGCGGATGTGCCGCTGCCAGGCCAGCGCCTTGCGCCGCGCGTCCTTGGGCGCGGTTTCGAACAGACCCCACTGCGTCACGGCCTGGGGCATCTCGGCGCCCACGATGGCGAAGGACGGGTCGGCGAACAGGTGTCCGGCCACGACCGTCTCGTCTTCGCCTGTTTCACCGGCGAGGTGGACCTGCTGCCCTGCCACAGCGATGACCTGCCAGACGCGGTCACGGAAGCGGACGTGCGCTCCGACCTGCAGCACCGGTCGGCCGCCACGCCGCACGCTCACCGCCCATCCCCGCTGCCCGGGCCGCCGCGGCCGTTCGCACCGCCGACGCCGGTACTGACGAGGACCCGCTCGTTAAGCGGTACGTCCAGGGGCGTGGTGAGGTGTCCGTGCCACAGGGCGTGGAAGACGGCAGGCAGGACTTCGATCGGGTCGCCCACCGCTTCGGCGCCCTCGATCAGCGGCCGCGGCTGTGCGAACACCTCACGTACGGCGGCCGCGAGACGGGGACGGCCGGCGTTGCGGGGATGGCGGTAGCCGGCCAGCCATTTTAGGTTCGCCGAAAGCGTCTTCTCCAGCAGCTCAAGGCGCCGGTAGCTCCAGCCGGCCTGCGCGCACGCCTCCTCCAGGACCGTCGCGGCCCGCTGCGCCCGCTCGCCGCCGGCCTCCGGGTGGCTGGGGCAGTCGGCCAGCAGGGCGGTGCCGTCGCGGTGGTGGGCGAAGAGCTGCGGCACCCACGAGCGGACCTGGCCGCGCGTGTCCCGCCACAGCAGACGGACCGGCCGTCCGGCCAGGCCGACCACCTCGGGGTCGCGGTCCAGCACCATCAGCTGCGTCCGCATCGCGGCCGACCTGCACGCCACATGCCGGCCGGTCGTGGCCGACCACCACTGGCCGGGCCCCCACCGCCGCCCCGGCACCACCGGGAACGCCGAAACCGGCTCCAGCTCCTCGAAGGCCACCGAGAGAACCGCGTCCGCCCACCGCTGCTGCACCACCTGCCCGATGGGGTCGACGAAGACCGCCTCCCACTCGGATCCGGTGTCCGTCTGCATGTGCTGTGAGCGGCCGCCCGATGCGGCCGCTGCGTCCTTGCTGCCCACGTGCCCCAGTCAAGCCCGTCCTGCCTGCGTGGCGGGCGGCTTCACGGATTTTGATCACGAGTGCAGGGCAATGAGGTATTGCCCTGCGGATGACGGTTCCGTGCACACCTCCCTGCCTCCTGGCACTTGTTCACCGCTCCTTTCCCGACCGCCCGTTGCGGTGGGCCGCGAGTGCCTCGGCCAGGACATCGGCCGGCAGGCGGATCCAGCGCGCCAGATCCTCCAGTGCCATCCCGGCCGTGAGGGCTGCTGCTGCGGTTTCCCGTACGGCCTGGTCGATCAGCGTGGCGGCATGGCCGAGGTTGCCCAGCAACTGCTGCGCGGCGTCGGCGGTCTTGCCGTACTGGGCACCGCGCAGCTGGGTCAGCTGCTCTTCGGCGTCGTTGATCAGGCTGGTGATCAGCGCCCGCTGCTCGGCCGGCACCGTAGAGCGCCACGTGGTGCCCGAGCCGGGCGCGTTGCGCTCCTTGGACAGGACGCGCAACTGTCCGGCCATGGTGGCGGGCTCGTGCTCCTGGCGCAGCCACCACGGATCGTTGCCGTAGCCGGGCGGGCCCCCCGCGCCGCGGCGGATGCGGATAACAGCGCCCATCCACGAGGTCAGCGGGCCGCCGTAGTCGGTGGCGGCAAGCGGCCCCAGCCACCCCCGCCCGACCAGCTCACCGAGCCGGCGGCAGAACGACCCATCGGCGGGCAGCGGCCGCGGCTGCTCGGCCCCGCAGTCCCTCCACACCAGCTCGGCCATGGCCGGGTCCAGCAGCGCGTCGGCCACGGCCACCACCTCGGGGAAGACGACCGCGTCCCGCCCCACGATCCGCCACCGCTCCAGCTCCGTCCCGGCGTTGCCGCCCGCGACCTGGTGCAGCCGCCGCGGCCAGATAACCTCCCGCTCCCAGTGCAGGGCCTGTTCCCACCACCGGGCGACCACCGCGTGCGCCAGCGCGAACACCCTCTCCGGATCTGCTCCGGCCCGTGCTGCGCGCCGCGCCACGCCCGTCCACCGCCGCTGCGCCGCGGCCACTTCCGGCACACCCCGCACGTCCAGGTGCTCCAGGGGCTGGTCGGCGTCCGCGTCCAGGAGCCACCGCCGGTGCCGGGCGCACACCCGCTCCCATCGCGGCGCGTACCGCACCACCCGCACGGCCGTCCCCGTGCGCCGGGCCGCGCACAGGCGGCAGCCGAAGGCGACCGGCCCGGCGACCGCGCCTCCGGTCCGCCACGCCGCCGCCGGCACTCCGTTGTTTCCGGCCGACAGCTTGACGTCCTCCTGTCCCCAGGACGGCAACGCCCGCGCTAGGACGTCTTCCTCGACGCCGCACAGGCCTGCCAGGAGCTGCCGTCCGGCTGCATTCAGCAGCACCTCGGCGTCGGCCCGCGCGCCTCCTCCGTCGTGCCCTGGCCGGTAGTTGCGCCACTGCCAGCACGACCGCAACACCTTCGCTTCCATCCCGTAGCGGCCTGCGATGCGGCAGATCAGCGACGAGGTCGTCTCCCCATGCAGGGGAGCTGTCCGCAGAAGGCCGGGATGATGGGGCACTCCACCACGGTCTCGTGTTCGGCGATCCGGGTGGGCGTTTCTGGGGAGCCTTGATCAGTTTCCGTCACCCGAACGGGTGAGCGGTGTATCGCTAACCGTAATCATGCGACAGGATGCCTGTCCGATTTACAGCCTGCCTGGTGGCGCCGACTTCTAACATGGCCTCAGGTACGGGGGAGCGAGTCTTGGGGAGGGGACGCGCGGGTGAAGGTTCTCAGGCCGACGCAGCCGACGAGCGAGCAGCTCACGGTGATCAACAATCACAAACCGGGGGTGTTCGTCGTACGGGGCGCCGCCGGCAGCGGCAAGACGACCACCGCCCTGTACCGGCTGAAGTTCACCGTCCGGTACTGGCAGCGCCGCCGCCGTGACGGCTTCATCGACGGCCCCGTCCGCGTCCTGGTCCTCACCTACAACAAGACCCTGCGCGGCTACATCGAGGAACTGACGAAGGAACAGATCAAGGGCAACGACGTCGAGCTAACGATCTCCACCTTCGCCAAGTGGGCCACCAACCGTGTGCCCTACGAGCGGATCCTTCAAGAGCACGAGCACAACGGAAAGCTGGACGCCCTGGCCGCGGCCCTGCCCCTGTCCGAGGACTTTGTACGCTCTGAAGTGGATTATGTCCTGGGCCGCTTCACGCCGGACCGCCTGACCGAGTACATCGAGTGCGAGCGGCAGGGCCGTGGCCGTTCCCCGCGCATGCCGGCCTCGCTGCGCCGTCGGCTGCTGGACGAGGTGATCGTTCCTTTCCAGGAGTGGAAGAAGGAACAGCAGGCCTGGGACTGGGCTGACCTGGCCAACGCCATGGCGGCCAAGCGCGCCGACGACCCGTACCACGTCGTCGTTGTGGACGAGGCCCAGGATTTCTCCGCCAACCAGGTCCGGGCGGTCCTCAACCACGTCACCGACGAGCACACCCTCACCTTCGTCCTCGACGCGGCCCAGCGCATCTACCCCCAGCGCTTCACCTGGGCTGAAGTCGGCTTGAGCGTGGGGCCGCACAACAGCAAGCTGCTGTCGAAGAACTTCCGTAACACCCGGCAGATCGCTGCCTTCGCCGCCCTCCTGCTGCGCGACGTAGAGACCACGGACGACGCCGCGATCCCGGATCTCTCCTCGTGTGGGGAGGACGGCGACAAGCCTTTGCTGGTCCAGGGGACCTTCACCCAGCAGATGGACCACGTGGTGCAGTTCCTCAACGACCTCGGCCCGGAGAACGACGAGTCCGTCGTCATCCTCCATGCCAAGGGCGGCGGCTGGTTCAGCGAGGTCAAGGCACGCCTGAATGCAGCCGGGCTGGCCTGGGTCCCGCTCACGCGTACCGGGGAATGGCCCACCGGCCCGGTGAACGTGGCGCTGTCGACCATGCACTCCGCAAAGGGTCTGGAGTTCGACCACGTGATCATCGTCGGCCTCAACAGCGAGGTCATGCCGCACGCCACCGAGCCCGGCGACAGCGAACGAGACGCCCACCTGCGCCTGCTGGCCATGTCAGCTGGACGCGCTCGCAAGACGTTGACCATCACTTACAAGCCCTCCGAGGCCAGCGACCTCATCGCCTGCATGGACCCGGACACCTATGACGTGAAGGCCGTATGACCACCACAAAGCCGAGTCCGCCCACATCGGACGGCGACATACACGCCGAGGGAATCAGCACGCTCATCCAGAAACGGAAGATCACCGAAGTGGTGCACTTCACCACCAACCGTGGTCTGCTCGGCATCCTCGTGCAGCGGCTGTGCAAAGCTCGGGCACTTCTTGCCAATGACGAGTACCTCGAGAACATCTACCACGAGAACACCAAGTGGCGTCGTGAGGATCCCAAGTACTGGTCGTACGTGAACCTCAGCATCAGCGAGCCCAACCACCGCTTCCTTCGCATCAGCAGCGAAGACTGGTGGGCGAACGAAGACCTGTTCTGGGCTGTCCTCAGCTTCGATCCAGTGATCATGACGCACCCCGGCGTCCTCTTCGCCCCAGGCAACATGGGATACGAAGGCATCACCCCCGTCGAGGGACTGCCCGGAGCCGAAGCCCTCTTCGCTGACCGCGTCCCTTATACCGGCACTACCACTGCAATGTTCGGGAAACGCAGGCCATGACGACAAGTACCTCGCCGGGCAACGACATCGCTCTTGGCCTGATCGCGCAGGACCTGATGTTCCTGCGACGCGTCATGCAAGGCGCCGTCGAGGCTGGTGATCGGGCGATCGTTCCCCTGATGTGCATGTACAACTACAGCTGTCTCATGGTCCACGAGTCCCATCGGGCGTTGCGGGCGATCGAGACAGACCTCGCCCAGACCCTCGTGTACGACTGCGCCGATGTCATCGAGCGCGCGCGTCACTCGGTGAAGCTCTTCGACGACACGCAGAAGAAACTGCCCGCCATCGGCGCGGACTTCGGACGTATCATCGAGGCTCATCGCGCAGAGTTCCTGGGCAACACCTGGCTGCCTCTGGCACGTCCGCTGGAAACGGACCTCGCCCTGTGGCGCTACCAGGGCAGAGTCATCTCAACCTCGCACGTCATGAACTTCTTCATGTCCTTCTCGCCCAGCCAAATCCACGACCCTCCCAGCCTTGGCCGCGAACTCCGCACCGTCGCCTCCGAAATATCGAGATACACGGCAGCAGCCACGGGCGAACTGGACTGGACAGGCACGTCCTTCATGGAAGTGATATCGAAGAGCCCGACGGCCAAGGACGTACGCGCAAAGAAGACCTATCAGAAGTCCTTTGATCCAGCTATCCCCGAAGAGATCAAAGCGGCTCTGACAGCATTCACATGCGCGCTCAACGTGGTCGACGTGCTCCTCGCGGAGGAGACCAACGGGCAGTCCGACGCCACCGTCGTGAAGCTGCGCTACGTCACACTGCATCACACCCTCTCGAGTCTGACTAAACTCGCCAACACCTATGGTTCGCAACTGCGGCCCTCCACACGCCAGACATTGGAGGCCATCCTCACCGCGCCGATGAGCCTGAAAATCATCCAGGCGAACCCGCAATTCCGTAACACGCTCGTCCATTACCGGCCTGACGGCCGTGTGCGGGACCAGCTGTCCCTTGACGCCCCGCTCTTTGGCCTGGTCAGCGCCTACTTCGGAGAAGACTTCACCTCCTTCACCGCAGGGCTTGCACAGCATGTGAGGTGTGTAGCTCAGCAAATGGAAGGTTGGTCGAACTGGTGAAGGCCTGACGGCAGCCGTATGACGCATGAGCCCCACTGGCTGCGGGAACACCGCTGTCCGGCCTGCATGCACTAGGACCTCGCCTGGCGGACCACCCGGTTGCCCTGGCTGGAGGACTGATGGCGCCCTAGCTTTATTGACCCGCAGGGTTGTTGACGCGGCTGATCGGTGGGTGGCCTGCGAGTGCGGTGTGGCTGCGGTGGTGGTTGTAGGTGTGGAGGAAGTCTGCCAGGGCTGCGGTGCGTTCGGTGTTGCTGGTGTAGGGCCGCTGGTAGGCCCATTCGTCGAGCAGGGTGCGGTTGAAGCGTTCGACTTTGCCGTTGGTTTGTGGCCGGTAGGCGCGGGTGAGTTTGCCGGTCGCGCCGAGGTCGGCCAGGGCATCGCGCCAGGCGAAGCTCTTGCGGTAGGGCCAGGCGTTGTCGGTCAGGACGCGTTCGATGGAGTCGATGCCGTGTGCGGTGAAGAAGGCTGCGGCCCGGCGCAGGAAGGCAGCGCAGGTGGCGGCCTTCTCATCTGCATGGATCTCGCTGTAGGCGAGGCGGGTGTGGTCGTCGACAGCGGAGTGGATGTAGTCGAAGCCCATGTTGCTGCGGGTGACGCGGCCGGCCTGGCGGCCCAGCACCTTGTGGCCGCCGCCGTCGGGGATGCGGCCGAGTTTCTTGACGTCGACGTGGATCAGCTCGCCCGGGCGGTCGCGTTCGTAGCGGCGGATGACCTGGCCGGTGGGCCGGTCCAGGAAGGCCAGGCGGTTGAGCCGGTGGCGGACCAGAATCCGGTGGGTGGTGGAGGCGGGCAGGCCCAGGATCGGGCCGATGCGGGCGGGACCGAGCTTGCGGTCCTGGCGCAGGCGGCACACCTGGGCCTCGGTCGTCGCCGGGGTGCGGTGCGGGGTCGTGCGAGGCCGGCTGGAGCGGTCGTGCAGTCCCTGCTCGCCTTCGGCCCGCCAGCGCCGGACCCACTTGTGGGCGGTGACGCGCGAGATGCCCATCTCGGCTGCGACATGCGCTACCGGACGGCCCGTGCGGACGCGTTCAATGAGAAGCCGCCTGCCGTGGACGGTCAGCCGGGCATTACGGTGGGACACGAAGACCTCCGTGCGGTGCAGTCCTAGACAGCTCCACCACACCGGAGGTCTTCGCCATGATCAAGCCCGGCCAGCGTTAACAACGCTCGTGATCAATACACCTAGCGCGCTGCAGCGGCGGACAGCTACCGCCATTGTCAGTGATGGGGCTTAACGTCACATCCACGACATCCCCGCCGCGCCCCACCGGACCCCACGTGGTCACTGACGAGCTTTGGGTCGGTGCGTTGGTCGCCCCCTTCTTCCAGGGGCCGCTACGAGGTGCATCGTTCGTACGACGGTCATGAGTTTGGCTCTGGCTGCTGAATCCAGTCGAAGTCGTTGCCTCACGTACGCAGGATCACCGAATCCATCGAGCCGGGGGCACTTCAAGTCCGCAGCGTGGGCGATACGAGCATCTACCCTTGTCCGGTGACTGATCAGCCTGAGGGCGGACGTTCCTTCGAGAGTGACATCCGCCGGATTAGTGGAGACGCCTTCGTCGACTGGATCCTCGCCGTCGAAAGCGGAAGCGGTGACCGAAGTCCGGAACAGCAACAAGTGATCTCGACGGTGCACCAGCTTGCGCAGGAACTGCCTGCGGACGTGTCTCTGCCAGCCCACTTTCGCTTGGCCCGTCTTCTGCATCCGAGCCCCGGTTCAGACACGCTGCTGGCCAATGACTTGCGGCTACTGGCCGGCGGGGCCCCACCGGTACTCCCTGAGCCAGCGGGCGATGCTGTTCTTGCCGCCCTTCAAGCGTGGGTAGCAGAGTGTTTCGGCGGGCTCCTCCTCGGTGATTCCGGGCTTGGGCTGGGTTGGTCTACCCCAGCCCGGGCCCGCCTCGATCGCATGGTTGCAGCTGACTCCACGCTGCCCTTCACGACTGACTCGACATCAGAGCAGAGTGTGTGGATCGACTCAAGCACCGGCGGGCAGACGATGCAGCTGGCAGGCGTTGGCCCAAGCATCGCAGTGGCCGCCTTCCGGCAGGCGGCATTGCGTAGGCCACCGCAGCTGGAGGATCTGCTGCAAGGCCTCCCGCAGGCACTCCGACAAGCACGCAACGCCTACGCAGAACAGGAGGTCCAGGCCACGGGTCTCGCGGGTCTGACAGGAATCCTCCTCCCGGACCAGAAACAGGAGATCATCACCAGTTGGGGGCGCGTGCGCGCCACCCGCAGAACCGACAACCTCCTCGCCCAACACGGAGGGGGAACTGCGGCCGCCGAAAGCCACCTTGACGACGGGACGGTGATCCGAAGCCAGGGCACCGGAGACCTGACCATCGAGTGCAGCGTGCCATGGGGCGCGAAGGTCACGCTGCATGCCGGGGACGAAACGCCCCCGATGCGCGCCACCACCCACCCAGGCAGCCACCAGGAGCTCGCGCGACGAGCCCAGCAGGTACGACTGGCCTTCACACTGACGATGAATAGTCCCAGCTCCCCTGCGCTCCTGCCTACCTGGTCCCTGATCGAGAGCCCGACTGCCCCCGCGAACGGCTTCTCCTACACCGAGCTTGCGCGGCTGCGTCACCGCACGCCTACACGCATCTCAGTCGAGCAGGCAGAGGAGTGGGAACGGTGGATCACAGCCCTGGATGCTGCCCCCCTTACGAACCTTGGGCACGCACCCCAACGACTGCTCAGAGCTGTCACCGAGCGCTTCGATTCCACCGACGCGCTGGTGGACGCCGTCATTGTCTGGGAATCCATCTTTGGCACCCACGCCGAAATCACCTTCCGGGTATGCGCCTCCCTGGCCCGCCTGCTCTATCCGACACTGGAAGAACGTCGTGCGTTCTTCAAATTGGCCAAAGGCGTCTACGACATGAGAAGCCGCATTGTCCACGGCGCACAAGACATCACGCCGAAGAAGATTGACGACGCTCGAGACCTGGCCATCACCACCGCCACGCTGGCTCTGCGCGAGCTCATCACAAACCGCCGTGACCTCCTAGAACTCCGCGACAGCCCCAAGCGCAGCGAACAGATCCTGCTCGAGTGACAAGGCGAGTTTTCTGGCCCAGTCAGGCAGCCCCCTCATGCCTGTTCTGTCAGCGCGTGGTGGACGGACTCACGGACCAGACGTGCCACGTCGGCTGCCGGGACCACCTGGTCCCACCGGTGCGCCTCCAGGCCGTGATTGCACGAGAGGGCCACCGATACCGAGCCGTCTGGTTCACTACGAGCATGACCGCGGTAGGGCTCCCACTCGCAGTCCGTATGCGCGTCGGGCTCGAGCAGGTCACGGACCAGCCGGGCCCGATGATGCGCGGGCAACGTGCTCTTGCGTCGGCAGTCGATGCAGCGCAGCAGGTGAGCCATCGCCCCGGGAGTCTGCAGGTAGTACCAGCCGCCGCTTTCCAGGGTGTTGCAACTGGCGCAGACCGGTCCGCGTACCTTTCCGTGCCCGGGCTCGTGGCAGTGGTCCCAGTAGTAGGCGCGGCGCGGTTCCTGGCACAGACAACACAGGTAGGCATCGGCCCGTGTGGCCGGTGACAGAGCGGTGTAGAGAGCATCTGATCACTGTTCACGCAGATGTGAGTGGGATGTCCGTTTCGATTCGCCAGGTTGGTACGGATTCTCCGGTCAGTTCGCGGGACATCTTGTTAGCCATCGCCCAGTGGATCATCGCCCGCGATCTCTGCGGTAGTGCTTCGTAGTCCCGTGCTAGACGGCGGTGCTGCATCAGCCAGCCAAAGGTCCGCTCGATCACCCACCGCTTCGGCAGCGGCTCGAACCCCTTCGCCCTTGGCCGCTGCACCACCTCGACATCGATACCCAGCCGGGCCCCGTGGTTGAAGATGCTGTTCTGGTAACCGCCGTCGGCCCAGACCTTGGTCACGCTGGGGTGTGCCGCGGACAGGTCGTCGAGCAGAAGCTTGCCGCCGGTGGTGTCGTGCACGTTCACGGCGGTGACGAGGACGGCAAGCACCAGACCGAGCGTGTCCGTGATCAGGTGCCGTTTGCGGCCTTTGATCTTCTTGCCGGCGTCGATGCCCTGACTGGTCTCGGGGACGTTTGCCGAGGTCTTCACGCTCTGCGCGTCCACCACGGCCGCGGTGGGTTCCGCACTGCGGCCGTGAGCCCGCCGGGTCTTGTCGCGTAACAGGTCGTGGACCTGCTGGGTGGTGCCGTCCGCTTCCCACTTCGCGTAATAGTCGTAGACGGTCTTGTACGGAGGGAGGTCGTGCGGCAGGTACTCCCACGGGATGCCGGTGCGGTTGACGTGGAGGATCGCGTTGACGATCTCCCGCAGATCGTGCACCCGGGCCGCGGTGCCCGGTCCATTCCGTCTCGCCCGCCAGGCGGTGAAGACCGGTTCGATCAAGGCCCAACGGGCGTCGGACACATCACTGCGATACGGACGACGAACACTCACGCCTCATCCAACGACCACCAACACCACCAGTCACAAAATCATCCCAGAACACCAACTACCTAGATCAGATGCTCTCTTAGCGCGGCTGACTTGCCCTTGGCGCTCTCGTGCGCAGCAAAGTTGCGCAGAGCGACCAGCAGGTTGATGGGGTCTCGATGCTGCGGGCTCTTCACGACCCTATAGAGGTAGTGCTCGGTGCCCACGACTTCCTTGATCACCTTGACGAGACCACCCTGGCCTCCCTTGAAGTCGAAGTATCCGCCCCCAGTGAGCAGGTACTCGCAGACCTCGTCGTTGAGGTGGCGCGGGAAGGGAACTCCGGTCTTCGCGCTGATCGTTGAGGTGTCATTGTTGACGGCCGTGATCAGGCAGTCGAGCATCAACTTCTCGAATGCCACCGCAGTCTTGACGAGGGCCGCTTCGTACACCCAGGTCAACGCCTGATCGGTCAGCTTGGCTTCCTCCGCCTCAAGCACAAAGTCCCAAATCCGCTGAGACGCCTGCATGAACATGTCTGCTGCGAGCTTCCCGCTCTTCTTCCTGGGCACACCAGGACGCTAGCCACTCCCACAGAAGCCCGCACGCCGTTCCCCGTCATGAACAACGGATACCCATCGTGGAAGGCCCCGTAGTTTAATTCTGGTCAACTTGTTCGACCCGTGTCGCGGCCGCCATCCCCCTGGGAGATGCAGGTGAACACGGGCCACTACCGGTCGAGCAGACCCGCCCACCGGCCGCACCGATGACAGGAATGGCATCTGCCGACGGGCGGGGCCGGTGCGGCCCGCTGAACGAGGAAGTCACCTTCAGCCGGTGACCAGCGACAGGCAGGCAGTGCCGCCCGTCCGTGAGGCGGTGAGGATGTCAACGTGCGATGCGGGCCCAGACCGTTTTGCCCGGGCCATCGGCTGGCACGGTGCATCCCCAGTCGTCGCTGAGGGCCTGGACGATGCGAAGTCCGCGGCCGGTTTCGGCGAGGAGATCGTGCTGTTGGGGGGCGGCGGGTACGGGGCTCGGGTCGGTGACGGTGCACAGGACTGCGTGGCGAGTGTGTGCCAGGCCGAGCCACCCGGCATCGTGTTCGTGGCCGGTCTGCAGGGTGTGGAGCAGGCAGTTTGATGCCAGTTCGCTGGCCACCAGGACGGTGTCATCCAGGCAGGTGGTCAGTTCCCACTGGCGGAGCGTCTGCGCGATGAACGTCCTGATGCGGACGAGAGCTCGGGGGTCGGAGCGGAAGCGGTGGGCGGCGAAAGCGGGGATTCCCAGGCCCATGGCCAGGCCCCAGTCGAGGGGTCTGGGGACGGGGTGCGCCGGCACATGGGCCTCCTCGCCTGCCGGGCTGGCGTGGTGCGCGGGGAGTGGTGTGCCATTTTCAGACACTGTGAAGAACACCCTTCCGGGGGACGGTATGTCGAAGCCTGAATCACTAGCATTCTCACCTACCGCCCGCCATGCAATTGCATATGGGATTGCATAGCGGGCGGGAGCTGAGCGTGGCCCGGGGGAGTGGCCTTGGGGAGGCTCCGGCTTTCGTGATGGGCAACGAGGCGTGAGGAGTGAGGGAACGGGATGCAGTACAGCAACGGCGTAGCGGCCGACCAGATTCCGGATGTCAGGTGGATCAAGGCCAAGGCGAGTACGGGGAGCGGCAACTGTGTCGAGCTTGCCTCCCTGCCGCAGGGAGAGGTGGCGGTACGCAATTCCCGACACCCCGACGGTCCCGCTCTGGTATTCACCCGCGAGGAGATCGCAGCCTTCGTGACCGGAGTCAAAGACGCAGAATTCGATCACCTGACTCCGTGATGCTCAGGGCATAGGTTGTTCAGCGGACATGCGGACCACACTCTGGGAGACTGGCCTCATCTGCCCATTCCCCTACAGGAGTTCGCATGTCCGCTGTCCACAAGGATCGTGAGTCGCCCGTCGCGCCGGTCCTGTCCATGCCGGGGCAGGACTCCAAGCGGGAGGCCGCGGCGCGCATGCTGGGGGACGAGCTGCGCAGGATGCGGCAGGAGCGGGGGCTGGCCATCAAGGACGTGGCGCCCGTCATCCGCGCCTCCATCTCCAAGATCAGCAGGATGGAGCGGGGCGAGAGCCCTCCGCGTGAAAGGGACGTTGTCGACCTCGCGCGGTTCTACGGCGCTGGCCGCGAGAAGCTGCTGGAGATCGAGCAGCTGCTGCGGCTGATGGAGGACAGCGCATGGTGGGAGCAGTACAACGACGTGACCCCCTCCTTCCTTAGGCGGCTCATCGGCCTGGAAGGCACCGCGGACAAGATCTACACGTACGAGAACCACGTCGTGCCGGGGCTCTTACAGTCCCCGGACTACGCCCGCGTGCTGGTGGAGGCCGCGATGCCCGGGGCGTCGGAAGAGGAGATCCTGCGGCGCGTGCAGATGAAGATGGAACGCACCAAGCTGCTGCGGAAGGGGCAGCCGCCTCAGGTGATCGCCCTGCTGGATGAGGGCATTCTGCAACGCCCCGTGGGCGGCGCCGAGGTGATGTGTGGTCAGCTCGAATACCTCAAGTGCGCCGCGGAGTCCAAAGGCGTCAACATCCGCATCCTCGAATTCGACAAGGGCGCCAGCGTGGCCCCGACGCACCCGATCACGCACCTGCGCTTCGGGGACGGCGGGCCGCCGGAACTGGTCTACATCGAACTGCTGGACAGTGCCTCCTATCTGACGAAGCCCGCGAAGGTGGACCAGTACCGGCACGTGCTGGCCCAGGTCAGCCACGCCGCCGCCTCGTGGAGCGACAGCAGAAGACTGCTGGACCAGGCGATTGCGCGCTACCGCCGGCTCGCCAGCGAAGAGCGTTGACCCCGGGCGCCTTGGACATCCCCCGGAAACGCACGTCCTGAAGAGCGGGTTTCCTTGATCGGATGGGCCAGTCCGGCCGGGGCACGGGGAACGTCACCTGAACGCCGTGCGGGCTCACGACACTCTGGCTCTGGTAGACCTGATGGCGTGCCTGAGAGAGATCCGGAACGCGTCGCTAACTTCGTCGTGCCCGTCGTCCGGGTGGAACGGCTGCCGGATCAGGTCAAGTACGTGGGTCTGGCGGGGACCGCGTTCCTCTTGGAAGGGACCGGCGGCCTCGCCATGACCGCCCGCCACGTCGCGGACGCCCTGGTGCTTGGTGAGGCCGCCGTCCTGTTCATTGGGAACGATGGAAGTTGGCAGCCAGCCGCAATCCAGGCAATCCACAAGCACCCCACGCAGGACGTGGCCGTACTGCGGCTGGAGCCAGGTGATTACCCCTCGCCCTTCACCCTGAGCCGCACCGACGAGCACGCGAGCCTGCACTACACCCTTTGGGGATATCCAGACGCGGTCTTGTACGAGATCGTTGGCCCCGATGACCGGGTGCTCCAGCGCCCCGACTTGGTGTACTCCGAGGGGTACATCCGTCGCCGGGTCTCCCGGACGCTGCCGGCCGTGCAAGGCGACCGCTTCTTCGAACTCAGCACCGTCTCCGGTGGAGGTTGTTCTGGGGCTCCGGTCATCTCGGGACGGATCGGGGACCACTGGAAGGTCATCGGGGTGTACGTCGGCCAGTGCCGCTCGCACACCAGCGACTTGGCCGTCGGCTACGCCGTCCGGGTCTCTGACCTCGACGCCGACGCGGCTGACTGGACAGCTCTGTTCAACGCCAGCGCTTAGAGATCGCGCGGATAGGTGCTCCGCGGCGCCAGAGTTCCCGGTGCCCGAGAAGCTCTGGCGAACGGGCCTACGAGTGAAGAGGTGAGATGTCAGGCAGGTGTCTGAGCCGGGTGTCTCTGCCCTGGTAGCGTTCACGGCATGTCTGCTGCTTCGTGTGCGGCCGCTTGCGCCGCAGTGACCAGGTCGTCCCGCTAGCGGCGGGACGTTCGACTCACACACTCTTCCTGGACGTCCAGCCGCTTCGTGATTCAGACCGGAGCGGCACGTTAGTGCTGCTCAGAACTTCTTCTGAGCGACGGAGCACCTGATGCTTCCAGGCATCCTTTCTCGCGGGCACAGCCCGTCCCCGGCACGCGCATGGCTGGTGCTGGGCGCGATGTCCATGCTGCAGTTCTTCATCGCGGTCGACGTGACCGTGGTCAACATCGCCCTGCCCTCGATCGGCGCTGACTTCGACGTCGACGAGCACGCTCTGACCTGGGTCGTGGTCGGGTACACGGTCACCGGTGGCGGGCTGCTGATGCTCGGTGGCCGGCTGGGCGACCTGCTCGGGCGCCGGCGCGTGCTGCTGCTCGGTACCGGCCTGTTCGGCGCCGCGTCCCTGCTGGCGGGCCTGGCTCCCACGTTTGCGCTGCTGGTGGTCGCGCGCTTGTTGCAGGGCGCCGGTGAGGCCATCGCGCTGCCTGCCGCGATGGCCACCATCGTCCTGATGTTCCCCGAAGGGCCACGCCGGTCGCGGGCCCTGAGCATGTGGGCGGCGGTGGCCAGCTGCGGTCTCGTGGTCGGGTTCGTCCTGTCCGGAGTCATCACCGCCCACCTGGGGTGGCGGTGGATCTTCCTGGTCTCGGTCCCGTTCATCCTGATCGTGCTGCTGGCGGCCGTCTTCCTGGTCGAGGGGGAACGGCCTGTGACCAAGGACGTTTCGCGGCTGGACCTTCCCGGCGCGCTGCTGCTGACCGCCTGCCCGCTGCTGTTCACCTTCGGCGTGGTCGAGGCCGGTGAACCCGGAACGCCCGCATGGGTGATCGTGGGGGCCTTGGCCGGGGCGATGGCCGCTGGGGCCGGGTTCGTGCAGATCGAGGCACGCTCGCGCAACCCGCTGCTGCCGCTGCGTTTCTTCGCCAACCGCACGCGTGTGGCGGCCAACCTGGCCACGATGCTGCTGAGCGGGGCGCTGTCGACCTCGTTCCTGCTGTTCACCTTGTATCTGCAGGACCGGTTGGGCATCGGCCCGCTGGGCGCGGGTCTGACGATGCTTCCTCTGGCCCTCTCGCTGATCGTGTTCTCCCTGCTCGTGCCCCGCCTGCTGGGCTGCTGGGGAGCACGCGCGTGCGTGCTCGCCGGCATCGGGTTCACCGCGGCCGCGATGGCAGTGATCGCGGCCATCGCGGCCCTGCGGGCAGACGGTGTAGCGATGATCCCGGCCATGCTCCTGATCGCGGCCGGGATGGGGTTTGGCCTTGTGGGGCTCCAGTACCTCGCGGTCAGCGGCGTCACTGAGGACGACGCCGGGACCGCCTCGGGCGTCCAGCGTGCGGCTGACCAGCTGGGCGGTGCGACCGGGGTGGCACTCTGCGTCGGGATCGGGTTCGCCCCGTCCCTGCACTCCCTCGATCCGTTCCTGGTCGCCACCCTGCTGGCCGCCATGGGGCTCGTGACCGGCGCGGTCGTGGCCTGGCGCATGCCCGCGCCCGCTCCCGCAACAGACCTGCAGGAACAGGCCGGGTGACTTTCGTCCCGCAAGGGTGTGCCGCCATGACAGTCGGGACGGCACACCCCTGCGGGACTTGCTGGTCAACGCCCTCTACGGCCGAACGAAGGTCACGTGCCCGTCCTGCCCGCATCCATAACCGACCCGTTGTGGGAGCAGTTCCAAGCCCTCCTGCCCAATCGGGCAGTGGCCGCTCATCCATTGGGCTGCCACCGCCCCCGCATCCCCGACCGGGTCGTGTTCGACAAGCTCCTGGCCCGCCTCGTGCTCGGAGGCACCTATCAGCAACACGCCGACCACACCTGCTCGGCAACCACGATGAGGGCCCGGCGGGATGAGTGGATCGCCCACAGTCTCTTCGAGCGGCTCCACCAGCTGGCGCTGGAGGCATACGACGAGGCCATCGGCCTCGACCTTGAGAACCTCGTTGTGGACGGGTGCATCGTGAAAGCCCCTGGCGGTGGCCAGAACACCGGACGCAGCCCGGTGGACCGAGGCAAGAGCGGTCTGAAGCGTTCGGTACTGGTCGACGGTGAGGGCTTGCCGTTGGGGTGGGTCCTGGCTGGCGCGAACCGCAACGACTCGCCGCTGTTGCGCCCCACTCTGGAGACCCTGCACCTGTTCGGATTCCGTCTGCCCCCGGCGATCACGGTGCACCTGGACGCCGGCTACGACTCACAGCCCACCCGGGCGCTGCTGGAAGAGCTGGGCTGCGCTGGGCGGATCACCCCGAAGGGGCAGTTCGCCCCGATCAACCACACCCACAGGTGGGTGATCGAGCGGACCAACTCCTGGCACAACCGGGGGTTCAAGGCGTTAGCGATCGTGACCGACCGGCTCGCGGTGGTGCAGAACGCATGGGTGGCGTTGGCCAGCGCGGTCATCGTGATCCGCAGGCTGCTACGCCGGGCCTGGACGGCCTACCGGTGGGATGCCCGCCCGGCCCGACGACCCTGACCTATCCGCGCGATCTCTTAGCCGCTGGCCTTTCACCTGTGGGCCAACACGCCATAGCAGGGCCAGCCTGCGCAGCCGCGTCGCGCCGCAGCAAGAGCAGGCAACGATGCAGGCCGGCAGCTGGTGTGGCACTGCCGGCAGCAGACCTCGGCGCTGCCTCGCCGCACGCGCGGGGCAGCCACGCACCCCCGCCGTCCATGAGCGTGGGACAGCTGCCCAGGCACAGGGATGGATCGAGCGGGTTGATGACGTGGGCCGCGCCCCGCTCGAGATCGTGGCCCTCCTCGGCGAAGGCTCCGGCGATGGTCAGCTGCCGGTGATCCTGAGGGTGTTGCAGCTCTGGTTCTAGAGTTGGGCGACCCCTCCCCACTCCATCCAGTCCTCCGGGCGCTGGTCTGGGGGAGGGGGCGGGGTGTCGGGGCGCCAGTCGACCACGTCGGTCAGCCCGGGCGGCAAGATCTGCATGCCGGTGAAGAACGCCTCGACCTCGCGCTGTTCGCGGACCCGGCCCCAGTTGCCGCCCGTGCTCTGCGCCATGAGGTCGGTTACCCCCTGGCGTACCGCCGGATTGTCGCTGACGAGTTGGCACATGACCATGAAGCTGCCCTTGGGTAGCTTGTCGGCGACCCTGCCCACCAGTTGTGCGGGTTCCTGTTCGCCGGGCAGGCAGTGCAGGACCGACACGAACAGGGCTGCCACCGGTTCGTCGAGGTGGATGAGCCGCTGGACCTCGGGATGCCCGAAGATCTCCTCCGTCTCGCGCATGTCGGCGCTGATGACGGCGGTGTTGCCGTTCTCTTCCAGGGTGGTGCGACCGTGCGCGAGGACGATGGGGTCGTTGTCGATGTAGACGACGCGGCAGCCGGGATCGATGTGCTGGGCGACCTGGTGCACGTTGTCCTGGGTGGGCAGCCCGGAGCCGTGGTCAAGGAACTGGCGCACCCCGTAGTCCTTGGCGAGGATGCGCACGACTCTGCGCAAAAAGGCCCGGTTGTTGAGGGCCAGCGCCTTGCTGGAGGGGGCGATCTCGAGTAGCTGGGCGCACGCATCGCGGTCGGAGGCGTAATTCTCCACTCCGCCCAGCAGCCAGTCGTACATGCGGGCAACACTGGGCGTATGGGCATCAATAGCGTGAGAAATCGGCTTCTCCCCGTGGACCATCCGCTCCCCTGGTTCTCTGCCGAGACTCGTCCGTTAGGTGGACTGACCATGCTAGAGAGCTGGTTTGGCGGGGACTAGTCCACGATCGGGCGATCTGGGGAGGGCGGGAGGGAAACTCCCGCCGGGGGAGAGAAACGAGCGCCCGCGCAACTGTGCAGGCCCTCTCGTGCGCCGCTGGAGAACCTGGGCGCTAGGGGCGGGGGGATGCGGCTTGGCGCAACAGGGCCCGGACCAACTGTGTGTCCAGGCCCATAAGGTCGGCCGCTGTGGAGATGGGAAGTTGCAGGTGACGGTGCAGCAGCACTGCGTCGTCCTGGCGCTGCTGCAGGCACCGGTGATCCGTGTCATCGGGGCGGCGCGGGCAGCGGCCGGTGCGGACGTCCAGGGCCTGGCACAGCACGTGCCAGGCCAGGGCCGCCGGGCAGGGGTGGCGCAGCATCTCGGCCCAGCGCACGGCGAGTTCAGCAAAGGCCGCCTCCACGACCTGCACCGCCATCGCACGGTTTCCGGTGCGGGCTTCGGTATAGCGGAGGTAGGCGGTGCGGTGCATCTGGCGGAAGGCCAGTTGGTCCAGTGGCAGGTCTCTGTCCGTGTCGCGCGCCGCCCGTGCGGGGGCCGGGTCCGGCGGCGCGGTCCGGTTCACGACGGCCTCTGCGTATCGTGCGCCGTGTCGTTGTCCGGTATGGGCGAGGGCATGCCCGCAGCGGGGAAGATGTCGTGCGAGACCAGCACGGCGTAGTGGACGTCCTCCCACAGTGGCCGGATCACGGCGGGATCGGCGGTCAGACGGCCCACGAGCAGTGCCGTGGTGGGCCAGTCGGGAATCAGATCACCGTCCAGGACCGCAGCGGCCAGCTGAGCCGGCAGGGTGGTTCCGGCACACAGCCCCTCCAGATCGGGACAGGCTGCAGCCAGGTACATCCCCCGCAGGGCCGCGTGCAGTCGGCCCGCTGCCGCCGTCACCGACTGACGTGAGGGATGCCGGATCCCCTTCGCGTCCTCCCAGAGGATCCTCAGTTCCGCCGGATCGCCGCCGAAGATCGTGGCCAGCATGTGCGCCACCGGCCACACGGGTGTGCGTTCACCGGCCAGGACCCGTGAGATGTAGGAGGACGACAGATCCGCCTGCCGCGCGGCCTCACTGATGGAAACCTGGCTCCGACGCTGCAGAAACGACAGGGCCGTTCCCAGGGCCCGGGCGGGCAGTAACGCACGGGGCGCCGCTCCAGGCCCGTCAGGCGTCAACTCCTGGTCGGGCACCGGGCGCTGGCGTCCGACCCGCTCGTGCCCCTGTTCTCGGGCGCGCCGTGACAGCAAGCGGCGCACCTTTGTCTCGCTCCAGTGCGAACTGGCAGCCTGCACGCCCACGCCCGCGGCCTGGGCCACCTCCTCCCAGCCCAGGCCCGAGCGGCGGGCGTCATGGACCGCCGCCGCGACGTAGCAGGCCACCTCGCGCTCCACGAGCGCGGCGCACTCCAGCAGCACCGGCAAGGAGGAGCGGTCGGCTTCCGCCGCGGCGAGCCGGGCCGTGAGCGCCTGCAGATCGCTGGCGATCTGCTGGGCCCACGGGCACAGCGCCGGCGGCAGGGGAACATCATGTCCGTCGCGCTGCCGCTGCGCTCGACGGCGGCAGGCGGCATCACAGTAGTCCCGGCGCCGTCCGGGGCCGGTCCGCTGCCGGAAGCGGCACCCGCAGAACCCGCAGCGGGCATAAAGGGGCGGTGGCATAGCTGAATCTCTCTCCCGCGTACCTGTCATGACGGTGCAGGGAGCACAAATCCCTGGGGACCTGTGCTCCCTGTGACATGGGTCGGCTGTGATCCGGGCCGAAGGCAGACAGCCTCCGGCGCCAGCTCACTCAGCCGTTCAGCTGCGGCGAACCCGCAGGTAGCGCAGCCCTGAACGCCGCGCGGCCACCATCACCACACCCGAGACCAGGCCAGCGCTGGTGGCCGGAATCGCTTCGGTAGTCATCACCCACACGAGCACCACCATGGTCATGACGAGACTCATGCACAGCCTGACATCCCAGACACACAGTGCGGTGGTTTCTGGTACCGCAGAACGCGGAATGCTAATTTCACGGGACGTCGAGGGCACTGTGAAGACGCCTCGGCTCTTTGAGTTGAACATTGATCCTCTTTTGTTTGGCTCGAACCGGCCCCGGGTTGCCCCCCGGGGCCGCCTGCATGTCCGGGCCAAGAAATGTGGGCCCTGCAGGCGGAAGAGAACGTACAGCCGTCATCCCGGCGTTCGCTACCGAAGTTGAAGTACCTGCAAAGCGCTGCGTCATGCAAAAGCCCTGGCCTCATTTCTGCCCGGCGAGGCATCCCGGAGCCGGCGACCTCCGGTCAATCAAGAACCGGTGCACATCCCGCAGAACACACAGCGGCGCTGATCGTTTTTCTCCAATTAAGCGAAAAGAACGGTCAGATCAGGGCTTTGTGTCCCTCGTGATGGTGATCTGTGGATACGCGCAGTCGGCTTGAGAGCGGTGCGACCCTTCACCCTAAAGAAGTAGATTAGAAGACCGGCGGAGCCTCTGATTCCGCAACGCTGCACGCGCAGATGCAAAACCAAAAGAGGTTGCAGAAGTAAATTGCTGCAATCTGCCGCGATTCGGCCCCAGGCCGATACGGGACGAGACGCTCTGGCGGCCCTTAAGCGGCACCCGCCCAACTCGGACGAACAGGTCAGCCCTTTGGTTCCGTTCGATCCCCCTTCTGCAGGGCCCCGCCGCATCACCAAATCCGCACGGCCCGCACACAGCCCGCTGCATCACGCCCGGGAGCGCCACGTCGGCGTCCATGGGCAACACGCCCTGCTTGCCCCCCCCCGGGCCGCGGTCCCCGTCTGCCTGCCGGTGCCCGCAAGGAGGGCTCCATCGATCGGCCGGCCCCATGGGGCAACAGTCCGTGGTGATGCCGCACATAGGGCAGGCGCCGCGGGCGAGAGACCGGACGTCAACCGACGGGACCGGGTAACCCCATGGAGTGGATGGGTCCATTCGAGCTGGTCACGTGGACCTTGCCGTCGGCAGGATGACGGAGCGCACTGTGCGGTACCCGCAGCTCGACCGGCACACGAGCCCCTGCCCGTGCACACCTGTCACCACCGTGCCGCCCAAGCCGGATACGTCGGCTTGCCCGCAGCACCGCACCGCGCTTTAGAGATGATCTCAATTGGCGTTGTGCGACGGAAGTGGCCGCCATGCTGGGGCCACTGGATGAGTCCGGTGGCCCCAGCCGGATGTGGTCAGCGAAGGTCGTTCAGGCGGCTGCTGATCTGTTCGTGGAGTTCGTGCGGCAGGTGGATGGCCCAGCGGTCGGCGGCCTCGGCGGCCAGGTCGCGGCTCCAGCGCCAGCTGTTGCGTGCCGCGGTGTGCACGTCCTGGTCATGGGCGGTAGCCGTGGTGGAGGCGTAGCGATGGCGGTCAGTGTCGGGCAGGTCCTGTTCGAGCGCGCGGCTAGGGCCTGTTCCGGAAGTGGGCCTGTAGAGCTGACTGCCGACCCGAGCGGGCGCCCGAGGGCGCCGCCCGGGAGGTGTCAGAGTTGACGGAAGTAGACCGTGAGTGGGTGGGGAGTGCACCCGAGCGCCTCGTAGAGGGCGCGAGGCGGTGCGTGGAACTGGTCTCCTCCGGTGCCGATCTCGACGACCTCGGCACCGAAGGCCCGCATCTGGTCGAAGGCGTGCTCGCACAGTGCCGTGCCCACATGGTGACGACGGTGCTGGGCGGAGACGGCGAGGATCGTGACCTCACCTTTCTTGCGGGCCGGGTTGACGCTCCACGCCACGTAGCCCGCGATGGCGTCTTCCGCTTCGGCGACGGCGACGTGCGTGTGCCGTTCGGGGGCGTGTAGTTTGGCGACCTGTTTGCGGTAGTCGTCGCGCCAGTTGCCGTGCTGAACAGCGAAGACGGTCTCGCCCATCAAGGGGCGGAAGGATTCCTCGTAGAACGGCCGGAACGTGTCGATGGTCAGTTCGGTGAGTGGTGCCAGATCGTGCTGGGTGAATGCGCGGATGAGCACGGAAGTGTGCCTCTCAGGCTGAGGGCTTGATACCCGGGCGGAACACGGACGTCGTTCGGCCTGCTCCCTGCCACAGATTTGGCGGTGAGACGGGCTCCTCAGCGACGTGTACGCCGGGCGTCAAAACACTCCATGGCCCGCATCGTAGGGCCTGGCGTGCACTCCCTCGATCACAGCCACTCTTTGATGGCTGCGATGAGGACGGTCGCCTCGTAGCGGACCGCCAGCTTGTCGTATCTCGTGGCAACGGCGCGGTGCCTCTTGAGGCGATTGATTCCGCACTCGACCGCGTGGCGATCGCGGTAGTCGAGCGGGTCGAACTTCGGCGGCCGGCCGCCGTGGGAGCCGAGCTGTTTGCGGTGACGCGCCTGGTCAAGCTTGTCCGGGATGATGCAGCGGATACCTCGTCTACGCAGGTAGGCGCGGTTCTTGCGGGAGGCGTACGCCTTGTCAGCACGCACGCGATCGGGGCGGATCCGTGGCCGCCCCGCCCCGACGCGAGGCACGCGAACTTTCTCCAGCACGGCCTCGAACTGCGGTGAGTCGCCACGCTGCCCGGCCGTCACCACGATCGATAGAGGCTTCTGGCCCTGCTCGACAGCCAAGTGCAGCTTGGTGGTGAACCCGCCGCGCGAGCGTCCCAGCCCGTGATCACGGGGCTCGGTAAAGACACCATCGGGTGGTTCCTTTTGCAGGTAGCCCCGTTTTCGGGCCCCGGCTGCATGCTGATGAGCGCGGCACACCGTGGAGTCGACACTCAGGTCCCACACGATCGCGCCCTTCGCATCGGCCAGGGACTGGAGCCGGGTGAGGAGCCGGTGCCAGGTGCCGTTCCGCTGCCACCGGCGGAACAAGTCGTAGACCCGGCCCCACGGCCCGTACTCGACGGGCACGTCCCGCCACGGAACACCGGTCCTGACCCGAAACCGTATGCCGTCGATCAACTGTCGCCGCGGCCAGACGGGCGGCCGCCCCGCCTTCGTCCCTGTCGGCAACAACGGCGCCAACACAGCCCACTGCTCATCCGTGAGATCTCCCCGCCCCATGAACCACGATCATTCACAGGTCAAGATCCACTTTCGATACACGGCCTAGCCGGCCACGTCACCGACCTGACCACCCCGATCAAGGAACTGACGGCAACCGCGACTGCCGACCGAGAGATCGCCGAACTGCTCCTGGGGACCCGCCTCCTCTCCCACTCCGGTGGGGCGATCGCCTACGTCACCACCCAAACCGCCGATTGAACCCAAGGCCCTGCAAGGGATCGTGATGGACGCACAGAGCTACACCGCCGCGCTCGCCGAACTGCGCACCGTGCGGGATGAGATCAAGAAGGCGCAGGCCGCACTGGCCAAGCTGGAAGCGGTGCGGGACAAGCAGATCACAGCGCTGGGCAGGTATGAGAAGGCGAAGGCGGAGCGGATCGCGCCCGCGGCCGGACTGAGCCTGGCCGAAGTTGTCACCCGGGCGCCCGCGCTGGCGCCCGACAGCCTCACCGTCGCCACCGACCCGGCACCCGGAACACCAGCGGCCACACCGGACCCCGCAGGCCAGCCCGCCGAACACACGCACACAGCGCCCCAATCTGCCGCTCCGGCCGAGGGCGCCCCGGCGCCCGCCATGCACCCCGCATCCCAGCCTGCCAGCCCACCGGCGACCGCCGTGCCCCCGCAGTCTTCCGCCCCGCCGCCCGCCGCCCTGGACGCACCGCGCACACTGCCCTCCATCCCCGAAGGCACTGCGGGGGACGGCTGGGTCACCCACACCAAGAACCTGGCCTCCACCCGCCCCAACTTCACCCAGCAGGCCCGCTCCACCGTCTTCCTCGACACCGACACCGCCATCCTGGTCCACCGCGACCAGACCCACCGCCTCGAGCTGGGATCCTGCTCGGCCGCCGAGATCCTCACCGCCGTCTTTAACGCGGTGCCCGCCGGGGCGGAGCGCATCTACATCACCGGCGGCGACCCCTGGCACCGCGACGTCGAGCGCTACCCCTACCTGCGCGACGCGGTCGCGGCCTGGCTTAACGCCCCCACGCCGGGCTGGCGCACCGACACCGGCCGCGGCAAAGACCGCATGGCCGGACACTTCGTCCACCCCCGCCACCCTGTCGCCCGCTACCAGCGCGAGAACGCCGAACAGCACGTCGAGATCCGCTCGATGGGAGAGTGGTTCGACCTGCAGGGCGACGAACCGGCCGTGGCCCGCGACGCGTTCGTCCTGCTCTGGCAGGCACTGCGCCGCCACTTCGACGACGCCGTCGTCATGGGCTCGCCCTCCCAGACCGGCCGAGACCTGTGGACGCGCACCATCCCCGCCCGCGGCCAGCACGCAGAGGGCTACCCCGTCCTCTCCGAGGAACTGCGCGGCCTCCTGCACGCCACCGCCGGCCAGGGCCGCACCGAACTGATCACCCCGCCCCGCGTGCCCGAACAGCTGCCCCAACTCGTGGAGTACGACCGCACCTTCGCCTACGCCAAGCACACCTGGAAGTCCCCGGTCGGCACCCCCCGGCGCATCACCGCTCAGACCTTCGCCTCCTGGTCCCACAAAGAGCAGACCAAGGCCCTGTACAGCTGCGGCCACTGGCAGGTGCGGGTCACCGTCCCCGACACCTGGAGCCACGTCGGGATCCTGCCCGCCGCCGCCCCCGGCGATCGCGCCTGGTACTACCCCAGCACGCCGGGGGCCACGTTCACGACCTGGGCGGGCGGACCCGAAATCCATACCGCCCTGTCCAACCCCATCCAGCCGTGGAAGATCGAAATCCTCGACGGCATCCTCTGGGACGACGGCAAACCCCTGGACGACTGGGCCAAAAAACTCAAAGAAGCCTGGACCAACCTCACCACCCAGGCCCACTTCCACACCGACCCGTCACAGGCCCGCGCCGCCCACCTCGCCTCCCGCGCCGTGCGCGCCATCCTCCTGTACGGGATCGGATCTTTTGCGCAGCGCCCCCGCATGGTCACCGGTACCACCCCCCGCACCCTGGAGCGCGAGGTGCCCCCGGATGCCGAAATCATCGGCTTCGACGACGAGCAGATCACCTGGCAGAAGCCCACCGGGTTTGCCCGCGACCCCAACGCCCACCCCGAATGGGCTGCTGCCATCTGGTCCGGGGCCCGCGCCGCCCTGCTCAGCCAGCGCCACCGCGAACAGGACACCTACGCCGGAGCGCTGCACACACCGCCCGGCAGTGTCGTCGCCTTCCGCACGGATGCCCTCTATCTCACCGGCGCCCACGACTGGCCTTACCAGCACCAGCCCGGCGACTACCTTCTGAAGGGGCACCTCACCGGCCCCCTGCCCGCACCCACCAGCGAAGAACAGCTCCTGGCCCTGCGCGATGCCGGACGCGCCGCCCTCACCCAGACCACCACGGGGACCTGATGCCATCGAGCAACCGCCGCCGCCCCGGCGCCCGCCCGGCGCCGGAGCTCAACGAGGCCGCCCAACTCACCGACCAGCTCCGGGGGATCGGCTACACCAAACGTGACATCGCTCGCATCATCAACCGCGATGCCTCCCTGGTCTCCCAGTTCTACACAAAACACAAAGGCGCCGCCTTCGTCCCCGCCCTGCGCCACGTCCTGGCCGCCGCCACCACCGGCGGCATCACCGAGGTGTCCGAACTCGCGGCTCTGGCCGCCCCTCACGTCACCCGCCGCACCACCGCCTCCGGCGCCCGCGCCCGGGTACGTGCCAAAGCCGTCCTGATCACCCCCACCGGCACCGGCACCGGCCGCGTCGCCGCCCAGGCCATCGCCTCCGGCTCCACCCGACTGCGCCCCCTGATCGCCGAAGCCGCCCGCCAGAACCTGCGCCTGGCCTTCACCGTCCGCCTCGCCAAGACCGGATTCGGGCACCCCTCCGGCAGCCGCACCGACTCACCCGGCATCCGCCGCGACGTCATCCAACGGGCCGACCACACCGAGGAACGCTCCTACGGATCGGCCACCACCGGCGGCTTCGACGCCACCGATTTCGCCCGGCGGGTGGATGCATCGGGCGGCGATGTCACCGCAGCCGTACACCAGTGGCTCGTGGAGAGCGGCCGCATCCACTCGGGCGCCCACATCACCCACCTTGAAGTGCGCACCTGGCGTCCACGCTGAGCTCCGTCGGCGCGCCGAGTCCTGTACTGCCCCGCATCGTGGGCTTCATGGGGTGGCAGTACGCGGGGCCCCTGTGCCACGCCCAGAATTGGCCAACTCGCCGCGCGAGTTGCAGGGGCGCTGAGTGGCGTGTGTGGGGTGTCGCACGGCCTGCTCCTCGTCCTCACCGGCATGCCCTGGTGAGACGTTCGCATTTGGAATGCTGTCGCCCTGTTCGCAGCGTGATGCCTGGGTTGCGCGCCTTGGTTGCGCAGGATCTCAGCCACACCGTGGACCCGGCCCCGTGCCAGGGAAACCCCTCGTGAAAACATCTGCACCGTAGGTAGCGTGTACAGCTCAGAATCCCCATAGCTCCTAGGAGTGCAGACGTGACTCGCCGTTTCCTGTCCGTTGCGGTCGCCATCACCGCAAGTACCGCGCTGCTGCTGACCGGCTGCAGCTCGGGCGGCGGTGACGACGACGCGCCCGACAAGATCAAGGGCGCCGGGGCAGACACGGACAGTTCAGCGTCCGCCGGCCCATCGGCGAAGCCGGGCGGAGCCAAGCGACCGGACATCACGCTGCCTAAGTCCTTCCAAGTCACCTTCGAGGGCTGGACGAACAGCGATCCGAAGCTGCAGGCCATCCTGGACGACGGCAAGGAGCGACTCCGTGCCTCCTACGCCGCGATCATCAACAAGGACCCGCAGGACGACGCCTTCACCTTCTACAGCGAGAGCGACGCGCTGCGGACCGGCACCGAGTGGGTCAAGGGGTTCACGGACAAGAACCTCGTCCTGATCGGCAAGGGCCGGGTCTTCCAGCCGCAGCCCCGCATCAGCCCGGACGGTTCCGGCACGCTCTTCTATTGCGTGGACGAGGGCAAGGGATCGACCAAGGACACCCAGACCGGCAAGGTCACCGCCACCCCCGCCGACGACGCCCTCGTGCTCTACCGCACCAAGTTGCGCAAGACCAAGGAAGGCGTCTGGAAGACCACGATGGTCCAGACGGAGCGCGGAGCCTGCAAGTGAGGAAGCTGCTCCCTCGCGCGGTGACGCTCACCGCAGCGTCCCTGGTGGTCACGCTGCTCACCCCCTCGGCCGCCTTCGCCTGGGGAACGGACCCGGGAGAGGGCGCCAAACCGCCCGCCGAGGACAGCGCCAAGGGCACGGCCAGCGGACCGGAACTGGGGGCCGAGGTCACCCGCACCCGCATCGTCGTCACACAGTCCGGCGGTGGCACGGCCAAGCCCTCGGCCGGCGGACTGACCGCTGTCGACCCGAACTGGAAACCCCCGGCCTGCTGGTACGAACCGCTCGCCACACCGCAGCAGCTCAAGGACGCGACGGAGAAGATGAAGAAGGGTGACCTGTTCTCCGTGAACTTCGGTCGCCGCTGGGGCAAGGACCTCCTCGTCGACGCGTTCGACAAGGGCGAGGCCACCTTCACCGACACCCCGACCAAGAACTACAACGTGGGCAAGAAGGGCATGTTCTGGCGCGCGGTGGCCCGCGAGGACCGCGCGAACGACCCCGAAATCCTGGACTGCTCGAAGAACTTGTTCTGGCAGAAGGCCGGCACCGTCCCCGACGACCCGAACGCTCCCACTCCCGCAGTACTCGCGGCCTACGCCTACGACAAGATCCGCGTCCCGGACACCAAAGTCGAGCTCAAGCCGCAGGGCAAGTCGACGGTGAACCTGCCCACCTGGGTGTGGCTGGACAAGGCCGTCTTCAAAGACGTCACGGTACGGGCCTCGCTGCCCCACACCGACCTGTACGCGGTGACGACCGCGAAACCGGTGGCCCTGCACCTGGACCCGGGTACCGGTGACGCGAGGACCTTCCCTGCCTCCGGCGACTGCCCGGTCAACGAGGACGGCTCCATCGGCACTCCCTACACCAAGGGCGCCGCCCAGCAGGACCCGCCGTGCGGCCTCGCCTACCTCCGCGCCACTAGGGACGAGCCGTACCAGCTGAAGGCCTCCGTCACCTGGGAGATCTCCTGGAAGGGAACCGGAGAGGCCCAGGGGAAGCTGCCCAACGGCACCTTCGAGACCACCCAGGACATCAACGTCCAGGAAATCCAGTCCATCAACCGCTGAGCGGTTATTCACCGCAGGCGCCCTGACCGTCAAGGGCCGCCGATCCAACCGGGGGATTTGAATCGTGTCGCACCGTCCGTCGGACTGGCATGTCCTGGATCTGGAGAAGGATCCGACGCCGGGTGATCCGCACCGGGTGCGTGCGCTGGCGAAGAGCTTGCATGACTTCGCCGACGATGTGAGTCGTGTCCTGCGGGACATCAAGGGGATGGCGGGCGAGGACGCGATCTTGCAGTGGGCGGGCAAGACCGCGGACGCGTTCACGGAGAAGTTCGAGGACGCCCCGGACAAGCTGAAGAAGCTCAAGAAGTCCTACGAGATGGCGGGCGACGCCCTGTCGGCGTACTGGCCGGAACTAGAGCGCGCCCAGACCCTGGCCGACAAGGCGCTGGTCAAGGGCCGCGAGGCCCAGGCCGATCTGAGCAGCGCCAAGTCCCGCCTCTCCTCGGCCGACTCCTGGGTGGAGAAGGCGGGCAAGGAGGCCGACAAGTACAAGGACGGCGGCTCCAAGGGCAAGGACGTGCCCAAGCCCGACGAGGACAAGGTGCGCGCCGCCACCCGCAACGCCGCCTCCGCCGAGAAGGCGCAGAAGTCCGCGCAGGGCGACGTGGATTCCGCCAAGAGCGCGCTGGACGCGGCGAAGAAGATGGCCGAGGACGCCCGCAAGATGCGGGAGGAGGCGGCCGGGACCGCGAAGCGGAAGATCGACGAGGCCTCCGACGCCGGTATCCAGAACCGCAAGTGGTGGGAGGAGATCGGTGACTGGGTCACCGACAACTGGGACAGCATCGTCGCGGTGTGCAAGGTCGTCGTCGCGGTGGTCGGGATCATTGCGATGATCATCGGTGGTCCGATCCTCGCCGCGATCGTCATCGTCGCGGGGGCGATCGTTCTGGCGGACACCCTCAGTAAATACGCGAAAGGCCAAGCAGGCCTGTTGGATGTCGCGTTCGCCGCCATGGACTGCATCCCCGGCATGAAGGGCATCACCACTGCCGCCAAACTCGGCAAGGGGTTGAAGGGGCTCAAGGGCTTCAAGTCGGCCCGTACCGCGCTGAAGGACGGTGCGAAGGGCGCATACAACCGGGCCAAGAGCAGGATCAAGGGCTGTGGTGACCCGGTTGATGTGGCCACCGGCCAGATGTACATGACCCAGATCGACGTCAGCCTGCCGGGCACCTTCCCACTGGCCTTCACCCGCCGGGTCGCCTCGGGCTACCGCAGCGGCGGCTGGTTCGGCCCGAGCTGGACCTCCACGATCGACCAGCGCCTCGAAGTCGACGATGACGGCGTCGTGTTCGTCACCGAGGATGGCATGCTGCTGGCCTATCCCCACCCTCAGGGCCCGGACACACCGGTGCTACCCGAGGCCGGGCCGCGCTGGCCGCTGGAGCGCCTAGAGGACGGCGCCTACCGCATAACCGACCCTCTAACCTGTCACCGTCGCCGCTTCGCCGCCCCCGCCGACGACGTGGCACTCCTGACGCAGATATCCGACCGCAACCACAACACCATCGACTTCATCTACGACGCCGAAGGCACACCGCAGGCGATCTGCCACAGCGGCGGATACCACCTGAGCCTCACTGTCGAGGACGAACGGATCACCAAGCTCAGCCTGGAGGCCGGCGCCGACACCGTGATCAAGCGGTATGGCTACACCGGCGGCAACCTCACCGCCGTCACCAACTCCTCCGGCTTGCCGCTGCGGTTGACCTACGACGAACAACTGCGCATCACGTCCTGGCTGGACACCAACCACAGCCGCTACGACTACCGTTACGACGACCAGGACCGCTGCATCGCTCAGGGCGGTGAGGCGGGCCATCTCGCCAACACCTTCACCTATGACGGCACCGATCCCGCCTGGCCCGGTTGCCGCATCACCGACGTCACCACGCCAGCCGGCTCCACCTTCCGCTACGTCGTCAACGACGCCTGCCTGGTCGTCGCGGAGATCGACCCGCTGGGCGCCAGCGTCGTCACGGAATACGACGCCCACCAGCACGTGATCGCTTCAACGGACCAGCTCGGGCGTACCACCAGACTCCAAAACAACGATCTCGGCCTGCCGGACACGGTGATCCGCCCTGACGGCGGCACCACCCGCTTCACCTATAACGACCTGAACCTCACCACGGCCGTGGAGCTGCCCGACGCCACCGTGTGGCAGTACACCTACGACGAGGTGGGAAACTGCACCGCCCTTACCGACCCCAACGGCGCGACGACGCGCTACGCCATCGGGCCGCGCGGCGAGGTCACCGCCGTCACCAACCCGCTCGGCGAGCAGGTGGAGGCAGTCTGCAACCAGGCCGGACTGCCGGTGACCGTCACCGACGCCTTCGGCACGGTGAGCCACCACCAGTACGACGCCTTCGGACGGGTGGTGGCAGTCACCGGCCCTACCGGCGGGGAGACCCGGCTGACATGGTCGGTCGAGGGCCAGCTCCTGTCCCGCACCAGCCCCGACGGTGCGACGGAGTCGTGGTCGTTCGACGGCGAGGGCAACTGCATCTTGTACACCGATCCGCTCGGCGCGACGCTCCGCTCCGAATACGGCCACTTCGATCGGCTGACGGCCCAGACCGGCCCGGACGGCACACGTCACACATTCAGCTACGACGCCGAGCTGAGGCTGACCGCTGTCACCAACCCGCAGGGCTTGATCTGGGCCTACCGCTACGACCCGGCCGGACAGCTCGTCGGGGAGACCGACTTCGACGGCCACACCAAGTCCTACGAGTACGACCCGGCCGGACAGCTCACCCGGAACACCAACGCCGCCGGGCAGGCCATCACCTACCGTTACGACTCCATCGGCCAGATGGTCGAGAAGGACATCGACGGCCAGGTCATCGCCTTCGAGAACGACCTGTGCGGCCGCCTGGTCCGGGCCACCAGCCCCGATGCCACCCTGCACTTCCAGCACGACGCCGTAGGCCGTCTCGTTGCCGAGACCATCGACGGCCGCACGCTCGCCACCTCCTGCGACGCCGCCGGCCGCCGCACCCACCGCACCACCCCCGTCGGCGTCACCACCGCCTATGCCTACGACAGGGTCGGCAACTACGAAGCCCTCACCGTGGCGGGGCGCGCCTTCTCCCTCCAGCACGATGCAGCGGGCCGGGAAATCCAGCGCAGCCTGGGCGACCGCTTCACTCTCGCCTTCGCCTGGGACGGGCACAACCACCTGGCCGGCCAGACCCTCACCGTGCCCGGCACCGCCCGCCCGCACATCCAGCGCACCTTCACCTACCGCGACGACGGACACCTGACCGCCGTCACCGACCAGGACACCGGCCGCCGCACCTTCACCCTCGACCAAGCCGGACGCGTCACCGCCGTCAATGCCGCCAATTGGAGCGAGACCTACGCCTACGACGACGCAGGCAACCAGACCTACGCCACGTGGCCCGACCACCACCCCGCAAACCAGTCCCGCGGCCCGCGCACCTACACCGGCACCCGCCTGACAAGTGCTGGCGACACCCGCTACGAATACGACGCGGCGGGACGCGCCATCCAACGGCGTAAACGACGCCTGTCCCGCAAGCCGGACGTCTGGCGCTACACGTGGGATGCCGAGGACCGGCTCACCTCCGTCACCACCCCCGACGGCACCCAGTGGCGGTACGTGTACGACCCGCTCGGCCGGCGTATCGCCAAACAACGGCTCACCGCCGACGGAAGCATCGCCGAGGAGACCCGCTTCACCTGGGACGGCAGCACGCTCACCGAGCAGTCGACCCACCTCGCCGGTTCCGCCGAACTGATCACCCTCACCTGGGACCACGACGGACTGGCACCCCTGTCGCAAACAGAGACGAAATCCCTCGCCCAGGCACCCCAGCAGGTCATCGACCAGCGGTTCTACGCCATCGTCACCGACCAGATCGGCACCCCCACCGAACTCATCGACGAAAACGGCCAGATCGCCTGGCGCGCCCGCACCACACTGTGGGGCACTACCGCCTGGAACCAGAACGCCACGGCCTATACCCCGCTCCGTTTCCCGGGCCAGTACTACGACCCCGAAACCGGCCTGCACCACAACTACTTCCGCCACTACGACCCGGAAACGGGCCGCTACCTCACGCTGGACCCTCTGGGCATCGATCCCGCGCCGAACCCGGCCGCCTACGTCGACAACCCGCACACCCAAGCCGACCCCCTCGGTCTCTCCCCTTGCGATGAAGCCGACGTCACCTGGGGCGGCCGCGTCCAGTACGGCGCACCCGGGCCGGGCGGTCGCGCCACCGGCATGCGCGCCCGCCTCGAGTCCGACATGACGGGTGGGACGACGAACCCCCCGGACAAGGTCCCCGGCTACGAGAAATACAAGAAGCTCAACAAGACCCACCTGCTCGGCGCCCAGATCGGCGGCTCCAACAAGGACCTGCGCAATTTCGTGACCATGCACCGGAACGCCAACTCGCCGGTCATGAAGAAAGTCGAAGACCAGCTCAGAACCGCAGTGGACGCGGGTGAGACCATCGACTACAAGGTCACGCCCGTCTACCGGACCAACGACCCCAGCGACGTCGTCCCCGTGGCACTCACTTTGGAGGCGCACGGCAACCGCGGCTTCTCCTTCACCCCCTACGAAGGCGGCAGCAGCACCAACAGCGTCACTATCTTGAATGTCCCCAAGCCCAAATAAGCACCCCTCAGGGAAAGGAAGCCGACCCCGATGCACCCCGCCGTGGAACGCCTTGCCGCTCTCGTTCCTCCCCCCGGCCCCCGCCGCTCACGAGACTGGGCTGCCGCCGAGCAGCGGCTCGGCACCGCCCTGCCGCAGGATTACAAGGAACTCGTTGAGACCTACGGAGGCGGGGTCTTCGACGAGACCATCTGGCTCCTGGACCCCGCTTGCCCGGACGAGGACTACAACCTCATCGACCAGGCCACGGAGCGGGCAGAAGTCCTGACCAACTTGTGGGAGACCGAAGCCAAGCCGGCACAACTGCAGGACGGCAGCCAGGCTCAGGTCCTGCCCTGGGCCTACATCGAGGGAAGCGGCGCCTACCTGTACTGGCTGCGACGGCCGGAGCAGAAGCCCGATGAGTGGGAAGTCATGTTCAACGAGGGCCGGGGACCGGAATGGGAATACCACCCCCACCAGTGCGCACCCTTCCTCCTGTCCGTTCTGACCGGAGAGGCGGACACGGTGTACTTCCCCGACTTCCCCCCTGCTGAGCATCAGTTCGACTCCAATGACGACATCCTCTAAAACCCCGGGGCCGCTCTGCCTCCCAGTAGCCGCAGTAAGGGTTGTCTGCTGGGCTCATCGAGTGATGTCCGGCTGCCGGCTTCACGGTGAGTCTGCTGGCCAGAGCGATGGGTCCACAGGCGGTGACCGCCGCAAAGCCGCAAAGCGGCAGCGTTGCGCGAGCGCGCTCAGGTCTGTTCCGGCAGCTGCCAGCACGTTTCGCCTGCTTCGGGGTCACGGCGCCAGGACGCCAGGGTGCGGATACGGGCGAGCTGGTCGAGGAGGTCCGTGCGAGGCCCGGGAGCGGTTGCGCACAACCAGGTGAGGTCGTCGGCGCAGGCGCGGCCGAGACTGGCCTCGGTATGGACCGCAAGGATCAGGGCGGCCAGCTGTACGGACGGCGGGGCCTCGCGAGGAACTGTCAGGGGGACGGGGTGCAAGGCCCAGTGAGCGGCCCGCGCCCGTTCCTCCCGGCCGGGCGCCTGGGCAAGCACCGCGGCGTCCGTCTCGTACCAGCTGCGGCACTGCACCTGATACTCCTCACCGGCAAGGCCCGCGAGCATCGCTCGTGCTTCCTCGGCGGAACGTTCCAGATCGATCAGCTCATCGGAGATGTCTGCCACGGACACGGATCCTAGGCCGGGCTGCTCGCTTTCCTGTTCGACGTGCTGGTCGTGTCTGACATCGTGCTGGCACGATCCGCCGGTACGACCTTTGCGCTCGCCCGGGTGACGCTCCATCCGAACCGCCCTCGTCGGCCGGCGGATCCCGGTATCACCGGACCGTGATCACCACCTGCATGCGCGCGGCTTTGGCCGCAGCCTTCCTCGCCCTGCCCCTCGCCACAGCGTCCCCGGCCTCCGCCGCCGACGCAGATCTGGTCGCGCTCCCGATGACGCTGAAGCAGGCGATCGCCGCTCTGCCGATGGCCGCGGAGTCTCGGGAGGGGTACCAGCGCTCCCGGTTCCGGCACTGGACCGACGAGGACCGCGACGGGTGCGACACCCGCGAAGAGGTCCTCATCGCCGAGTCCCGTACCGCCCCGACCATCGGAGCGGGCTGCAAGGTCATCGCCGGGGAGTGGTTCTCGTTCTACGACAGCGAAACCGTCACCCAGCCCCGCGGTCTGGACATCGACCACATGGTGCCGCTCGCCGAGGCCTGGGACTCCGGCGCCAGCACCTGGAGCGCCAGGCGTCGCCAGGCCTACGCCAACGACCTCGGTGACGAGCGGTCCCTGGTGGCCGTTAGCGCGCGCAGCAACCGCTCGAAAGCCGACCAGGACCCGTCTGAGTGGCAGCTGCCCCTCGCCGACGCCCGCTGTACGTACACCGCCGGCTGGCTAGCGACCAAGCTCCGCTGGAACCTGTCCGTGGACAAGCCCGAGCGACATGCGTTGCAGGAACTGGCGGCCGGATGCGGGCAGGAAACGGTGGAGTACGAGCCCGCTGACTGACCATCCCAAGACCTGCGTGTGCTGGCGGCAGGCACGGCGCCTCGTGGAGCGGACCACAACTATCCGGTCACCTTGTGGATGTTCCTGTGTGCGGATAGTGCAACGGCGGCACGAACTGAACGATGTCTGCGGCCTTAACTCATATTTGCACCGCTGACGGGAGGGGCTAGTTCCGTCCCGTGTAGTACGGGTGTTCGGGGGAAGCTCGCGTGATCTGTGCGGACCCTGTGGCAACTTGTGGGCGCCTCGTGACCGCTGGGGTCTGCGAGAAGTGTCTTCCTGTGGGGGGAAGCCTTGAATCAACGCACCAGTGGTGCGCGTATTTCGCGTGCCCGAAAGAGAGCCCGACTCGCCACGGCAGCTGCCTTGGCCACCACTGCCCTGACGGTGTCCCTCCTGCCGGCCGCCGGCGCCTCCGCGGCCGACGACCCAGGTTCGGCCTCGGGCAAGGACGCTCCGACCTTCACGATGCCCGCGGTGAAGGTCGGAGCGAACAAACCGGTCGCGCCCCAGGCCGAGCGCACACCGTCGGAGGAGGTGGCGGCCTCACCACGTACAAGTACAACAACAACGACATCCGCACCCAGACCTCCTACCCCGGCGGCACCGTGCAGAGTGTCGACGTCGACAAGTCCAGCCGCCCCGAGAAGATCAAGGCGACCTCCGGCGGCAGCACCCTGGTCGACCTGACCTATACCTACGGTTACGGCACCGCCGCCAAGACCGACGGCGACAAGATCCGCACGCGGACCGACGCGGTGACCGGCATGAAGACCAGCTACGCCTATGACGGCGCCGGCCGCTTCTCCTACGCCGAGGAGAAGAAGGGCTCGACCCTCAACTCCTCCTGGCAGTACTGCTACGACCTCGCAGGCAACCTCACCAGCCAGGGCACCGCCGAAGGCTGCCCGCGCGGCACCACCTACACCATCAACGACGCCCAGCAGATCACCGCGAAGAACGACTCGACCACGAACTGGTCCTACGACGCGGAAGGCCACGAAACGGCCGGCGCGTCCATATCCGAGGGCACCCGCACCGGGGAGAAGTGGTCGGATCACAGCCAGCTCACCTCACTGACCGTCGGCGGCAAGACGTACGAGGGCCGCTACGGCTCGACCGACCAGAGCGAGCGCATCAAACTCGGCGACACCTCCTTCCACAACGGACCGCTGGGCCTGTCGGCGACCTCAACGGCCAGTGTGGACACGGGATTCAACCGCGAGCCCGGGGGCACGTTGAACTCCATGACGCGGGACGGGAAGACGTACTTCTACCTCACCGACGCGCTCGGCTCGGTCGTCGCGGTCACCGACGAGTCCGGCGAGAAGGTCAACTCTTACTCCTACAGCCCGCGGGGCGTCACCCGCTCGGTGAGTTCCGAGAAGACTCCTCAGCCCTACCGTTTCGCCGGCGGCTACCAGGACCCGACCGGCCTCTACCATTACGCGGCCCGCTACTACGACCCCAACATCGGCCGCTTCACCCAGCGTGACCCCTCCGGCCAGGAGCAGAACCCCTACCTCTACGCCGAAGGCGACCCTGTCAACCGGATCGATCCGACCGGGTTGTTCAGTTGGTCGGATGTCGGTTCTTCGATTGGCGGTGCTGTTGCAGGCCTTGCTGCCGGAGCAGCTGTGGGGGCGGCCTGCGTAGGAACCGCTGGTGCTGGCTGTGTCGCTGCCGGTGTGGTCACGGGAGCGCTGTGGGGTGGGGCCGGGGCCGGTCTCGGAGCCAAATTGGGCGGCGGTGATGACGAGGACGCAAAGAATGCGGTACTCGGTAGCGTCATCGGTGGTCTCATCGGCGGGGCGAAGGTGTAAGCCCTACAACAACCTGTGGAGACAAGCTCCATGACGGAAAAGCATAAGAACGGGATCGGGTGGGGGTTCGTCCTTGCGGCCACTCTCTTGGGGGTCTTGCTGGGCGTGCTCTTCAGCTTGTTGTTCGGCTTCATCGGAGCGCCTTGGCAGGCAGCGCTTGTTCTTGGCGGCATCGGCCTCTTCGTTGGTGTCGTTCAACCATGGCTCAATGCAACGGCGAGACGTGCCATGCGGGACCAATAGGTTCTCTGCCCATGGCAGGCTGATCCTCATGTCCCACCGTCATGCCCGGCTGACCCTTCACGGCAGGCGGCTGCTCGTCGAACGTGTCCGCTCCGGGCGTCCCGTCGCGCACGTCGCCACGGAGATGGGCATCTCCCGTCCCACGGCCCACAAGTGGATCCGGCGCTGGCACCACGAGGGGCGAAAACGGACTCATCGACCGCTCCAGCTGGCCCCGCACGACACCACACCGAACCACCGCCACCATCGAAGCCCGTGTCTGCCGGCTGCGGCAGGAACGCAAGCTCGGTCCCGCCCGCATCGGCCCGACCCTCGGCCTGCCCCCATCGACCGTGCACCGCATCCTGACCCGCCACGGCCTGAACCGGCTGGCCTTCCTGGACCGGCCCACCGGCCAGGTCATCTGCCGCTACGAGCGCGAACGGCCGGGCGAGCTGATCCACATCGACGTCAAGAAACTCGGCCGGATCCCCGACGGCGGCGGCCACAAGGTGCTGGGCCGCCAGGCAGGCCGCGCCACCCGCAACAATGTGGGCTTCGACTACGTCCACTCAGCCGTCGACGACCACAGCCGCCTGGCCTACAGCGAGATCCACCCCGACGACCTTGAAGTACGCACCTGGCGCCCGCGTTGACCAAGTGCCCGCAGCGTTCGCCGTGAGCAGGCACGTATGTCGTTCCGAACGGCCGGTTCCCGGCTCGGAGTTATACCGAGCCGGGAATCGGGTGCTGCCGTGGTGGGGATGGGTTATTGGACGCTGATGCCGAAGCGGAAGCCCTCGTTGGGGATGCCGTCCTTGCCCGGCTGGAACACGGTGGTCGGCTCCTTCGGGCCGCTGGTCAGGGTGGTCCAGGGCAGGGAGTAGACCGCGCCCTTGGCGGCCGGACCGAACGGGGTGCCGATGTAGAGGCTGGTCGGCGTGGCCGTGAGCGTCGTGCCGAGGTACTGGTTGGTCTTCTTGGGGCCGGGGATGCCGTTGCTGCCGATCTCGATCCAGCGGTCGCCGTCGCCGGGCTTGCCGATGGCCGAGTAGGTCTGCACGGCGCCGGTGTTGCTGATGCCTTCGAGGTCCTCGCCGGGTGAGCCGACGGCCAGGACCAGGTCGAAGCGGCCCGGGATCTTGCTGGGGGCGCGGTTGGCGATGGCGACGCGCTCGCCGAAGTGGTCGTAGGTCTCGGCACCGCCCGCGGTGTCGGCCTCGTTCTGGTTGACCGTGTTCATCTGCGAGACGGAGGCCAACTGGCTCCCGCTGCCGTCGGCGGCGAGGCCCAGGATGTGAGTGTGTCCCGCTTCCTTCTTCTCCGCGCCGCCACCTGGGGGCATGATGCCCTCGCCCGGAGAGCCGACGGCGAGAGCGGAGGACGTGGCCGTCCTCTCACCCTCGCCCCGGTACGCGGTCATGGACAGGGAGTAGCCGAACTTATCGCCCGCCTCGGCGCCGCCGGAGACATAGCTCTTGTCCTGGTTGATGCTTGCCGTGTACGTGGGCTTGGTCCCGGGCTTGGCCGGGTGGCGCAGCACGCTCACATTGCCGGCGTCGGCCTTCGTGCCGATGGACTCGCCGGGGGCGCCGATGGCGATGTAGTTGGCGTCCGACGCGACTGACCAGCCGTGCTGGTCGCCGGCCTCGACGGCGCCCGCGGCCCCGCCGTTGCCCTGTGTGATGCCGAAGCTGGTGTCGCCGGTGATGTATACGGACGAACCGGCGTCCTTGGCCGCGCCGATGGACTCGCCGGGGGTACCGGCGAAGATGAACGGGTTGCCGGTGTGGGTGATCCCGGCCGTGACCGAGTAGCCGAGCATGTCCCCGGCTTCGGCGACGGAGCTCTTCAGGGCGCCGGTGCCCGCGCCCTGCTCGAAGTTGGTCGACACCCGGCCTTTGCCGAGGCCGGTGGGCGAGCCGTAGATCACGGACACCATCCCGGAGTCCGCCTGGCCCTTGAGGTCCTCGTAAGGAATGCCGACGACCAGATCGGTGTAGCCGTCCTTGTCGTAGTCGACGGTGGCCAGGGCGTGCCCGAACCGGTCGTTCGCCTCGGCCCCACCGGGCACGAAGGACAGGCTCTGGTCGATCTGAACGCTGCCCTTGCCGCCGCCGTACACGACGCTTACGGAACCGGCCTGCTTGATGCCGCTGACAGTGTTGTACGGGTCGCCGATGGCCACGTCCTCTACGCCGTCACCGTTGAAGTCGACGAAGCCGGCCTGGCCGGTCTGCTCGCCGACCCAGACGGCCAGGTCGTCGGTGCGGGATGCGATCGCCTTGGTGGACTTCTGGTCGGGGACGATACCGAAACAGCCCGCCTGATCGGAACGGGAGGCGACGGCGGCGATCTGCGGACGGTCCTCGCTGCCCACGGCCAGGGGCGCGCCGGCGTCGCCCGCGCAGATCGCGTTACCTGCTGTGCCGGTCAGCTCCACATTGGTGGCCTCGGGGGCGGCCGCGGTGAACGTGCCGTGGTGCACGTCCAGCGGCGACCAGTCGGTCTTGGTGCGGCCGTAGCCGGTGGTAGTCAGGCTCTGGCCCGCCTCTGCCGGGGCGGATGCGAGGGCCGCGGGGGTGACGTTGGTGACTGGCGCGGACAGCTTGGCCAGGACGACATCGCGATCGCTGCGGGGTACCAGCTGGACGACCTCGCGTTCGGACCCGGCCTTGCTGGTCAGGTCGGTGCGCCCGATGACGGCCTTGGTGGGCGACTGGGGGGCGCCTTCGGGGACGTCGATGGAGGCGGCGGGGTGCTGGGCGAAGCAGGACTTGGCGGTCAGCAGCCACTGCGGGGCGACGAGGGCACCGGTGCAGGCGCGGTCACCGCCCCCGATGTCCAGGCGCGCGGTGTAGGCGCGCAGGTTGTTGGGCTCTTTGCCGCCGGTGACGGGGTGGGCGGGCCCAGCGGCGGCGAGGGGAGTGGCGACGACGGCTGCCGCGATCAGGGCGGCAAGCCCGTTACGCCGGCGGGGAGTTGACTTCATGGGGTGTGCGTTCTCCGGCGAGCAGGGTTACTTGGAGGTGCGGATCTCGACGAGCATGTGTTCACGGCCGTCCGGGTCTGCGGTTTCGCCCACCGGGGTGAAGGTGTTCTTCGTGATGTCGAGGTTCTTCTCCCGGCCGCCCACGGTCATCGTCACGTCGGTGTCGTAGCTGTTGCCCTTGATGCCGAACACGGCAGGGATCTCCAGGCTCAGATGGCCGGTGTTGCCTATGACGCGGAAGCAGACCTTGTCCTTGCTGCGCGCCCAGATCTCCAGCAGGCCCTCCTGGCTGCCGCACTCGGCCAGCATGATGTGTCCATCGCCGCGCTTGAGCAGGATGCCCTTCTCCTGCTGAATTCTGTCCGCCTGCGGGTAGTTGAAGTCCTCCACCGCGTACCCGGGTGTCACCTCGGCGACGGAGGTTGCTGCGTTGGTCGACTCAGCCGGACCGGACACGGACCACGCTATGGCTGCGGCCGCAGCGACGCCTCCCGCCATAAGGGTGCGAGTGATGAGTTTCATGCGTTTCCTCTGCGTAGGTTAGATGCCACCCGCACTCGCCGTGTCACCCACAAAATAGGGCGCCACGTCATGGCGATAGGCGTTTCGAACAGCCTCAGTGGCACATGCACTTAGCCAGCCCGGCCCCATCGGGCGAATCAACTACAGGCAAAGTGCGAGCAAAGAAGAGCTGCTGGCCGATACTGCCCAGCCGCGTTCGGTGCGGCAGCGATGTGCGCTCCCCGCCCCGCCGCTAGTGCGTGACCTGCACATTCAAATCCACAGCATGATCACATGTCCAGAAGGGCATATCGGACTTATGTGATCTGAAGTGGGCATTACGCCTGGGTGAAGTGACGCAGATGGCGCCTGTTGTGTCGATTCGCACAACAGGGTCACTCAGGAGCTGAAATGCCTGTTTCGGGGGTTGGTCACGAAAGCGTCACGAATCCGTTGCGGCGCGTCGCTCGATATTTATTGAACGACCTTGCTGAATCGCAGGTGGCGGGCCTGTAATTGGGAAACGGGGCCTCTTTGGAGGCGAATTGAGACCCCGGCTTTACTTCACCGGAATCGCTGTGTGAAGATCCTTTGGGCGGCGCGATAGGCCTCGGGCAGGGACGGGCTCAGACGGAAACGCCACGGCCAACAGCCGATTCTGTCGTTCCAGGCGCAGACTGCCGAGACCCCCTAGAGGAAGAGGAGCGGCGGCCTTCTGTCTGTCAGGTTCGTGTCTGTGCAGAACTTCTGAGGGGATGGCACCGTCAGCCCGGGGGCAATGAGGTGGAGTTGACTCGTAGCAGGCCGTACTGCTTCACCGCCGACTGCGCTCTCAACGCGGCGCCTTCCCAGCTCCCGCATCAGCTATGCAGAGGGGCTGTCGCGTCAGTGATCACCGACCTGCCATATCGGCATGCATGACGAGGACAACATTCAGATGCAGACAACGTTTTGGAGCAGGCGCCACGTCCTTGGTGTCCTCGGCGCTGCCACCGCCATGGCAGCTTCGCCTCTGGCATTCACACCGCTGGCCCGTGCCGCCGAAGGCGAAGTGCCCGACCCGCTTGCGCTTCCGGACACCGAGCGCGCGAGAGCGGTCAAAGCATGGATCACGGGCGGCAGGGCCACCCGGGCCGCCGCAGCCGAGGTGCTGACCGGCAGTGACGCCGACATCCGGTCCTTCCTCACCGAGCAGCTGCCAAAGACGACCATCGAGGACAACCGCGTTGCCATCCTGACCTACCTGGCCAATGCCGGTAAGGGGATGCGCAGGGATGCCACAGCTGCCCTCGATCGCGGCGATTCGGCGATCGCTGCGTTCATCAAGGACGGTTTCAAGCGAGCTGTCAGGGAAGACCTTCAGGTGGCCACCGCAACCATCATCAACAACGGTGGCAAGGCGGTGAAGCGGGCAGGCGCTGCCGCCATGGACGCCGGTACCCAGCAGGCTCTCGAAGACTTCCTCACCAAGGGGCAGTTCACCGCTGACTTCGAGGACATGCGGGTGGAGATCACCAAGATGATGGTCGACGCCGGTCCTGAAGTGACAAAGTACGCGGATCGCGCGCTCAGTGGCACAGATGAAGACGTGTTGTGGTTCCTCAATACCGGGCAGCACATCGCCCGGGCCCGTGACCAGGAGAAGGCGACGATCGAGGAACTCGTCACGGTGGTGGAACGGGAAGGAAAGCGGGCGCGGGCCAAGACCGACCTGGCGGTCGAAGCCTCGGAGCGCGCTCAGACCGCCGCCCAGAAGGCGAAGGAGGCAGCCGAGAAGGCTGCGGCGGAAGCCAGGAAGGCCGAGAAGGACGTCGCGAAGTCCGGCGCGGCGGCGCGCAAGGCGGCCAACGCCGCCAGTGGCGCGGCGGACGCTGCCCGGACAGCCATCCGGGCATCCAACGCTGCCGTGGAAGCCTCCCGCCGCGCGTCCTGGGCTGCCACCGCCGCATCCCAGGCAGCCGCCACCGCCGGTTCCGCGGCTTCCCGCGCCTACAACGCAGCGATCGCCGCCTCGAAGGACGCCTCCCGGACCAATGCCGCGAAGAACGCGGCCCTCGCGGCGCGGAACGCGGCCGGCCGGGCGCGATCGGCGGCCAAGGCCGCCGATCAGGCCGCTAATGCTTCCGCGCAAGCCGCCAGCGCCGGCTTCGCGGCGGCCTCCGCTGCCCGCAACGCCGCTGCCGCCGCCAATGCATCCGCGCAGGCCGCGTCCGCCGCGGGCAGCGCCCAAAAGGAGGCAGCAGAGGCCAAGCGTCAGGCGGCCATCGCCTCGGCAGCGGCAAGCCAGGCCACCAACGCGGCGTCGGCGGCGCAGTCACTGGCCAACACGGCTGCATCTGCAGCACGTACCGCCCGCGATGCCGCCAACTCCGCTGCGGACCATGCGGACAAGGCGGCAGACGCCGCCGAGGAGGCCGTGAAGCACGCGGGGAAGGCCATCGACTACGCGAACAAGTCCAAGGCCTACGCAGCCGCAGCCATCAAGGCAGCCAACACCGCCACCAAGGCCGTTGAGAAAGCCCTCACCGTAGAACAGAAGGCCCGCGAGGCCGAGATGGCGAGCCTGGAGGAAGACCGCAAGCAAGGACTGCAGGAGGCCAGGGAACTCGCCCGTATTGAAGCGGAAGAGCTCGCAGCCACCCAGAACAAGCGCGCTCAGGCGGAGCAGACCAGCCAGGCCATCAAGGATCTGATCACCAAAGCCGAGCAGGCGCTGGCCGCCGACGACCTGGCCCTGGCCGCCACACTCGGCCGGAAGGCCGCCGTCGGCCTCCTGGACTCCAGGGGAGTATGGACCCGCGAAGCCGCCCAGTTTGCTCTGTCGGGAACAGACAGCGATGTCCACAGCTGGATAGACCTGGACCGGGCTCTTGCCGAAGGCCAGGACAACCGGGAGACCATCTTCTACATCGCCCAAGTATCCGACCCGGTCGTGGCGGATGCGGCAGCCAAGGCCCTCGGCAGCGACAGTTCCCAAGCCGAAGGGGACTTCATCACCTCGGGCGTGATCACGTCGAGAGCGGAAGAACACCGCGTCCAGATCTTCCGCATCCTCAACAGCAAGCCGGGCAAGGCCATCACGGCCGCAGCCAATGCCGCACTTACGGCTGACACCCCCCAGGCACTCCAGAGGTTCTTCGACCACGACCTCGCCGAGGCGGTACAGGAGGACGACGCGGTGACCACAGCAACGGTCATCGCCTCCGGAGGCGCGTACGCCAAGGCGTACGCGGACGTTGCCATGGAGGGCCCGACGTGGATGCGACGGCGGTTCGTCGACATCGTGCAGTACCAGGCCGCCCAACTCGACCTCGAATCCGCCGGCCACGCGGCGGCCATCCGGGCAGCAATCGCGGCCGCCGCGAAGATCGCCCATCAGGCGCAGAAGGACGCAGCACTAGCCTCCAAGGCAGCAGCGGACGCGTGGGATGCCGCAGCCGAGGCAGCAAAATGGTCCGACAAGGCGATCGCCTCAGCGCGCAAGGCCGACGACTCTGCCAAGGAAGCCAACAAGCACGCCAATACCGCGGACAAGTCGGCTTCCGACGCCCAGGCATCCGCGAACAAGGCCACCAAGGCAGCGGCCACAGCCCGTGGCGCATCGCGCGCGGCGAACTATTCAGCGAACAAGGCCCTCGACTCGGCCCGCAGTGCCAGCAACTCCTCCTACCGCGCCCGTGCATCAGCCGCGAGCGCGCGACAGTCCGAGATCCGGGCCGGCCAGGACGAACGGGCAGCGGCAGCCGCCGCCACTGACGCCCGACGGATCGTCATCGAGAAGCGAAGCGCGGAAATAGCAGAGGCCGCACGGGAAGCGGCGAAGAAGGCCGACGAGGACAAGAAGAACAAACGCAACCCTGCCGATTCCCCCAAGCACGACCAAGTGAACCCCAACGGGACCGGGGCCGGGAAAGAAAAGTGGTGGGAAGACGCAGGGTGGTGGGCTGACGCGTTCAACAACGTCAGCGCCGCCACCGGACTGGTCGCGGCAGGCCTCGGAGCGATCAGCCTTGCCTTCCCCCCGGCTGCCCCGGTCACCGGCCCGATCGCATTGACGCTCGGCGGCATCTCTGCCGTTTCCGCTGGTCTCGGAGCCATCTTCACCGGGGTCGAACACGGCTTCGGCAGCAGCGAGTTCGTCCACGGCGCAGGCGACGCAGCGTTGGGACTGCTGACCCGAGGAGCGGGCACAGGGCTGAGGATCGTGAAGAAGACACCCAAGGCAATCAAGAAGGTCACAGAGTTCGCCGGAGACGTCGCCTCCCCGATCATCAGAGCCCTGTCCTAGCCACAGCAACTGACACGACCACACCGGAAACCGCCTGGGTCCGCGGATCACAGCCTCGATCCCACCCGACGGCGGGAAACAGCCGCGACCGGCCCCCAGCTGCACTGCCACAGGCTGGCTGCCCGCATCGTGCCCAACGGCCGCGGGCAATCAGCCCGGTGATGCCGACGCCACGTAGTACGACAACAAGCCCTGCAGCCAGCCCTCTTTCCGGCCCGTCGCTCGATGCCGTTCATGTGGACCACTGTCCCGCAGCCCAGCGCCCGAGCGCTGCCTCAGTGGCCTTACGTTTCCCTTCCACCCACACCAGAGAGAAGAAATGACCTCACCACGCAGGTGGGCGTTGCCCGCCCTCCTCCTTACCGTGGTCCTCACCGGGACCAGCACCGCCGGCGCCGCTGGTAGTCAGACCGCACAGGCCCGTGCGTCTGTCACTGGGGCTGTGAGCGAGACCGCAGATTCGGCCCACCCCGCCGCTCCCTCAGCGATCTTGCAAAGTGCCGCCTTCACTGCCGAGGACTCCTGCTCCCGGCTCCCCGCCGGCGCCCGCGCGCAGGTGCCCAACGCTGTCACCGCGTGCGTGAGTGTGGACGGTACGCCCGGCAAGGCGAGCACGACAGCCCCCAAGCAGGCCGCTGCTGCCGCCCCCTCTGCCGACGAAGCGGCCGGTTCCGGCACCGACCCGGAGTTCGAGCCGGAAGGCGACGACCCCGAGCCGCCTCCGCCCTCGTGCGTGCTGACCAATCCGGGGCAGTGGAGTTGGAGTCGCACCGGCGGCATGTGCCTGAACGGTGCCGAGGTCACCTACACGCTTTACAATAAGTCCGGCAAGGCCGTGGGCACTGGTCTCATCGAGGTCGACTCCACACTCGCCACCTCGTACAAGTCGCTGGACCTCAACGAGACGATCACCGCCAGGCTGGTCCGGGTCACCGGCGATGTGAAGAGTCTTGTGGTGAAAATGCAGGTCAGCTGCGGCGCCGGGTGTACGACTAAGACGAAGCAGCCGTGGTTCGGCAGCACCCCCATGACGCCCGGTGGGGTGAAGACCGGAAAGACCAAGTACAGCGGTGACGCCTTCGCGGCGAACACCACCCGTTCTTCGTTCCAGACCAGCTACAAGATGTACGTGATGATGCCCGGTGCGACCCCGGTCGACCCCAGCGCCTCCTGGTCCAGCCCTGCGAACAGCAAGGTCCGCTGCGACAAGGAGCAGCCCCGGCTGCGTGGCTGCGTCATACCGACCGATGACCTCCCGGTGCTGACCTACTCTCGGTCGCACCCGAAGCACGGAATCGTCGTGCCCATCTACGAAGAGATCATGAGACGCCGGGGAACCGACATCCTCCACGCGGTGAATCAGGATAAGGCGAAGACCAACCGTGACGCGACGTGTAAGCCGTTCACCAGCCTGTACCCAGGGCAGAAGAACGCGGACACCTGTGATGAGTTCCCGATGGCCAGCACGAAGGAGGGCGGTCAGAATGGCGACCTGTGCGCCGAGCTGACCCCTCAAATTGCTGCGAACGGTGTGTGGTCCGCCCCAGCGACCTGGCCCGATCGCCCGACCTCCCGCAAGGAGACCTGCCTGCGGCTCCACGTCACCGGGCGCGTCAACTACTCCGCAGGCGGAGTTCTAGGATCCCTGCGCAAGTTCCAGCGCCTCGTGGATGGCGACCCCTTCCGCATCGAGTTCACCGCCTGAGTCAGGCATCACGAGCCGTGCTCCCGCCGTGTCACGTGCACGGTGGGGCCCCGGAGGCCTGGGGGTCGACCAGTGGTACCGGAAATGAACAAGGATCTACGGGAGCAGAACATGGAAGCAGGAACGGACGTGCGTTCGCTCCGCTGGGCAGTGGCCTGGATGTGCGTCACCTTCACCCGCGGCCTCGATCCCGAGGAAGTGTTTACCCGTTACGGGGCCGAACCGGCCCAGGCCCGCCTGCTCGACTGGGACACGGCCTCGGACCTGGTTCCGGGCGACTCCGGCGACGGGATGGTCTCGCTGCTGCGGGCCGGAAGGCTCGGAGACTGGGCCTTCTGCGTCGAGGAAGAAGGTGGCATCGGCTTCGAGGAAGAAACACTCGCGGAGTTGTCCCGGGGCACCGAGACGTACAGCGTGGCGACTACCGAGGGAATCGACGTCTTCCAGTACTGGCGCAACGGCGAATGCGTCGAGTACTTCGAGCCCGGCATGGAACACACCCGGCCTGAACAAACCAGCCCCTGGTGGGATCGGATGCAAGAGACGCTCGCCGCACACGAAGGCGAGGACGCCGGGATGGCTCCAGCGGTCGCCCTCGTACTCGGCCACCTCGGCATCACCCTGGACGACGCCGTCCTCGCCGGGCCCTGGCCCAGCCTGACACTCGCCGAGGACGATGCACCGTCGGCACCGTCGGGCCATGCCTGGACAAACGAGGGCCCGATTCCGCCCGGGACCCTCGAGATCTTGTAGAACACCACGTCGTTGCGAGACGAAGGTCTGATCAGGCCGATCGTAGGTTGTGGAATCTGGCCTTCGTACGGGGACGCGGTGCCGGTGCGATGTACCGCAGCGAGCACGTGATGTGCACTCTCGCTCACGGCTGCGTCACCGGCCGGGGCGGCCTGTCTGGGCGCACCACGGCGGGAGTGTCATGCTGGCCGCTTGTGCCGACGATGGCCAGCGGCCTGGCGGGCCCTGGACCAGCGTGAACCGTTGGAGGGCCCGGTAGTCCACCGGCCTATGATCGAGGCCGCGAAAACAACCTTGACCTGGGCGGCGCGTCGACTGGCTCGGTTGAATCGCAGTTCCGTGCCGGTCGAAACTCGGTGCTGGACGGTTGGCTCCATAGACGACGACTGGCCCCGGGGAGGGGCCGGAAGCATGCGAATCGGGGGGATTCCCGCGTGGGTAAGGGCGGGTCGGTATCGGACGAGGAGTGGGCGCGGTTTTTGCGGGAGGCGGGAGCCGGGCCCGAGGGAGCGCCCCGGGAGCCGTCGGCACGGGCGCGGATGGTCGCGCGGCGTCTGCGGGAGGAGCCCGGCCGGCCGGAGGGGTGGCGGACGTATGAGTCGGACCAGCGGCGGCGCGGCAAGGGCCGGTACGCGGCTGGCCTGGTCGTGGTGGCCGCCGTGCTGGTCGGGGTCGTAGCCGTGGCCCCGGAGCGGGTGGCGGGGTGGTTCGGCAGCGGCCAGCAGGAGGCGCCACTGGCCGCGGAGTCGGAGCGGCCGGAGCAGCCGCCGGCTGATATGGCGGCGCAGGCGCCCACGCTGCAGGAACCGTTCCGCGGGTCGCCGGCGGCCCGGTGGGGCGAGGGGGCGGACGGTATTCACGTCCCCGCAGCGCGGGCGACGGGCCGGATGAGCCAGGCGCAGGTCGCGCAAGCCCTCCAGAAGTCCCGAGACTTCCTTGCCGCCTCCAGCCTGGATCCTGGGGTCCTGCGCGGTGAGTATCCCGGGCGGGCCATTGCGCTGGTCAACCCGGATCAGCAGGACGTCCAGAGCTATCTGGCGGCGGCGTTCAGCAAGCCCAGCAAGGAGAACGATCCGCTGCTGCTGTTCAGCCGTTTCGAGAAGGAGAAGGTGCGGCTGGTCGGCGACGTGGTCAAGACGCGGGGCCGGATGACGTTTAGCGAGGGCGAGCGCGGGGCGGTCAAGGTCAGCACCGATGTCACCTACGTCTACCCGGTGGTACGCGCCGATGGAGGGCGCGACGAGGTCGCGCGCACCATCGTGCGCCGCGAGATCGTGATGAGTTGGGATGACCCGGCGAAGGTGCGTATCAAGCCCGGGACGTTCTCGCTGGCGTCCTACAAAGTCGATGCCACCAACGGTGGTTGTGACGAGTACACCGGCGGCCACTTCATCCCGGCGTTCGGCGCCGAGGGCGAGAGCGCGGGCTCTGGTCCCGCGGTCGATCCCTACGATCGCAGCACGACGATGGACGAGCGCATGCGGGAGGCCGAAAACGCGGGCTGCGGGAGTGCCACACGATCGTGAACGCCCAAACGGCGTCAGCCGCAAGCGGCTTGTCGGGGCGCAAAGGCACCCCGAGATAGCTGGTTGGTTCAGGGCAACTCCATCCAGTTCTCTTGACTGAATGTCCGTTCCTCGACTTTCGCTGTCCTCGCGGAGGGTGAGTGAGCCGGCTGGCGGGGTGAGTTTGATCGACTTCAGTATGTTTGGGCGCGGATGAGAGAAGCATCGGCGATTTCTGTACTGCCTTATGAAGGGGCGTCGCACGGCTGCGGCGGGCTGGTCGACGAGGGCGGCTTCGGCGGTGAGCAATTCCACCCGGCTTCGCCCACCTGTGGGTTGAGGTCGATCCCCACGCGTCGGGCAGCCGCACCGACTCACCCGGCCGCGACGTCATCCAACGCCCCGACCACACCGAAGAACGCTCCTGCGACTCCGCCACCACCCGGCGGCTTCGCCCCCCGGGTGGACGCCGCAGGCGGCGACGTCACCGCCGCGATCCACCAGTGGCTTGTGGAGAGCGGCCGCATCCACGCCAATGCTCACATCACCCACCTCGCAGGTGCCTGACAGCGGGGGCACCAGGGCGATGGCGGTGTGTTGTGGGGAGTCCGGCAGCCGTCCCCGGGCTCCCCACAACACACCGCCGCTCAGGCGATAATGGTGTGGAAGAAGAGGACCGCGGCGGCGAAAGCGGTCCCGCCTGCCAGGACCCCGCTGGCGACGCTCTCTCCTGCCAGAACGGTCAGGATGCCCGCGCCGAGTCCGGCAAGGACTCAAGCTACGCCTCGCTGGCTGGCTTCATCCGGTGACGGCGAGTCTGCCAACCCGTCGCCGGTGAAAGCAGTGTGCAGACCAGATAACTGTCCTGCTGCACCTGACACAAAGGCGAAGGTCCCCGGTATCACGCCACACGGGACTGTGGGCGCCCAGTCGCACCAGCTGTGGCAAGGCGCGTCAGCTGGCGCGGCGGATGCCTCAGCCTAGCGGGCTTCGGGCCCAGTCGTTGCCGACGTTGTCCCGGTGCCTGGGGTTGCGGGCACGAACCCTTGCCCGGTCAGGTAGTTGACCATCCTGCTGAGCGTGTCCGGGTTGTTCAGCGCTGGTCTTCCCAGCCGTGCACGGCCGGCCCCCGGGCCAATTCCTGCTCCAGTTCGGCGAATCGGTCATCGGTCAGCTTGGGCAGCTTCGGCGGGCCCGCGGAGGCCAGGGCAGCAGTCCCGTCCTGGCACCAGGCCCGCCGCCACCGCTCCACCGACCGCACATTCACCCGCAGCTCCTTCGCGATCACCACGTTCTTCTCACCCCGCTCGAACCGCTCGTCGGCCTCGAACCGAATCTGTTCACGAAAGTGCTGCCGTTCGGCGGTCAGCCCGCCGCCCTACCGCAGGGATCATCACCCGTCACCCACCACGACAACACTTCGAACAGGTCAGTAGCGGTAGTTCGTTAAATCCGGTGGTCGTTGGGTTGACGGCGGTGCAGGTTGGCCGTAGGCCGGTAACAGGTGTCAACTGCTCTGCTGGGAGCCGAAGATGACTGCTCGCCGCCCGTGTCCGCCTGCGCCGGGGCCGTTGGAGGAGTACGCGGCCCGGTTCGACGACCTCTTCTTCAGCCTGGCTCAGCGGCGGGGTTTTCGCGAGTACCTGACCGGGCTGCTGGCGCCGCGGGAGCGGAACAAGACGATCACGTGCCTGGCCGGGGCTGAGCCGGTGGCCGGCGCGGGGATGCCGGGAGTGCAGCGGCTGCAGTTCTTCCTGTCCGAGTCGCCCTGGGAGGCCGAGCAGATCAACGACCGGCGGCTCAAGCTGCTGCGCGAGCAAGCGGCGACGGCTCCGCACGAGGGCGGGGTCATCGTGATCGACGACTCCGGGGACCGAAAGGACGGCACGGCCACCGCCAACGTGGGCCGGCAGTGGCTGGGACGGCTGGGCAAGACCGACAACGGCATCGTCACGGTGACCACGGTGTGGACCGACGGCCGCGTGTACTACCCGCTGCACGCACAGCCGTACACGCCCGCACATCACTTCACTCGCGGCCGGTCCGATCCGGCCTTCCGCACGAAACCGCAGATCTCCGCCGCTCTCACGGTCCGGGGCAAGGAGGCGGGCTTCGGCTGCCGGGCGGTGGTCGCCGACTGCGCCTACTCGGTCAGCGACGACTGGCATCGCGTACTACGCGAGGCTGGCCTGCCCTACGTCGTGGCGCTCAAGCCGCACCGCGGCACCTGGGCCCGGGCCGGCCAGCCGCACACCCCCATCGACGCCGCACACACTTTGACCTGGAAGAATGCCGACCATCCCGGCGACTGGACACCGGTGGAGCGCCATTTCCGCGACGGACACACCCAGACCTGGTGGGCCGCTGATGCCCGACTGGGCGGATACGGCCCCCACGCACCCTGCCGGCTGGTCGTGGCCACCACCGATCCGGCCACCCTGCCGGAGAAGGCCACCTGGTACCTGGCCACCAACCTGCCCCATCCCGACGCGGCCTGCGCCGGCACCAGCCCGCACCCGCCGGCCGGCCTCGCCGAGACCGTCCGCCTATACGGCCTGCGGCCCTGGATCGAGCAGAGCTACAAGCAGATCAAGGACGAACTCGGCTGGGCCGACTTCCAAGTCCGCTCCGACCGCGCCATCCGCCGCCACCAGACCCTCGTCAACTGCGCGTTCTCCTTCTGCTGGGACCAGTGGTTCGCCCCACCCGGCCCGGTTGATGCCACCGCGCCGGACCCGTGTCCCAGCCAGGGGCCAGAGAGGGGGCCCAACCGGGCCCCACCAGCACCAACAGCCCTGCTGGCCCAGGGCCTTACGGGCGATCCGTTCCTGGCTCACCCCCGCGATCACCCTCAACCAATGGTGGCGAGCCTGGACGGACAAGGACCCGCCCTCCGAGCTCCAGGCCCTGATCGACGCGGTCACCACCGGACACGGCATTGACCTCTACCGCCGGATTTAACGAACTACCGGTAGGACAGACTCAGCTGATGGTGTACCAGGTGCCGGAGAACTCCCATCCGTCGGTGCCTTCGCCGATGTCGTCGCAGATGACGAAGTCGATGAAGTCATCTTCGAAGGAGCCGTCGTCGAGTTCTCCGCCCTGCCACTTCGACTCGATCGAGGCCCAGTGCCCGTTGCGGCCGTCGATGCGCAGTGGTGCGGTGCCTCGAGCGCCACGCTCGCGTTCATCGGCGCCGGTTTTCACGAGGCCCCGGATCTCGAACTGGTGGTCCTTGAAGTTCTGCGGGATGGGGCCGGCGGGGGTGGTGGCGGCGGCTTCGTAGGCCTGGTGGATGGTCTCGCGATAGGTGCGGCGCACGGTGTACTCGTCGTCGGCCAGCCACTTCATGAGGGTGGCGTGGGTGACACCGAGCCCGGCCCGCTCGAGTTCTGCGTAACCGCGATGGGTTTCGGTGAGGTGGACGAGCTGGGCGTGCCAGCCCTTGGCCCGGTAGGACTTGAGCCGATTTTTGGGCTGCGCACCGAAGCCGGCGAGGAGGCTGTTGAGGGCTGCGCCCAGGGTGTTCCCTTCGCCGTGGGGCATCAGTCCTCACCTCCTTGCTCGACTTTGACTTTGACCTCGCCGAACCCGGTTCCCACCTTGTACTTGCCGGGAGCGATGCCGTCCGGAGTCCAGAACACGGCCTCGTCGACGTTGCGCAGGGCGATCAGTGTGTGGCCGTCCTGGACGGCACCCCAGGCCATGACCCAGTGGCGTACGGAGGCCTCGGCGACCATGCTCATGCGCCAGTCCGGGCGCCAGAACGGGGAGTTCACGCTCTCGCCCTTGGGCCACAGCAGGCGTAGAGCGATCGACAGGCGCCGCTTGTACTCGATGTACGCCTCTCCCGTACCGATCAGTTCGGCACGGGCCGTCTTCGCGGCCTGGTAGAACGGCTTGAGGAGTGAGTTGTTGGCCCGCCCGGTCCAGGAGTCGTAAATGCGCAGCGGCTCGGTGAGGTGACCTTGCCTGATCAGCTTCTCCAGGATCTCCATGTGCGGCGTGGTCACCCAGATCCGGCCCTGAGCGTCCGGCCGCATGGCCAGACGTCCCAGAGGGTGCGGCATGTGGGCGTGCTTCCAGACCGGTACATCAATCTGGAAGGTCCCTGCCTGGTCCTTGGCACGCTGCTCCAGGGGACCGGTCTGCTTGAGTTTGTTCGGTGCCAAGGTGACGGCTGAGCAGGCGGAGGGGTAGGAGCCGTTACGGTCGATGGTGCAGAGCTGTCCGGGGCCGAACTGGTCGGGCACGATGAGCTGATGGCGCTTGCCGCCTCGGGTGCGCACGCTGTCCACGTCAGGATGGACCCAGCGGGGCTCGCCGTCCATGACCTCGTTGATGAGAGCCCAAGGCGCCTCGTCCCGCTCGTCTTTGCTGATGACTGCGATCGGGTGCATCTTTGACCGGCCGATGGCCTCCTTGAGGATCCGGAGGGCGGGGAAGGGCGCATTTCCTGGTTCGTCGTCCTCGTCACCGGGCTGGAGTTCCGGTGCGCCTTGACCTTCTTGGTCTTCGGGCTCGGGAGCGCCCAGGCCGGCATCGTCGACCGCGGTTGCAGCATCGGAGCTTTCTGCGCGTGGGCCCGGCCCGGCGCCGAGGGGGGTGTCGTCGTGCTGGGTCGAGGGCTGGCGTTCCGTCGAGTGCTGCTGCAGGGCGGTAGTGAACGTGTCCAGGGCAGCGCGCAGGCGCTGGGCCGCGGGGTGGCTGGGCAGGTCCAGCGGAGCGTCGCGGGCCAGAGCAGCAGTATGGCGACGCAGACCGGGCAGGGCCTTCTCATCGGCATTGAGGACGCCGTCGCGGTGATCGGAGAGGATCTGCACGGCGCGGGAGGCAAGGCCCTTGAGGGCTCCGGAGGTGAAGGGCAGAGCCGCGTCAGCCAGTTCGTGTTCCGCCACAGCAAGAGCGGACTCGGCGGGAGCAAGAGCGGACAGCGCAGAGGGCGGGGGTGCGTCGGTGAAACGTGCGTGGTTCAGGTCGGGCTGGAGGAGGAGAGTGGTCTGGCCCAGGTCGCGTTCGGTGACCGTCACCGTGGCGGTGTCGGCACCTGCGGGGAGGGCCAGGGTGAGAGTCACATCGGCGTCCAGAGCACGCACCACGTGTGTCTCGTCGGTGTTGAGGACGGCCAGGACCGGCACCGACAGCTGGCGGGCCAGGTGCATCAACGTGCGAACCGCGGGCGGAACCCGGGGCCCTGACAGCGGCAGGTGCGGGTCGGGACTGTGGTGCAGCCGGTCCACGACGATCAGGGCCAAGTCATCGACGTAGGGAGCGGATTCGGCGATCGCCTCGGCGGTCAGATCGGCGCCGTCGTCGACGAGTAGAGGGGCCTGGACCAGGCGGGCACCGGCCTGCTCGGCTGCCTCGCGCTCGGCTGAGGTGAGGGCCCCGGCCCGCAGCTTGCGGTGGTCGGTTCCTGACTCGGCCGCGATGATCCAACGGGCCACATCATCCGCGGTCAGGCCCGCGGCCGCGTACAGCACTCGGCGTCCTTCGCCCAGCGCGCTGCGGCGCGCGGCAGCGAGGGCAAGCAGGCTGCCGCCCGCCCCGGGCGCCGCAGCCACCAAAGTGAGGCGGCCCGGCTGCAGGCCGCCGGTGGCAGCATCCAGCTCGGTGAGGCCGAAACTGAGGCCGGGCCCGGCGGGAGCCAGGACGCCACTGACCCGGTCCGCCAAGGACGCCAGTTTCCGCGCAGGGCGGGCCTGCGGTGCGGGGGAGGTTTCGCCGTCCACCATGTCCTCCTTCTAGGGTCGTGTCGCGGCGGGGGCAGGCCGTGCGGCCGAAAAGTTGGTGCGCCATGGGGCAGGCGACGGGCCCGCCCTGCGGATATGAACCGATACCACAGGGCACTGCGGTGGTGGGCTCAGCTGGTGGCGGAGGTCGGCTGCGGCGCGGAGGTCTGCTCGGCGGGAGTGGCTGAGTCGTAGAAGACTGAGGAGCCCTGCTTGCTGCGCTGAGCCAGCCCCTTGGCCACCAGACCCTCCAGCGTGGTGCGTACCACCGTGGTCTTGATGCTGCGCTCCGGATAGGCCTTAGTGAGCGCGGAGGTGATCTCGGCAGCGGAACGTGGTTCGCTGTGCTGGTCGAGGTGGTCGCGGACGAGTTCGACCAGCGTCGGCCCCCCGGAGCGTGCGGCCGGAACCTTGGGGACTGGCGTGGATTTGGCTGCGGACGTCTTCGTACGGGTTCCACCCGCCGTGCTGGTGTTGCGCTGCGGCTTGGGTGCCGACTTTTGACGGATGGTCTTCTTCTTCGGGCCGGGCGTCGCAGTGTCTGCCGTACTCAGGGCTTCCTGCACCCTGACCAGCAGTGAGTGGTCGTGCTCCAGCCGCTGCAGTTGTTCCTGCAAGGCCGCGATCTCAGTGGCGATGCGCTCCTGTTCCTTGCGGTTGGTCTCGAGGTCCGAAGCCACCTGGGTGGCGTATTGCCCCTGGACTCCTGCAGCTTCCAACTGAACTTCCGGCATGGTGGCGACCTTTCATCAGTGCATCGGGACGTTCGAGTGATGGATGCGGATCGTACGCGCAGGTGGCGCATTTGTGCTGTAGTGCGCTGCCCCATTCAACCGGGGTGCCTGACTGCTCCACTCGTGTCAGCAGCAGGTGGCGCGAGGGAGGGAACGATATCCGTGTGATCTTAAGGAGTGTACCGCTGGCTGAAATAGCAGCCTGGATACCTTGGTGAAGACTGTTCTTGCGGTGTCCGATGGCCGCCTCGCATGCGGTGATGGATGGGCCGGACAGGCGGTATGGCGGGGATGTGTCCGGTCGGGCGCTGGGAAACGGCCGGGATCGTTGCGGATGCTGCGTCACCCAGCGCGGGAGGCAGCAGTCGGCTGACCGTTGTTCGTCGTCCTGCCCCGTCGTGTCAGGTGGGAGCAATCCCATGTCCATCGGGGCGTGTTCAGTTCAGGCTTCTCCACGGAGTACTGCCTCTTGGACGAAGCTCTGTTAGATCAACGCCGTGGGTCGCCGGCAGCCACTTGGGGCTACGACCATGACTTTCCGACTGCCGTCGCCCTCTGCTGAGGGCCGGCGGGCTCCACGATGTCGTCGTGGGGCTTTCCGGAAGGGTGTAGTTCCTCTGAAGGGAAGGGCCCCGTGATCCACGGCATTCTGCCGATCACGCTCACGGCGGCGGCACGTGACCAGGCGGAGGCTCTCCAGGTTCGGGGAAGCAGAGTTCTCCACCCGGAAGTTCCTGACGAGCTTCGATGTAGTGCTCGAGCTTCAGGTCGAGTTGGCCCTCCGGAACGAGATCAGCGATCTTCAACAAAAGCGTATGCGGGACAGGGTAGACGTTGTACATCCACACGTCGTCGCCGCGGTCGAAGTATCCGCGAATCTGAGCGATATCCTCGCGGTCCAGCACGGCGATTTCGACCCGCTCGTGGTCACTACGCCAGACCACGAGGTCCCACGCGACGTTCATCCCTTCATGGAATGGATACGGCCTACTCACCGCCGGCCTCGTCGAGTCGGATTGGGCACCACCAAACTATCCGACATGGTCAGCGGCCTGATCGTCGGCCTCAGGAGACCCACCAGTCCTGACTATTCCTCGCCAGATTCTGGGGTGCCCGTGATCGGCTGACGCAGGCGCTGGGGCTTCGAGCTGAATGGGGCTGTACTCGGGGCTGCTCGTCTCTACCGTGGTGGCGGAGGTCGGTTCGCCATGGCGTCTTTATCGGAAGAACTGCAGGTGCGGGAGGTCGCGGCTCGGCAGCGAGTGGAGGAACTCCAGGCTGAGGCCGCCGAGCTGGCCCTCCGGCTAGAGAAGGCGCGGGAGGATTTGTCGCGGCTGGAGATCACGCGGGAGACCGTCGCGCAGGTGCTGGCGGAACTGTCGGCCGCGGAGGCCGAGCCGCACGATGCGGCGGGGAATGCGCCGGCGCCGGACGAGACGTCGGCGCCCCATGGTCTCGGGGTGATGATGGTGCCGCCGTGGCGGGAGGGCCTGGTCGTGGCGGTGTTGCCGGACATCTACCGGGACATCGTGGAGATCATCGCTGACGCGCCGGGACCGGTGCAGGCGAAGCAGATCGTGCCGCGGATCGGTCTGCCGACGACGACCGGGAAGATCGAGGGCACCCGGGGAAAACTGAAGCGGCTGGTGGAGCGGGGCTGGCTGGACGAGGACGCGCCGGGACAGTTCACCCTCGCCCAGCAAGGTCCGGGACGTGACCGAGCCAACTCCCAGTGACCAAGGGGCTCTTCTCCGTAGATTCGAAGGTGCCAACCAAAACGAATCACACCCGAAGAAGAGCCCTCGATGGAACCGTACGACGCCTTACCCGAGCCTGATCCGTACTCCGCCTCCCGCGATGCCTTCGAACGCCTCATCTCGACGCTGGCCGACGGCCCGGCAGCAGACTTGCCTCACGACGAACTCGAAGCCCAGCTCGAACAGTTGGGACGCGAACTGCTGCGGCAGTTGATGCAGAACCACCTCGATCAGCGAGCCAGGAAGGAGGAAGCCACGGTGCGAGCGGACGGACGCCAGCCGCTGGTCCTCGGGCCGGAAGGACAGCGGCGGGCCTGGCGAGAGATGGGCCACCGTCGCCTGCTGACCTGTATGTTCGGACCGGTGCGGGTGACCTGGATCGCCTATCGCGGCCGCGGCGTTGCCAACGTGCACCCGGCGGACGAGAAACTGTCGCTGCCCGCCGGCCGACACTCCCGCGGACTTGCCCGGCTTGCGGTCCTGGAGGCAGTGCGCGGCTCATACGACCAGGCCGCCGCCGCGATCGAGCGACGGTGCGGAAGAGTACTCGGCAAGCGCCGCCTCAAAGAACTGGTGGTCGCCGCCGCCGTCGACATCGCCGCCTACTACACGGCAAAGATCCCCACCCCGTGCACCCGCGAAATGCCCCTGGTCATCCAGATCGACGGCAAGGGCATAGTGATGCGCCCCGAAGCCCTGCGCGAAGCCACCCGCCGGGCCGCGGCCAAGACCGCGGCGGCCGGGCGGCGCGGACGCCTGGCCCCGGGCGAGAAACCCAATCGCAAGCGCATGGCGACCGTGGCCTGCATCTTCGACACCGCTCCCGCCCCGCGCCGACCGCACGACATCGTCCACCCACCCGGCGGCCGCAGCGAAACCCGACCGCCACGGCCAGGCCCGAAAGCACAGCGGAAATGGTGCGCCGCCTCGGTGATCCGCTCTCCAGAGCAGGTCGTCGCCGAAGCTTTCGACCAGGCCACCTCCCGCGACCCGCAGCATCTGCGCGACTGGCTCATACTCGTCGACGGTGCCCGCCACCAACTCGACCTGATCCACACCGAATCCGTCCGCCGCGGCATCCACCTGCACGTTCTGCTCGACTTTGTGCATGTCGCCGAGTACTGCTGGACGGCCGCGCACGCATTCCACCCGCCCGGCAGTCGCGAGGCCGAGACCTGGGCCGCGGACAAACTCACCGCGATCCTCGCCGGACACGCAGAGCGCGCCGCCGCCGAGATGACCGCGCAAGCCGCGGCCGAACAACTATCCGCGGCCGGCCATGCGGCTGTCACCACCTGCCACCGCTACCTCACAGGCCACCTCGACCAACTCCGTTACGACACCGCACTCGCGGCCGGCTGGCCGATCGCCGCCGGCGCCGTCGAAGGCGCCTGCCGACATCTGATCGCCGACCGCCTCGATATCACCGGCGCCCGCTGGGGGCTCGACGGAGCCGAAGCCGTCCTCCAACTCCGTGCGTTGATCACGAACGGCGACTTCGAGGACTACTGGATCTTCCATGCGGCCCGCGAGCATGAACGCCTCTACCCCAGCCCTGACCAGCCGAACTACACCCTCACCGCTTGATCCGGACGGTCACTTCAGAGGATCCGCACCCAGAGCCGAGGTGGGGCCACTTCGCCCCGTCACCACGCCTCTATGCGCCCGAACGACCCACCAACTGGGGCCGCTGGAAGCCAACATGCCGGGACCGCTGAACAACGTCATAGCCAACCCGCCGCTGCTGCGGTCACGGTGCCCCCAAACGGCCTGCAAACCAGGTCAGTTGCCCTCTCTAAAAAGCCTGACTCCACCTTGCGGTTCACCGCCGGCTGGCTGCGGTCTCCTTCGTGCGCAGGCGTGCTGCGCGGCTCGCGAGTCTGAAGGCGCGGTCGGCTGTCTGATATCACCCCTGACCGTCGGTCTGGTCGAGGAGTTTGCGCATGAGGACTTCCGTGTCGAGTTCGGTCGCTAGGCCCAGGGAGCGGTTGACCTGGTCGAGGCGGGAGATCGCTGCGATCAGGCCGCTCCGGTTGCCTGCGGCCGCTTCGATCTGGAACCAGTCCCGGTAGAGAAGTTCTGCGCTGTCGTCGACCTCGAGTCCGATGGCGATGGCGCGGCGGGCCAGGGTCAGATCGTGGTGTGGACCGGACTCCAGACGCAACGTTGCCACGGTGTGCGCTGTACTCACGATGCGCATTGCGATCTCCTGCTGTAGCGGCTCGCTCCAGGGCAGCGGCTGGGCACCGAAGGGTTTCCCGCGGACCTGATGGAGGGCGCGTTCAAGGTCGGGCAGGCCGGCCGGGCCGTGGGGGAGAGCGGCCTCGACGGTGCGCAGGAAGACGTGCCAGTCGCAGCAGATCTTCGCCGAGATCGTGAACGGGTCGCCCTTCACGGAGCGCCGTGGCACGTACCACATGCCGGTGTCGTCTTTGCCGAGAGTGCGGCGCAGGCCGCCGAGCCGGGAGTTGAGGGTCTCGGCTGCCCAGGGGTGGGACGGGTCCATCTCCGTGCATAGGGCGTCCGCAGTGCGCCCGGGACGCAGGTGGAGCAGGGCTGCCAGTTGTGCCTCGCGGGCGCCGTGACGGGAGGCGGCCACGCCGGAGATGGCGACGGTCCCCAGCACTTGGATGAGCGGCACACCGGGAGGCGGGCCTTCTAAGCCCGGGCTGCCGGCGGCTGGCTCGGGGGAGGGGCTGCTGGAGTTCTGCGAGGGCGCCGGTGGCGCCTGCGGGAGCGTGGGAGCGAGCTGTTCGTCGTCCTCGGCTGCGGGGGCCAGCGGTGTATCGGGCCCGTCAGGGTCCTCCTGTGCGGGCAGGTCGGGCACGGTGGTGGGAGAGGCGGAGGCGGTCAGGAGTGCAGGGAAGATCCCCAGCCCGCCGTCACCTTTTCCGTCGTCGGCCGTGCGGCGGGAGCTGGCGCTCCTTGCACCGGCAGCTGGGCCGAGGGGGTCGGTTGCGGAGGTACGGGGCGGGCCGGTGTGTGTGGAAGCCGTGGTGCGGGCCGCGTGCGCGGTCCGGGTCTCGGACGGCACGTGCTGCCAGGCTCCGTCGGCGGGGCGCGGCTCTTGTCCGGATACCTTGAGGGCGGCCGTGACCTCTTCGAGGGCGTCGCGTTCCAGGCGCTGCAGGGTGATGTCGAGACCGAGGCTGTCGAGGGTCTGCGGTTGGGTGTCGGCGGCATCCAGGAGGTCGCTGTCCTCGAAGAGGAGACGGGCCTGGCCGGCGGGGACGATGAGCGCGACCTTCATGGTGGTCCTCGATGTGTGGAAGGTTTCGGCGAGCTGCCAGGAGCTGTCGGCATCGAGGTCGGCAGCGCACAGGATCAAGTAGGGAGTGCGGGATTCCTCGGGTTCCTGGTGGGCTTCGAGGAGACGCTCGGCAAAGTCCCGTGCCGCGTCTGCGGTTGCGCTGATGTGCGCGATGCGGCCCGTGGGCAGCAGGTGGTTCAGGCCCTCGCCGAACCCGACGACGACGACTTCCACGTCGCTCGCCCAGGGGCTCATGGCGAGTTCCAGGGCCAGCGAGGTGAGGACCTCCGTGCGGTGTGCGCGGTCTCCGTCCAGCAGGAGGACACCGGTGTGCGGCAGGTCGAGCAGCACCAGCTGGCCGTCACCGTCGGCGCCGATGGTGACCAGGCCTGGGTAGGGGGGCGGCACGTCGGCGGCCTCGTCCTCGGCGAGGAGCTCGGCGGTGTTCTCGCACACCCACCAGCCAGCTCGGCCGGCCGTGAACGGGGGTGCGGCGGCGGCCTGCAGGTCGTCGGGCAGGACCTGCACGCTGCGGTCGGTGATCTGGGCCCCACGCAGGGCCGGAAGGGCGTGCCCCTGCTGGGCGGCGTGGTGAGCAAGGGTGCGTAGCGCCCGGTCGAGTCGGAGGATGCCCGTGGGTTCAGCGGCCTGAGCCAGCTGCGCCTCGGTCGGGGAGGTGTTTTGGGGCATGGTGATGAGCTCGCCGGGCCGGGCGCTGCGGCGTTGCAGGATGCGGCGCAGGGACAGGGCCAGAGTCACTGCGGCCGCCAGGGAGGCCAGTACCCCCGCGGTGCGCAGAGTGAACACCTCCGATTCCGTGGACGGGTCAGTGTCCGGGGCGGGCACCGAAGTCGGCTTACCGGACGGTGTGGACGCATCGGAGGGAGGGGAAGGCCGGTGGGTGGGCCGCTGATCCTCACGATCGGGTTTCTCGGGTGTGGCCGACGGCTTCGTGGGACCGCTCTCCCCGGCCCCGGGGCCGTGTTCGCGATCGGTGTCCTTGTCACCATCGGCGCCAGCGTCTTGCGGGTTGGGTTCCTCCTTCTTATCGCCGGGGGCCTCGGGTGTGGTGGGGCCCGGCGCCGCGGGCACGGTGATCTGTTGGCCGGGGTAGATCAGGTCGGGATCGTGCAGCGGCGGTGTATGGCCCGGCTGGTCATGCCCCTTGCTGGCGTCGAATAGCTGCGGCCACTGGTCGCCATCGCCCAGCTCGTCCGCGGCGATGGCGGACAACGACTCCCCGGCCTCGACCGTGTGGATCCGCTCGCCCTGTTCGTCCTTGGCCGCTGCTGCTGGGCGCTGGGCTGCCGCGAGCCGCATCCGCCTCCCAGCTTCGCCGCTGCCCCCTGCCTGTTCGGACACCGGGGCGGGGGAGGCGATGTGGGCATCGGCCGGGAGCTGCACGTGGAGCCCGGCGGGCAACAGCGTGCCCTGCGGAAGACCCGGGTTGAGCCGGCGGATCTCGGCGGAGCGGCTTCCCGACCCCAGGTACTCCACGGCCAGGTCCCACACGGTTTCCCCCGTCTCACCCACCACATGGACGGGCCCCCTCTGCACGGGCGTTTCAGCCCGCAAGGCGGCGGTGGTGGCGGGCGCCGTGGGGGCCTTCGTGTGCGGGACGGTGTGGGCCAAGTGCAGGGGTGCGGTGGCGGCCGCCGCGGGAACCGGGGAGGCCATCGCCGTACCGGCGGGCAGCACCAGCAGCCCGCCCAGCAGGAACCCGGCCAGCCGTTGCGGCGTGCCCAGCACGCGGCGTTGTCCACGAGACGGGCGGCGACGCAGCAGATGGGGGATCTCGGCCAGCACGCCCAGGGCGAACCACAGCCACAATGCCCACGCCAGCACGGTCAGCACGGTGAACAGGACATGCCCGTCGTCCGGCGACATCAGCGCCTCGGTGATGTCCGTGCCGCTGGGTATGCCGGCCGGGAGGGTGCCGGCGGCGGCCAGGACCCACGGCACACCGCTCAGCAGCAGCGCCAGAACGGCCAGGCTGCCCGCGGCGCGCAGCACCCGCGCGGGCAGGGCGGGGCGGCCGGGGGAGGAGTGGGACATCTTTATGCTCCCGGGTCGGTGCGTTCGAGCGTGACGTCGGCGTGTGCGGTGACCTGCATGCTGGAGTAGCCGAATCCACCTAGCAGCAGGGTCTGGTAGGTGTCGTGGACGGTGATGGTGATGCTCTGCCCGTCCGCGGCAACCGTGACGGTGCCCTGGACTTTGGCGTCGGCGAGGAAGGCCTGGGCGGTGGCGACGGCCTTGTCCGGGTCGGCGCGGGTGCCCTGGCCGGTGATGGCACCCGGAGCGTTGATCTCCTGGCCCGCGGCGCGGGCCGCCTCCGCGGCGATGTCCTCGGCATCCGCGTCGGCCATCAGCAGGCGCCCGCCGTCCACCAGCAGCGCGAGCAGTCCGATCATGACGATCGCGAAGCCGAGGAAGTACAAGGTCACCGAGCCGCGGTCGCCGCGGTGTTGAGTCAGGCAGCGGGGGCGGGCCCAGCCGCGGCCCTGCCGGGCGGCTCTCCTTGGCACCGTCACGGGGTGCGCCCTTCGTTGGTGCGGGCCACATACCGGTCCACTGCACTGTGCCGGGTCGCCCGCAGCGTCTTGGAGCCCGGCAGCCCCGGCACCGCCAACTGCGCCAGCGGGATCGTGCAGTGCACGGTCACCGTGACGCTGCCCGCCTGGCCGGCTTGCGAGGGAAACCGGCTGGTGTCGACCTGGACGTCGGAACTGGCACAGGTGCGCTGCGCCTGCCCCAGTGACCTGAGCGCTGCCTGCCGGGCCCGGGCTTGCGCGGTGGAGGGGTCGGTGGACTCACTGGCCGCCCGGGCGGCCGCGGCCGCGGCATTGGCGGCCGTGCTGTCTCCGAGTCCGGCCAGCCCGAACGCAGCGATGATTCCCAGGATCGGTACCAGCACGGTCAGGCACACCACAGCCTCCAGCGTGTACGAACCCCGATCACCCTCCCGGCGGCCGGCCAGCGCCGCAGCACGTTCCCCGGCATCCCGGTGGTGGGCGTGCGCGTGGCTACGTCGCTCGTTCACTGATTCTTCTCCACGGTGTCCTCCGCGCTGCGCTCGATTCGCACGTCCCACGGCAGGAAGTTCATGACCCGCCCCGAGACGGTCACCCGCACCCGCTCCCTGCTCGACCCGGCGGTGCTCACGCGGGCTTGCTGCACCACTCCGACCCGGGCCAGCCAGTCCTCGGCGCGCGCCGCGCCCTGCCCAGGGCTGGACTGAAACTGCGCACCGCTCTGTGCGCCCTTGCGGGCCGCGGTGTGGGCGGCGGTACTGGCCAGGAAGTACACACCCAGCTGCAGCACCACCAAGGAGATGAACAGCAGGATCGGCGCGATGACCAGGAACTCCAGCGTGGAGACCCCCGATTGCCCGCGGCCGCCGCCCACGGCCTGCCGCCGTACGCGCCACCACCGCCGGATGCGACTCCTCATGCGCCGACGGCGGCCTTGAACCGGTCGATCAGCGTCGTGGAGGTGCTCTTGAACACGGTGCCGAACGCCACCGCCACGCCCAGCACCACCGCGCCCAGAATCAGCTTCTCCAGCGTCTCCATCCCGGCATCCCGGCGGGCGCCGCCCATCTTCTCCGCCCGCGTCAGCCACGCCGTGTGCAGGCGCAAGGCCACTTTCTCAAACCCCGTGAACTTCATGATCGGAACTCCTCGTCGGAGGGCGCACCACGGGTGCGCGGTCAAGTCGTCAGATGGATGTCAGGGCGCTGAACGCCGGGTAGGCGAACATCACCAGCACGACCGTGAACAGCACCGTGCCCGGCACGACGAGGCGCTCGGATGCCGCGTTCGCCTCCGCCTCCCGGTCGGTGAGCAGCCGCTGGCGCAGCAGCAGCGCCTGGGTCGCCAGCGTCTTTTGGATCGAGGCGCCGGCACCGGCCAGGGAGAACGACTCCGCCGGGACGGCCAGCTCGGGGATGTCGAGCTGCTCGCCGAGCTGTTTGAGGGCCTCCCACTGCGGGATACCCGCCAGTTCGGCGCGTTTGAGGGCGGCACTGATGCGGGACAGGATCCAGTGGTCGCCAACCTCGGCGGTGCGCTGGACCGCTGCCTCGGGCCCCACGTTCGCGCCGCGCTCCAACTGGGCGCGCTCCAGGAAGGAAGCGATGGCGTAGCGCACTTCCAGGCGGGCTGCCTTGGCCTTGCGCCGCACGTCGGCGTCCGCGGAGAACCAGATGTAGGCGGCGAAGCCCACTGAGACCAGCAGCGGCGGAGCAAAGGAGATCCCCAAGCCTGCCAGGTTCAGCAGCAGCCCACCGGCCTGCACCATGGCCAGGGCCACCAGGGACCCCACCACTTTGGTGCCCACATGGTGGGGCACCGACTTGTTGAGCAGTTCCAAGTCCGCGCGCGGCACATTCAGGCGGTGGCCGTGGGAGGCCAGGATCTGCACGCCGGCCCGTTCCCACACCGTGGGCGCACCGCGTCCGTGCCCGTCCGGCGTCGCCGGTTGGCCTGTGGTGTTCTCCAGACGGTCCAGGACGCCGTCCATGTCCGGCCGGGCGGGCAGCAGTTCGCGTACCACCAGGAACAGGCCTGCGCCGGCGATCGCACCGTAGGCCAGTGCGCCGGTCGAGATCACAGCAGTGCCCCCTTCTTCCGGACCGAGGGGCCCGACACAGACCCGAGGGGACCGGCCGAGCCGGGGACCGGCAGCGGGGCCAGCAGCCGCGGTGCCGGCCGCGACAGAGCGAGTCTGCGCATCCCCACCAGAGCCGCGGCGAACATCAGCCCCAGGGCGAGCAGCACGAGCTGGCCCTGCGCGGTGCGGTAGATCTCCCCCCACGACGGGTTGGTGACGATGTACGCGGCGATCGCCAGCGAAATGATGGAAACCCAGCGCGTCCCGGTGCGCACCTGGCTGCGCTTGGCATCCACCGTGCGCAGGGTGATGGCCTCCTGCTCGGTGAGGTGGGCCATGGACTGCAGGGCCCGACTCAGTCCCGGCCCGTGGTCCTGGGCGTGCGTGAGGAACAGCATGACCACGTTGTCGACGGCGCCGTCCGCGAAGGCATCGGCGAACTGCCGGTAGGCCAGCACCGGATTGGAGCCCACCCGCAGCCGCGCGGCCAGCAGCCGTACCTGCGGGCGGATGGTCACCGGAGCACGCGTCGCCGACGCGGTGATCGCACTGTCCAGCGTGCCGCCGGACTCATGCACCCCCGCCAGCTGCTGCATCCACTCCGCCAGCGCCTCCAAGCGAACGATCTGGCGCTGGCTGGTGCCGGCCGGATTCCAGATCCACGGGATACCCAGCACCCCCACCGCGGCAAGCAGCCCATGCACCGGCCGTGCCCAGTACAGCCAGGCCCCGACCGCGCACAGGCCCGCCAGGACCATGATGAACCGGTAGCGGCGCGCCCAGGCATCGGGCAGCGACTCCCGCGCCTGCCACCAGCGCGCCACCCACTGCGAGGGGGGACGCTGGGCGGCCAGAGGCGCCGGGACGGCGCCGCGCACTGCGAGGAGGCCCCCGCCCACGAGCAGCGCCCCGCACACCGCGGCCAGCAGATTCCATTGATCCGTGCTCACGCCGCGTCCTCCCTCGTGCCGATCAGGTCCAGCGGGGCGGGCCATGCGCCGTACTGCGGCACGGTCAGCCAGCGCCGGTCGAACCCGGCCAGTGCCTCCAGTTCCTCGATGAAGGACGGCACGAGCTGCGGGATCCCGCGCGGATCGGACCCCCCGGGCGAGAAGATCTCCTGGATGGAGGGGTGCCCGCCCTCACCGGGCTGCACCTCCAGGACGTGGGAGACAAACCGGTGGCGGCGCCCGCCCTGACGGGTCTGGTTGATCTGCTTGAGGTACACCACGATGTGGATAGCGGTGCCCACCAGTTCGTGGACGTCATCGCGGTGCATCCCCCGGCACAGCGTGACCAGGCGGGGCAGCACCAGGTTGGGGTAGGCGGCGTGCAGCGTGCACATGGAGCCGGCACCGCCGGCGCTCATCGCCTGCAGCATCGCGATCGCCTCGCGGTCGCGGACCTCACCGACGATGACGCGCGTGGACAGCATCCGCAGGGCGTGCGGAAACATGTCCTCCACCGTGATCTGCCCGACCGGCCGGCCATCGACGAGTTCGCCGTTGGACTCGCGGGACTCCATCGCCAGGAACTGGGCGCCGCCCTCGACCTGGTCGAGGTACAGCTCCCGGTCCGACTCAAGGGTGACCACCCGCTCGTCGGCGGGAATCTTCTTCGCCAGCGCCCGCAGCAGTGACGTTTTGCCAGTGCCCATGTCCCCGGCGAACAGCACGTTCTTCCTTGCCAGCACGAGCGCGTGCAAGAACGCGGACAGGGCAGGCGACAGGGTGCCCCACCTCTGCATCTGTTCCAGACTCGAGGCCATCACGCGGTGTCGGCGTACCCCCAAAAACGGATCACCGGTCAAGGTCGTGGCCTCGGCGCGGGAGCCGTCCGGCAGCCGGAAGGAGACCATCGGGGAGGAGGTGGACAGCCGCCGCTCGCGGTGCCCTGAGCTGGACGCCAACCGGTTGATCAGCGCGATCAGTTCGTCGTCGTTCTGCGCGACCGGCGGGACTGCGATGGTGGGCCGGTTGAAGTAGTCGACCTGGACGGTGTCGCCGAGCACGACGATGTTCTCCACGTCCGGGTCGTCCAGATACTTCTGCAAGGGCCCGGCATGAAACAGCGCGTCATAGACGGACTGGCACAGCGTCTCCACCTGCGTGCGGGTCAGCGTCGTGTGCCGGCGCGCCTGGTCCACCGCCCACCGCGAGACCCGTTCGGCTACCAGCGAACGGGCTCGCTCGCGGCGTGCACTCTCATCGGCCAGCGGCTCCTTCTCATCCGCGGCGACGATGTCGTCGCTCACCGCGTCGCGCAGCGTGGCGATGTCCTGCGGCGAGGCAGGCAACGCCCCGGCCTGCTCGGTGACATCCAGCGACGAGGGCGAGGACAGCGCCGCAGAGTGGCGCGTGTGCGCGTCGGCCGTCGGCGCGACGGTCGGGGCAGGCGCCTGCTGGGTCAAGGACTGGCGCAAGACGTCCTGCAGGCGTGGTGTCCCGGGCACCGGTTGCTTCTCAGCCATGAGAGGACACCCCCGGCAGCCGGGGATCAACCGGTTGGCCCGCCAGGCGGACCGCGGCCAACCGCTGCAGCACCCCGGCCACCTGCGGTGACGTCACCGGCGCGGCGGGCATATCCAGCGCCCGGCGCCGCGTGTTGACCTCCACCGTGATCGCCGCAGCCGTTTTCCGGGCCTGCTTGAGCAACGGGAGCTTGGCCAGCCGCGGGGGCCGCAGCGCCCCATGGGTGAACAGCGCACCGGCTGGCACATCCCACGGCAGCAAGTCCACCACCGGGACGCCGAACCGGCGCGCGATGGCATCCGTCCGCAGACCCCCTGCTGCAGAGTTCAGTTCCTGGATGACCAGCAGCCGCAGCGCCTCGCTGCCGCTGCCGCACCGCTCCAGCTCGCCCTGCAGCACGCGGGCGACCGGCAGCGTCTGCGCCACCGACGTCAGGGTGTTGCGCAGCACGAGCAGCACCACATCGGCCCGGTGGGCGAGCACGGCCGGGAACAGCCCGGCATGCAGCCCGCCCCCGTTGACGACGACCTGCCCGGCGTCGACCACCACGTCGTACCCGGCGTGCTGGTCCATGGCATGCAGCAGCAGCGCCAGCGGCTCCCATGTCCCCGACAGCGCCGAAGCCTGCGCCGGGTCGGTCAGCCCGGGCAGGATCAGGCGGTTGCCGTCCGCGTCCAGCGGCCGCAGGTGTACTTCGAAGGCCTCGGCGAGCTGATGCTGTAGGTGGGCCTGGGCCAAGTGCCACAGCCCCACGTCGCCGCCCCAGGCGCCCTGGCGGTATCCGCTGCGGATCGAGGCCTGTCGGCCCGCGGCCTCCACCAGCAGGGAGGGACGTGGACTGGACAGCGCCAGCGCCAGACAGGACACGGTGACTCCGCAGCCGTGTCCGCCGGTGAGCACCATGACGGACATGGATCAGCCCCCGGCCTTGAGGACGATCGCTACTCGGCCCGCGCTGGCATCGGAGGCCACCAGGCCGCTGTCACCGTCCGCGACGGCGACCTGGACGACGACGTCGCCACTGCTGACGGGGACACCCACCTGGGCTACCCGCCCGGCGACCTGGGGCAGCTCAACCTGCTCTTTGTCCGTCGCGCCTTCCTGGGGCCGCGTCACCAGGTTCACCGCGTCGCCTGGGCGCAGCGCATCCACCGGCGCCATGCCCCGCTTCACCTCAACGGCCACCAGTGCCTCACCGGCCTTGAGGCCGCCGCGCCCGGTGAGCTGAGCAGAGGTCAGCAGGGAGCCTTGGGACAGTGCGGCCCCGGCCCGGCGGCCCACCACGGCGTCCTTCTCCGCCGCGGCGACCGGCTTGAGCCCGGGATCATCAGGCAGCGCCACGACCCGCAGGTCCTGCTCGGTGATCTTCTTCCCGGACGGCACGTCGCGGGCCAGCGCCAGCACATCGGAGCGCTCACTCGAGGCGTTCATCAGCCCGGCGAAGCCGATGGCGCCGGCCAGCACCATCACCGCCCCGATCACCATGAAGGAGCGGCGTCGTCGGCGGGGCGGCTCCGGGTCGGTGATGGCGATGTCCGGGCGCATCACGGTGTCCGCGCCGGGCGGGGCGGGTACCTGCGGCCTGTTCTTCGTCATGTTCTTTAACACCACGTGCTTGCCCTCCTGCCTAGTCGAGGACTCTCATCTCGCCCACGGCTACCGTGAAGTCGCTGTCGCGGACCTCGGTGAACTCGCCCGTCTCGCCACCTCCGGTGACGTGCCACTCCACTGCCCAGGTCGCGGTCGCGGTTCCCTTGAAACGGCCTGCCGTCAGCCCCTTGGACGGGGCCCGGTAGAGGTGTCCGCAGTCGGGCGACTTGGTCATGCCGTACGAAGGCTTGTACTTGGTTCCGGCGCCCCGGCAGATCACCCTCTTGCCGTCGCCCATCGACCAGCGGATCGAGGACACCTTCGCGGTGGCCGACACGGTGACTCCGGCCAGCGACGCGCTGGCGGTATTCGGGCCGAACGTGGTAGGGGAGGGGTCCACCCACATCCACATCGGAACCCCAACGGTGTACTTGCCTGCCGCCTGGGGGCTGGCGATTGCCGGGCCGGTCAGGAGCATCGAGTCGACGGCTTGCCGGGCCAGCGCCTCGGGGTCGACGTCGATTTCCGGGGCTTCGGCGGCCCAGAACACCTGCGGGACTCCTGCGAGCGGCCCGCCCAGGGCCGCTTGCCCGGCGTCCTCGATCAGGCAGACGCGGGTGTAGATAGCGCCGTTGCCGGGCTTGTGGCCTTTCCAGAGCGGGTCGCTCGCGGGCGGCTGCGGGTCCAGGCGCTCGACGGCGCACAACTGGAAGCCAGCCTGGCCTTTGCTCTTCGACGTGCCTTTTTCCGATCCGTCTGCCGGGCGGCCGCCACTGTGATCGCGGCTGCCGCCGCCGCCGGGCTCGGTGCGGCAGACCGTGACGTAGGAAGACCGGCCGGGGCAGAGGCCACTGGTGCCTTTGTCGGGCTGCGGAGCCGCCACGGCGCCAGGCAGAGTCGCGGCTGTCACCAGCACCGCCAGGAGCGTGGGTGCCAGACGTCTCAGCAGGTGCGGTTGCCATGTGTTTCGACTTTGGTGATGATCCACTGGTTCCCCCACTTCTCGGCCTGGGCGGTGGTCAGGTAGCGCATAGGCTGGGTGCTCGGGAAGGGCAGCACCTTGCCGGTGGAGCGTTTGACGGTTGGCCAGTTGGTGATGTCGAGGCAGTCGGTCACCCGGGCCTTGGGGATCTTCGCGCCCAGGTCGATCGGAGCGTCGATCTTGGTGTTGCGGTGGGTGGGCGCGCCCTTGGCGGCGGTGCCGGCCTTCTTCATCAGCAGGAGATCGCCCATCGCCCGGCCGAGTGCGTCCTTGGTGGCGTACTTCTTGAGGTCCGTGCCCGTGGCGTCGGCCTTCGCATACGCCTTGACCTGCTCGTCCCACATACGGGCATATGTGGTCAGCGCGGCCTTCTTCTCCTGCGCCTGCGGGTCGGCCGAGCTCTTGGTCGGTGCCGGGGAGGCTTTGGCGGATTTCGTGGGGTTTTTGTCCGGGCCATCGTCCGCGGTGCTGCCGCTGCTGCACCCGGCGACGGCGATGCCGAGCACAGCAGTGAGAGATACCAGAGGCATAGTTCGTCGCGCGCGGACGTAGTGGTGCGATCGCGATGTCATGTGTGCTCTCCCCGCATGGCCTGTTGAGGTGAATGCCCGATGCGGTCTGTGGTCAGACCGGCAACCCTGGGACGGATAGGGCCAGTTGTGGCCGTCGTCATGCGTGCGATTTGTGATGCGAACAGTAGGACGCTCTCTGTCAACGCTCCATGCGATTCAGGTAGTTGATGGTTGCGTTCCGCTACGAGTGATGCAATTGCGCCACAGTCCAGCAGGCCTGCAGGTCTTGTGCGTATGCATCTATAGCGGGCTACGTGCCTATTTGGTGCTTCACCTGCCGTGACAGGGTGTGTGGACAGGGCACCGCGGCCCGCACACACGGCGCGCCACGGTGCTGCCCTGATCGGAAGTAATCCCGTGCCCGTCCATGCCTCCTATGTGCGCCAGCGCGGCGAGAGGGCAGGGCCGCTCTCCGTTCAGGGCTCTTCGAGCGGGAGGCGAGCGTGGTCGAGGGTGTCCTGAACGGTTGTGTGGCGTCACTGGTAGCTCCGGTTTTTCGTGAGCGTGACGGCAGGGGCCGGTGCGTGTTCGCTCAAAAAGGCGCACACCCGCTGCAACTGGGCGGCAGCCCGCGCGGTGAGGTCGGGCAACGGCAAAGTGCCGGCGTTGCGGTCGGCGTATCGCTTCAAGGCGCCGACCTTGGCCGGGCGCGCCAAGTGGGCGAAAACGTCGTCCAGATGGGGCCCGTGGATCAGGACAGGCCCGATACGGCGCCCTTCGACGGTGAAGGTGGCGTAGTGATCGTACTGGTTTAGGTGTGCGATCTCGGCAGCGCTGGGACGCTCCCCCCATTCCTCGGCCAGGGGCGCGATAGCAGCCCGGGACCCCTTAGTGGTCGAGAGGGTGGATGCGTTCTGCAGGAGAGACTGGCGCACATCGCTGGGCAGTCGGGCCAGCAGCTGGGTGAGCGCATGGATCTGCACGTGGTACTTGCGGAAGTCCTCGAACATGCTGGCAATCGAGTCCGAGGACGCCTCGGCGAGCGTGATGAGCTCATCGAAGTAGGCCCTGAACCACAGCCGTTGGTCCGCGGGCAGGTCTACGCGGGAGCGTCCGGCCTGCAGCAGATCACGATTGAGGAGAGCGGCCACGAGACGGTCGGTGGGACCGCGGCCGGCCGTGCACACCCACACGACCATGCGGTCGTCCATGGCCGCGCGGATGTTGTAGATGCCCTGGCCCTGACCGAGGAACCCGTAGGTGACTGGGTTGCCGGACAGCCGGGTCAGCGGATTGAGCAGGATCGCGAACGCATCGGGCGGGAAGGTGGGGAAGGTGTGCTCCCACCAGGCGCGTGAGTCCTCATTGAGGAAGCTGCCGACGGCGTCGAGCACCTGCGCACGAAAGCCGGCGTCGGTGAGCAGCGCACGGACGTGGAAGATGGTGGCCTGATCCGCCGGGCGCCCGGCACGGCAGGCGAGCTCGTTGACCGCGGTCAGCACCGTCAAGGCCGCGGTGAGGATCGCGATCGCGCGCGGTGCGGAGGCGTCGTCCCACCCGAAGGCGGCCGCGAAGGAGTCCACCACGCCCTCGACGACCTCGTGACGGGCCCGCTGGTGATCCATGCCGATCGGATTCCACGAGCTGACCTGTGGGTCGGCGCCGATGCCGGTCAGGTCGATTCGGGCCAGCCGCTGCGCGACGTGTTTATGGGCCAGATAGGGCGCGGCCCGGGCGAAGCTGTCGCGGTGCGGGTCGATGAACAACAGCCCGCCCCCGGCATGGGCATACCCGATCGCCTGCGCTATGGCGAGTTCCGTCTTTCCGCCGCCCGACTTGCCCACGCCCAGCTCGTACAGCGTCTCGGCGGCGTGTGTGGCCACCAGCCGCCGCCGGCCGTCCGGCCCCCGGTACCAGCCCTGCAGCAGCAATTCGGGATCTCCCGGCCGCCAGGTGGGCAGGTCCGCGGGCAGCAGCGGCAGCCGGCAGTGCACGGTGGGCGGCTTCAGCAGCCCGGTCAGCTCCTCCAGGCGCACCCAGTTCGCGCGCGGCGGTTCGCACTGCCCGGTCCGCCAGCGCCGGTCGAAGACGGCACGGTGCGGCCAGCGGTCGGCCCCCAGCCGCCAGGGCCCGATCCGCAGGCCGCGCATGGCCAGCCGCGCCGACCCGCCGAACACGTCGAAGCCGGCCTGGATCCGCGCCATCCGGGCGTGCGCGCGGCCCTCGATGTCGGAGGCACAGCGCACCAGGATCTGCACCCGCACCAGCTGGTCGTCCTCCGCGAGCTTGCCCAGCGCCTCGGAGCGGTCCACGCGGCCTACCGACGGCGGCATGACCACCGGACGCGCGCGGAGCGCCCCGCTGCCGCGCCCGGACAGCAACTGCTGCAGGTGAGCGACCAGCGACACGTCCAGACCCGCCCCGTCGCGCTGCAGCCAGCGCGCCGCGCGCGCCGCCTCCCGCTCCTCGGCGCGGCGGGCGCGGCCCATCAGCTGCCAGCGGCGCACCCTGAGCGCCCACTTGGGGGCCCGCTGCAGATCGACGCAGACCTCGGCCAGGTCGCCCAGGTCGGTGCGAAGGTCGGCGACGGCGTCCACCAGCGGCTGCAGCGGGTCGGGCCGCAGCGGAACCTCGCGCAGCCCGGCGACCGGATTGCCGCGCAGGAGGAACTCGGCGCGCACCTCGTGCGCCCGGGCCCGGTCGGCCAGCGGCGAGGCCTTGGCAACGCGGACGTGCGGGCCGAACGGTGTGGTGGACAGGAGGCGTTCGGCCCCCGCGGGCCCTTCGAGCCGGTAGGCGAAGGGATGGCGGTCATCGGCGCGCAGCCGGATCCGCACCGCCTTGGTGCGGCGCGGCGCCCACCACGGCAAGGCGGTGCACGCCCGGGCGAGCTCCACGCCGCGCCTGAAGATCTCTTCAGTGGTGGGCTCGAAGTAGGGGGCGGGAGAGAGCTCCAGACTCATCCGCTCCTGGGAGGCCTTCATCGCCAGATGGTGGGTCAGAGCCACGGCGGCGATGAGGAGCGCGGCCACGGCCAGAGCGAGAAGCCACCAGTGCGCGGCCAGCCACAGCACCATCTGGGCTGCCCCCGTCGCGTAAGCGAGCGGGCCGGCGGCCTGCGGTGTCAGGTGCGCGGTGACCATGTGGCGGCTCCTTTGGCTCGGTGGAAGAGGTAGCGGCTGGTGCGCCCGTCGGTGAAGGTCCCGCCCCGGTCGGCGCCCGCCCACACCAGGTGCACCACCGCCCGGTCGGCGGCATGGTCCCGGCGGGCGATGGCCGCCTGGATCCGCAGGCGGCTGAAGGCGGGCGCCATCAGGCCTTGGGGGCGCGTGCCGAACACCTGGGGGAAGCGGCCGCGGCCCACTCCGGTCGCATCGGCCTGCAGCAAGGCTGCTCCCTGGCGGCGCAGTTGCTCCTCGTCCGCGACGGGCAGATCCGGCGGCCACGCGCTCTCCAGCTGCTGCTGCATCTCCGGGTCGGTGGCACGGCCGCCGCCAGACGCCGACAAGCTCGGGGAGGCACTCGCCGGCTCCCTCCCCGGGGCGGGCCGGGCGGGGCGGAGGGAGGCGCTGTGCCTCTGCGGCCCGGGCGCGGACGCCACAGGGGCGGAAGGGGGCCCTGTGGCCTGCGCGGACTCGCCGGGGGATGCCGCCAAGAGCAGGCCGCCGACCAGGGCAAGCAGCAGGGTGCAGCTGAGCAGCAGCCACGGGGTAGGCGGTGTCGGGCGTGATCGCGGAAAGCTGGGCGTCACAGCAGGCGTGCCCCTCCCGCATAGCCGGACATCGCCTCGACGCGGTCCATGCGCACCTGCGTGCCGGGCCGTGCGGCGTTGACCACCTGCCCCTTTCCCGCGTAGAGCCCGACATGGAAGATGGCGCCGCTGCGGCCGGCGTAGAAGACAAGATCGCCGGGGTGCAGCGCGCCCGTGCCGCTGCTGGCGGGGACGCGCCGGCCCATCTGGGCCTGGGTCTTGGCGGTGCGGGGCAGGGCAATTCCGACCCGGGCGTAGGCATAGGTGGTCAGCCCGGAGCAGTCGAACCCCTTGATTCCGGCGCCGGACGTGCCGCTGGGGGAGCAGCATGTCCCGGTGCTGGGACCGTTCACATTGCCGCCGCCCCAGGAGTAGGGAATTCCGCGTTGGGCGAGCGCCGCTTTCAGCACGGTCTTCGCCTTGCCGGAGACCGCCCCCAGCTCCACGCTCGTGGAGCTGGGGGCCGCTGTGCGGTACTGCGTGATGCGGCTGCTGACGTTGTTCACGTACTCCTGCGACCGGTTGTACTGGAAGATCGCGGCGTGCAGCTCAGAGCGCTGGGTGAGGTCGCGGCCGCGGCCGCACAGATACCCCGCCGCCCCCAGGGCCGCATCGAAGGCGTTGTGCGGGTCCTTGGCCGTGTCTCCGTTGCCGTCGCGGCCCACGGACGCCCAGGTGGAGGGCAGAAACTGGAAGGGGCCCACGGCCCGTTCGCCGTCCGCGGTGCCATCCCAGCGGCCGTCGTCGGTGTCAGGGAAGACGGTGTCGTTCTGTCCGGCGCCCGACCCGTTGAGGAGTACGCCCAGAATCCGGGGCCGGTGGATGTCACCGTTCTTGGCGATGGTTCGCCCGGCGGCATGGTTGCTCTCCACCTTGGCGATGCCCGCCAGGATCGGCCAGGACATGCCCCGGCACCGCGGCACATGACGGCCGATCTGCCGGGAGGCCTTCTTGTAGGCAGCCAGCATCGTGGGCGGGATGTCCGCGGCGCTGCCCTCCAGGACCGGTTCTCCCTCGCCCTGGGCGTCCCGCCCGGAGAGTTGGGCCGCAGCGGACAGGACCCCGGCGACCGGGGCGGCACAGGAGGCTGCGACCAGTAAGACCACCAGCAGGCACCCCCACTTCACGCGCCGGCGCCGTCTCCCTGGCGTCACGGCTCCTCCCCTTCCATGTCTGCAGGGGGCAGGTCCACGCGGGGCGAGGGATCTTCGTCCCGCTGCCGGGCGATGCGACGCTGCAGTTCCTCGAAGCGACGGCGTGCCTCCTCGCGTGAGCCGGCACTGGAACCCAGGGCCCCGGGGCGTGACCGGCGGGGCGGAGGCGCAGCGGGCCGCGGGGGCGACAGCCACCGCCCGGAAGGCCCAGAGGAGCCAGAGTCGGACGGCGTCGGGCCGGGAGAAGGCGAGGCCGGCGCGCCGCCCGACGGGGCGGAGGGAGGACGCGAGGGGCCACCAGGCACCGGCGCGCCCGGTCCTGGCCCGGGGGAAGGGGGCGGCAGGCGCCGCGAGCCGGCCACCGGTCCAGCCGGATCGCTGCCGTCCTCGCGCGACGCGCGGCCGGTCCAGGCCCGGCCGTCCTCACGCCCGGTGTTGCGCCACACCTCGAGCTGCTGACGGGCGTCGTGGGTGTATCGCGAGGCCCGGGCCCGGGCCCGCCGGGTGTTGGCGGGCAGACCGTAGGTGGCGCCGTGCGCGATCCGGCCGGTGCGGTTCAGGATGCGGTAACCGCGCAGCCGCACCAGCCGGTTGTGCGCGCGGGTCGACAACAGCGTGCGGTCGCTGTGCTGGTCGTGCAGGACCGCGCCGCTGTGCCGGTCGGTGATGATGCCGTCCTTGTCCCGGTAGCGGTCCGGCGGCCCTGCCCGGCCCGCTCCGCCCGGCCCCCGCACCGAGTAGCCCGCACCCGCGAAGGGCGTCGCGGGAGCCGCGTCATCTCCCGCAGCGGTGGGCTTGCGCATCTTCTCCAGCGTCTGGTCGCCGGGATGTTTGCCCACCGTCAGCCACCAGGCGCCGCGGGCCCCCACCCGGGCGCCGGTCGCAGCCAGCGCGAGCGGCCCCAGACCGCGGGAGGCCTCCGCACCCGCGTCGGCGAGCAGCCGCCCGGAGTCGATGGGCAGGCCGGTGCCGTCCGTCATCGCGCCCAGCGAGCGCATGATGCGCTGGCGGGTCCCGAGCCGTCCGTATCCACCGCCCAGGGTGCGCAGCCCGAACCCGCCGCCGGCCCCCAGGCCGCCGCCGTGCACGGCCAGCGCCGCGCCGATCTCGGAGCTGTCGCCCGGCAGATGGGTGCCACCGATCTTCGCGTAGCGCATCCGCAGCGCCAGCCGCTGCCCGCCCGAGGAGATCGCCTGCAGCAGACGCCGGTGGAAGGCCAGACCGGCCAGCGCCAGGGCGTTGAGGGCCAGCAGCCGCTCGGCCGGCACCGTGGGGCCCTCGGTCAGCATGATGTCGATACCGATGCCGTAGGCGGGCAGGAACATGCACACCGCGAACATCGCGGCGACAGAGACGCCCAGCAGCGCCAGCCACTTCCACACCGCCTGCCGGCTGGGACCGGGCAGCATCGCCCACACCAGCGCGACCCCGCCCACCGCGGCAGCCGCCGCATCCGCGGCCTGCACCCCCACCAGCACGAACGCGCCGGACAGGGCGATCGCGCAGATCAGCAGCGCGGAGACGAACAGCATCAACACGCCGGCGGCCCGCCACCCGGCGGGTTCCTTGGCGTACTCCGCGCAGGCCTGGCCCACCGGCCCCGCCTTCTTGAGATCCTTCAGGAACGCGGCGAACTGCTGGTCTGGCTCGCTCAGGACCGGGGTCGCGGACTCCAGCAGCTGCCCTCCCAAAGTGAGTTCGGGCAGGTCCTGAGCCGCGGCGCGCTTGGTGCCCGCGTGTCCGTCCTGGCAGTACTTCTTGAGCGGGCCTGCCACCATCCCGCAGGGGTCCTTCTTGTCCTGCTCGGCGGAGGGCTTGTAGCCGCCCAAGACCCATTTGAGGTGCAGCGCGTAGGCCTGCCGGTCGGCCTTCTTGCCCGGGTCGAGGATCCGGCCGTACTGCACGAGCATGTAGCCCTTGACGACCAGGACGTTGGACAGCGAATCCTGGATGGGCTTGGCCACCTCGGAGGCGGAGTAGGGGCGCTCCTCCTGGACCTGATGGCACTTCTCCAGGGCTTTGCCCCACATCCCGGCGCACGGCCCCGTGTTCCCGCTGGCGAGTTTCCCGCCCCAGTCGTGAGATTCGACGGTGGCCTGGGCGACCTCGGCGGCCGCCTGCTGGCTTTGCGCGAGCGGACCGTCCTGGCCCAGCAGGTAGTCCGGGCGGACGAACGCGGAGGCGGCGAACGCGGCGATCAGCAGCGTCAGGAGAATCTCCCCCAGTCCCTTGCTGGCCTTGCCCCGCACCAGGAGGATCCCGCCGAAGACGAACGCCCAGGCCAGCAACAGGCCCTTGAGGCCAAGGGTGTCCACGACGATGTCGTTATAGGTCTCGGAGACCCGCTGGGCCGGATCGGCCAGCACCTTGATCAGAGGGAAGCGCAGGGCGAACTCAACGGCCCAGCACGCCAGTCCGACCAGCAGACGCACCAGCGTGAACAGCCCGTTCATCAAAAACGCGTACGCGTTGCTCTTCAGCGAGAAGACCGAACCGCCCTGCGCCGACAGCTCGTAGCCATCCAGCGGCACGCCCTCGGAACTGTCCACGTTCAGCGGGGCCATCATGTCCCCGCCGCCGTCCGCGGCGTAGGCGACCTGACCGTTGACGACAAGAAACACCACCGCGAGCGCCAGGGCGTGGGCGAAGGTACGCAGCCGGACGCTCTCCGGCCACCACCTGATCATGAGGGATCCCTCCTTCCGACCCGGCACAGGATCAGGAGCGCGACCACGGCGGCGGCCGGCGGCAGGAGCTGTGCCACGACAACGGAGTGCTCCTGCGGACGCGCCCGCGCCGTGCGGTCCGGCCCGGCCGTGCACGAACCCCGGGCCGGGCCGGCGATCAGCGCGCAGGCCCCGGCACGGCCTTGAGCCCCGGCAGGGCCTCCGGCCGGGTGACCAGCAGGCCATGCCGGCGGCAGACGCAGGATCACGGCGGCCGCGGCCAGCATCAGGCCGCTCAGACACAGGACGGCGGCAGCCCGGCGAGCGGCCTGGCGGCGCCGTGCCCGGTCCCATCCCCGGCTGATCATCAGGCGGCCTCCTGTGGTGCGGGCCCCGACGCCGGGGCCTGGCCGGGGGTGGTGGTGATCCGCGACGCGATCCGCTCCAGGCAGGGGATGACGACCTTGACGCGTCCGGTGTTCTGCCGCGGGCCGGTCAGCAGCAGCTCACCCGCACGGTCCCGGCGCCCGACGGGAGAGAGGTTGGAGGTGACCAGCCGCACCAGTTCGCTGTCGCCGCTGTCCAGGCCCACGAACTCCAGTCCGCGGCGAGCCCGTTCACGATTCGTGGTGCGGGCCAGCGCCCGGTAGGCCATCAGGCCCCGGTCGGGCCCCAGTTCCTCGGCCTCGTGGGCGCCTGCCAGCAGCCCCGCGCCGTGCTTGCGGCCGTCATGGAGGATCTCGTGGACCAGGGCGGTGCCTTCGGCGGACGAGGTGAGCCAGTACAGCTCGTCGAGTGCGACCGCGCAGAACCGCTCGGGCTGGGCGAAAGCGGCCTGGCGGGCGATCGCCGCGATCAGGTACAGCACCGCCCGGCCGATCAGCGTCTCCAGGGGCTGCTGATGCAGCACCTCCGGGTGCGCGAACGCCTGCTTGGGCGGCAGCTTCAGCCCGGTCGTCGTCACCACAATGAACTCCGAGGCCCCAGTGCCCTCCAACTGCACCGGAGGCAGCGCCGGGTCGAACACCATGCGGGCCAGGTGATTCTGCTCGACCACGCGCAGCAGCCCGGCCAGCGTGGCAGCTGCGTCCTGACGCTTGCCGCTCGCACCCGCGGCCATGTGCCGCAGCACGGCGACCACACCGCTCATGGAACAGGCAGCGGACGAAGCGGCCTGCTCCACGGCGTGATGCAACACCTCACCGGCCGTGGTCATCGGGCCCACGCCCAGCTGCAGCGTGAGATAGCTCAGCGCGTAGTGACGGCCCTCAGCGCCCGGGAACAAGCGCAGCGGATCGATGGACAACGCCGCCTGCGCGGCGTCGATGATCTGGCAGCGGCCCGGCGCGGCCGCCCGAGCGAACGCCGCCCACTCCCGCACCGGGGTGCGGTCGATACAGATGACACGGCTGCCCCGGTCCACGACCGAACCGGCGATCAGCTTCAGCAGCACGCTCTTGCCGCCCCCCAGATCTCCCACCACCCCCAGGGAGGCCGAGGCATCCTGCCTGGGCGCATCCGCCACGTTGACCAGCACCGGCCGGGTGGTGCCGCAGTCCAGGTCCAGGCCCAGCAGCAGCCCGCTCGGATCGCCCACCTCGCTGTGCGCGAACGCCCCCGACAGCGCCCAGTCCTCACTGAGCTGATGCTGGGTGAACTCCCGCAGCCTGGGCGCCCGCACCACTCCGGGCACCCCGAGCGTGAACAGGTCGACCTGCAGTCCGCACGGGCGCACCGCCCGGTAGTCGGCGCCCGCCAGCAGCTTCTCCAGCGCCCGCGCCCGCGCATCGCACAGCTGAGCAGTGGGCGCCCACACCGTGAGCACCGTGACACTCTGGACCTCCACCTCGACGCTGTTGCGCGACAGCCGCCTCTCCAGCTCGCCCAGATCGACCGCGGCCTCCGGCAAGGAGGCGGGCATGCCGGTGGGCCGGACTTCGTACTGGTCGGCCTGGTCCACCAGCTCGTTCTTCTTGCGCTGCACCTGGGCGCGGGCCGTCTCCGCCGGCACCAGCGTCAGATCGACGGTGAAATCAACGGGGAAGTCGAGGACTTCAAGCTGCGTGAACAGATCCGCGGCCTCCTGACGCACCGCGGGCGGGCACTCGGCCAGCGCCAGATGCGCCTGATAGCCCGTCCCGGTCGCGCTCTCGACCTGCAGCCAGCGACGCCGCAGCGGTGATGGAGAGCGTGTCTTGCACCACGGCCCCCGGCGCTCCGCCCGGCCAGGACGCCGGGAGCCGGCCGACTCCCGGGCCCCAAGCGTGCTGTCGGTGCCGCCCTCCTCGAGGCGGACCTGCCCCAAATCGGCGTAGCTGGGGGAGCGCAGCACCGCGCCGTGCACCTGGCCGCCGTACAGGCCGCTGCTCGCCGCCTGGTCGAGCAGCGGCTCGGCCAGGCCCCGGTGCACCGCGTGCTGGATCATCCACACGATCTCCGCAGGCCTCGCCGGGCGGTACGCAGCTGCGCCTGCCAACTGCGCCTCCACCTGCGCGGCTTGGTCCCGGCACACGCTCACCTCGGCGCGGGAAACCGGCGCGGCCCGCAGCCCCAGTGAGTCGGAGACCTCCGCCCACAGTGCCGTCGCCGCCTTCAGCCCCTGGCGGACGCTCTCCAGCGGGACGGCCAGCCACCAGGTGCGCTGGTGCATCTCCTGGCCCTCCAGCAGATCCAGCGCCGCGTCCAGGTGCTCGATCCACGGGCGGGCCCCGGAAGGCAGAGCCCCGTCGGGCTCGGTGAGTCCGTCGACCATGCGCCAGGCGACCTCACCCGCATCAACCTGCGCGCACAGACCGAACAGCCGCGGCGCCCCGGACAGCGAACGCACCAGAGTGGTCGTCTTGTCGAGCAGCTCGTCGTGGACCGCGGGCGGCACATAAGTGCCCGGCACCGTCTCCTGGCCACGACCCTTGCTGTCGGGGCCCGGATGCAGCCGGTAGAGGGCCCACACATGCCCCTGGGCGGACCACAGCAGATGCCCGGCGATGTGCCGGATGGGAACACGCATCACCCCTCCTTGGTCTCGACGGCGTTCTGGGCGCGGAGGTGGGCCTGAGCCAGCAAGGCGCGCACCGAAGGCACGGGCGCAGCAGACGCCGCAGTCGATGGCCTGGCTGATGGCGAGTGGCCGGCGTTCGGGCCTCGGGTACGGGCGGCTTGCGGGCCCGGGTGCCCGGCGCGCGGTGCGGGCCCCGGGCGCAGCTGGCCGCCGGGGTAGGGAAGGTCTTCGATGGTGAAGCCGCCGCCCAGGCGCCGTGCGGGCCGGTCGCGTGCGGCACGGCGGCCCATGCGGCCACCGGCGGGCTGAGCCGCCAACGCCACCAGGCCCAAGGCCGCCGCAACCGGTGTACGTCCAGCGATCTTCGGGCGCCGCAGCAGCCAGATCCCCACAATCCAGGCGGCCACCGGAAGCACCGACAGCGGCCCGAACCCGCCCCACAGCCACAGGGTTTTCACCAGGACGAAGCCGCCCACGGTGGCCAGCGCGATCTGGGCCGCGTTGTAGGGGCCCAACGGCAAACGCCAGTCGGCGATCTTTCCCATCACCCAGGGATAGCGCCGCGCGGAGGTGTAGAAGCGTGCCCGGCGGGGGGCGGCCGCCGTACTCATACCGGCCCCTGCCCGCCTACCGGCCCGCCCGCAGGTATCGGATGTGCGAAGGCGGGAGCACTCCTGGCCGGGTTCTTCACCTCGTCCTCGAACATGTCCGCCAGCTGGTCACGCGAGTTGTACAGACCCAGCGCGATCACCATGAGGATCAGAGCGCCGATGCCCGCCTTGAGACTGAACCGCTGCAGCATGATCACGACGACGATGACGACCAGCGCCGCCTGCAGACCGGCCGTGCCCCAGTCCTTCGCCGTCCCGATCCAGGAATCGCCCAGATCAGCCAACTTGCCTGCGAGCACGACACGGTTGACGGTGTCCATCACCGCTCACCGCCCGCCCCGGAGGACAGCGCGGCGATCTCCCACCGGCCGCCGCGGGCAGCGAGCGTGAGCTCGTAGGACAGCGGCCAGCGCCCGGCCGCATCGCTCGCCTCGACGTGAACCTGGACATGCACCCGCGTCCCCTCTCCCGGCCCCGCGGCGCCGGCCGCCGGTTCCCGGGCAGCCACGTCCTGCACCTCGACGTCCTTCGCGGCCACCGGCGACACCGCCGACATCTGCACCCCGGGCGCCAGATACCGGCCGACCTCGCCCCGCCCGGCCAGGTACGCCGACAAAAACTCCTCGGCGGTCTGCCACAGCGGGCCCTTAGGGACTCTCACCCGATACCTGGAAGCGGGCACCGCGTGCGGGGTGGGCGCGGCCACCACGGCCGGCGCGGCCGTCACCGCGAAGGAGGTGCCGCTCGCGGAGACGAGCGCGGACACCGCGAAGTAGCGCACCGACTCCGCATACTGCGCAGCCACCGTCACCGACCACTGCCCGCCGGTGCGCGGCACGCTGCGCACCGGTGTCACCCGGCGCGGCGCCGGCGCATCCTCGGCCAGCGACGGCAGGGGGACATCGGGAGCCATCGACTGAGCGCGCCGCCCGGCCGCACTGCTGGTGTCCTCGCGGCTGCGCAGCCAGACATCGACGAACTGTGCGACATAGCCCGCAGGATCCACCGTGCGCCTGTGCGCAGGATGCTGCGGGGCGCTGCGGAGCACGGCCGTGACCGTCGGAGAAGGCTGCAGCAGGGCCACCGCCAGCGCGATCGGGCCGGCCGCTACGGCCGCCCAGAGGCCCGCACGGGAGCACCGCACACGTCGCCGCATCTGGGTCAGCGCCACCCCGGCAGCCACCGGCGGCCCCCCGGCATCAGCTGATTGCTTGGATCGGTACATGCGTGAACTCCCGGAAAGAGCAGGCGGGTTGGTGCCCTGAGAGAACCCGTCCACCCCGACCGCTTCGCCGACCACGCAGCCCCGACCACAGCGTCGAACCGGTCACGAATCCGTGGTCGGCCCGTGGGAGCAGCTACCACCCCACCGGTCCAGGCCGGCACGCGCGCGGCACCTCGCCCCGCCCTCTGCCGCGCAGCAACACGGCTCCGGGGCAGAGCCCGCGTCGCGGCAGCGCCGAGCGGCACAGCGCCAACGGCGAAGTTGTGCCCTGCTCCCGGGGAGCGCCCGCGCCGTTTGCGCACACGCGCCACCACTCCGGCCAGCGGCGCCAGCTCACAGTGAGCGCTGCGCACCCCCTGCGACCAGCGGTGGCCGGGGCCGACCAGATGGTGGTCGGGGGGCCGCCAGCACCTGTGGCCGGGCCGAGGATCCGGCGACAGCGGAGAGGATCCAGCACGCACCGCCGTGGTGCACCACGTGACGGTGTACCCTCTACCGGCACTGCACCGTGCCGGCCGCGACCGCAGGAACACTGCTCACCACCGCCGCCCGCACCATGGACAGCAATGGACAGCACCCCGCCGGGAGACGTAGAGCGCAGCCAGTAGGACCCGGCCACCACGAACCCCGCCCGTTGTGATGCCGTTGTGATCGTGGTCGGGGCTCGCTGGCCGGCGAACCGGTCGAGGCCGCCGGATTGGCTCAGGCCATGAACCACGCCCCGCCCCTCGCTCCCTGGCCCCTCCCGCCGCCAGCCACGCGTTGCGCACCGAGCCCCCGCACGAACGGGGTGCCGCGTATGCGCCCCACGGCGAACCGTGCCGCAGCCACCGCCCGGAGCAGGGTGCTCCTCACCGCCGCTCGCACCCGCCCCAAAGGTGCCCTACCGATCAGGCACCTGGCACAGCACGGCGGCCCCGTGCCACGGAGCGCATCACGATGAACCACTACGGATCAGGCATCCGACGCGGTGCGATGGCGGGCGACCACTTCGTGCAGATTGCCAACGCCCTGTTCCGCGACGCCCGGATCAGCTTCAAAGCCAAGGGCCTCTTCGGGCTGATCACCAGCCACCGGGACGGCTGGCGGGTGACCGTGGCGGGCTTGGCGCGTGCCGGCACCGACGGCCGGGACGCGGTCGCCAGCGGACTGAAGGAACTTGAAGACCACGGATACCTGGTCCGCGACCGGGAGCGACGCGAGGACGGCACCCTCGGCGAGGCCGTATACGCGATCACGGACCTGCCCGCCCACCTCCACGACATCCTGGCCGGTGATGAGGCCCGCCACTGCGCCCGGCCTCCGCAAAGCCGCAGGCCACATCCACAACCGGGAAAGCCAGCACAGGAGGCGCCAGCACAGGCGGACCGCACCACTAAGAACACCAAGAACAAGAAGACCAGAGAGAAGAACACCAACCCCCTCCGTCCAGCCGTCCGTAACGCGCACCCGCGCGAGGACACAGCCCTCTCTCCGCCGCCTCGTGCAACAGACCCGATGCCGGAGCCCGACGCGCATGAGCCCGGCGTTCGCCTGTTGCTCGCGATTGGTGCGCTGTACCCCGAACTGCTCCTGACCGGAACCGCCCTGCACGACCAGGGCGCGGTCGTCGCTGGCCTTCTGCAGACAGGCTGGAGCACACGGCAACTGCAGCACGTCATCGCCGGCCGCCCTCTGCCTCAGCCCGTCCGCACCTCCGTCGCAGCGATCACCGCGGCCCGACTGCGCGCCGCACAGCAGATCCCGCCGCCGCACCAGGTCCGCGAGTTGGCCGTCCTGAACGACATGCCCGCAGGAGACGCCGCCTCGCATGCCTCCCACCCGCTCGAGCAGCCCCTGGAGCACCGGGTCCTCGTCGAGTGCGCAGGCTGTCAGGCTCCCGGGCCGGCCCGGGGCCAGGACCTCTGCCCGGCCTGCCTCGGATGGCCCTTCTGTACCTCCTGTCCCGGTCCCACCCCACGGCGAGCGCCCCCGGGCGGGGACGGCCAGTGCACTGTCTGTGCCACCTGACGCCCAACGGCCCTACCGAAACCAGGAGCCATGACCGCCCGCCGTCCACCCCGCACCGCGTGCCTGCAGAGGCCGTACAGCCAACACATGGCAGAGGAGCCCTCACCATGACGAGCCGTTCCGGCAGCCTTCCAAACGCGGAAGACGCGCCGTACTTCCTGTTCGCCCACGAGCCCTACTTCCCGCCGCACGGACTGCGTGAGATCAACACCACCATCGTGGAAGCCGCGATCCTGCTCCACAGTCGGGTGCAGCAGCCCGACGGTGACCGCATGCACCGCATCCTCAACAACGGCCGCCGCCGGACCCGCGAGATCGTGCCGCTGGCCACCCTCACCCATGAACTGGACGGCGGGGCCGGGTGGCCGGCCGTCGGCGACTGGGAGCAGGTCACCCACGATCTCCTCATCCTGAGCCGCTTCGGCACCTGCGACGCCATCCGGCTTGGGCTGCCCGCCATCGAACGAGCCCTGATGTGCACCGCACCCAACAGCGAATTGTTGACCTTCGATGCAGCGACCGGGCAGCGGGTCACCTACGGACCCACCGAGCGAGCCAGCCTCCTCGCCCAGCTCCAGACCCGCCTCGACCACCCCACGGCGGAGCACACCTACGGCACCGGCCCCGTCGCCAGCATCTGGCCCGACAGGCCCCGACCCTGACCCCAGCTCCGGCACCACCCCTTGGCCCTGCTGCGCCCGGTGTGCACACACATCCACCGTCCGGGCAACTCCCCGACGAACAGCCGCTCTTCCTCGTCCACTCAGGCGGCAGTTCCACCGAAGGGGAGAGGCCTACAGCCCCACCGATCTGTGTGAGCTGCGCCGCCGAGTCAGTGCCTGTTCCTAAACCTCCGAAGTTGTGGGGGGGGCCCCCGCCCGGGGGCCGCCCCCCCCCCGGTGGCGCGCCCCCCCGGGGGGGGGGGGGGGGGCGCCCCCCGGGGGGTCCCCCCCCCCCCCGCGCCGCACACCCCCAACTTGT
>NZ_JBHVYE010000014.1:209745-221288 GCF_042881135.1 Streptomyces sp. NPDC058284
TTTTCTGTGCGGGTGGTGTGGGCGGCCCGCCGTTTGCAGGCCTTCTACCAACCCCTCCTTTTTGGGGGGGCGCCCGCGGGCGGGCCCCCCCCCCACCGCCGTTTCGCGCGCACGCCTGGGTGGAGGTCGACGGCCTCCCGGTGGGTGAACCGCACCAGCCGGGCGCATACCACCGCATGATGGTGGTGCCGGGCGTACGGGGTGATCAGCGGTCCTGAGACATCCGGTACAGCTCGGCGAAGAGCCCGTCGCGTGTCATCAGGGTCGGGAAGTCGCCCACTTCCCGGACTTGACCGCGGTCGAGGACGATGATGCGGTCCGCAATCCGGGCGTTCTCCAGGCCCTGGGTGACGAAGACGGCGGTCTTGCCGACGGCGAGGTCCTTGAACATGCGGACGCGACGCAGAGCCCGGTCAGCGGCGCGGACAGGGTGGTCTTGCCGGACCCGTTCTCGCCGACCAGCGCGATGAGTTCGCCGCGCCGCAGGGTGAGGCTGACGCCGTCGACCGCCGGTTTCGTGGCGCCGGGGTAGGTGTAACTCACCTTCTCGGCGCGGATCTCGGCGGGAGCGCCTGGTGGGCTCGGCAGGCACCCGCGGATGGCGCGCAGCTCAGCGACCCGTTGCAGGAACGTCTGCCCGTCCTCCAGATACAGGCTGGTGCGGAACAGCCGGGCGGCGGCCAGGACCAGCGACGTCAGGGCGCCCGTTGACGTACGAACAGCGATGACGGCAGTGGCTGCCAGCGCGAGATTCATCGGCCCGCTGACGGCCAGCCAGCCGAACGCGGCCCAGGCCGCCGCGAGATCAGGCCGCTGACCCCGGCGCCGAGCAGAGTGACGAGCAGCACGCGCGGAGCGGCCCGGCGGGGCGTGGCTTTGATCTGGTCGGTGATCTCCTGATACCAGTCGGCCAGGAATCCGGCCATCGTGGTGGCCCGGGCCTCGGCCGCGGTGCGCTGGTGAGTGGCGTAGTGCCGCAGCAGGTAACGCAGAGGGCTGTCCGCGATGTTGCGGTGGTCGGCGCGGTGCTGGATGCGCGCGGTGGTGACAGCCGCAGCGCCCTTGGGGATGACCGCGAGCAGGAGCAGCGGCCAGCAGTACGGGATGGAGTAGCGTCAGCACGGAGGCGGCCGCGAGGGTGCGCCTTGCGTTGCGATCCGTAGAATCCCAACGCTCAGGACCTCCAGCCTCAGGGCAAGCCATCCGGCGGTGGCGACGAGGAACTGCCTTCACTCTGACGACCCTGCTACTGCCCGTTTGTTGCAGCCGCGGAGAGAACGACATCGACCAATCGGGCCGCCGCGTCAGGACGCCCGTGTTCACGGGCGCGGTCGGCGACCGCGGTGCGGTACTGGGGGTCGGCCAGCAGCGGTGCAACGGCGCCTTGGAAGGTCAGCGAGGTAACCCCGTCGAGCAGGGCGAGCGCGGCCCCCGAATCGGCCAAGTGCCGTGCGTTGTGCACTTGTTCGTTGCCCGCGGACGTCGCGAGGGGGACGAAGACGGCCGCCTTGCCGAGCGCAGTCATCTCCGCGATGGTGCCGGCGCCGCTACGGGAAACCACGACGTCGGCCAGGTCGAGGACGTCGGGCAGCTCGGGCCCGACGAACTCGGTCAGGTAGTGCCGCGCGGCGAGCTCGCTGGATAGGCCCGCGGTGCGTTGGCGCAGAGCGCCCAGGTGGTCGCGGCCGCACTGGTGGATGACGTTGGCCCGTTCCAGGAGCCAGGAGAGGGAGTCGCTCACGAGGTCGTTGATCTGCTGAGAGCCCTGAGCGCCGCCGGTGACGTACACGGTGGGCAGACGGCGGTCGAACCCGTGGAGTCTGAGCGTCTCGATGGCCTTGTCCGCCTGGCCGCTGAACACCTCAGGCCGTACGGGGTTGCCGGTCACTACCGCGGTGTGCCGGGCGGTCTCGGGCAGCAGGGCGAGGGTGGACTCGGAGGACACGGCGATGCGTGTGGCGGCCCCGGCGAGCTTGCGGTTGGCCAGGCCAAGGCGGACGGTCTGCTCGTGCAGCACCAGGGGGCGCCGGCACAGGCGGGCGGCGAGTCCGCCGGGCACGGCGACGTAGCCGCCGGTGGCCAGGATGACGTCGGGGTGGAAGTCGGCGACGAGTTTGCGGGCCTGGGCCACGCCGAGCGGGACTCGGGCCATGTCCCGCACGTTGGCGGGCGAGGCCAGTTTCAGGGGGTTCTTCGAGCGGCGGATCTTGCCGGTGGTGACCTCCGCGAACGCGATGCCCTCCTCGGGGGCCACGCGAGCCTCCAGGCCGTCCGCAGTTCCGATCCAGAGCACATCCAGCGGCGGCCTGCCTGCGGCTGTCAGACGGTTCTGGAGCGTCCGGACTGCGGTGAGTCCGGGGTAGGTGTGACCGCCGGTCCCGCCGCCCGTCACGATGAGGCGGAAGGGACGGCTCGGGTCTGCGGGGAGGTGGGGGAGGTTCACGTCGTGGTTCACAAGAGGGGGTTCCTCATCTGTCGCGTTGAGAGATCCGTGCCAAACGATTCATCGGGGCGCAGGGAGCAGGGGCCCAGCCTTGGATCGCGCAGGGGCGAGCCTCCCACACCGATGGGAGCTGCCCGTGCCACTCACGGGCGGGTCCTCCTTGGTGTGGTGATGGCCCGTTTCACGGGCCACCCGTGATCGATAATCCGTGCCTTCAGCGTCCCGTAGGGCACCGCACACCGCTTGTCGCGGCTCCAGTCGGCGAGTGTCTTGGCCTCTCCCCATGCCGGGTAGAGCTTGCCAAGGAGATCGGCGGGCCGCTCGGCCAGCGTGAGCAGGTCGGCACGCGGCGTGCGGTCGACCCGCCGTGTCACCTTCGTCCCGTCCTGCTTGTGGCCTTTAGTGATCAGGAATCCGGCATCGAACAACGGGCTGAGACCGGTGCGGACGGTCATGACGGACACCCCGAACTCCTCGGCGAGCAGTGCCAGGATCGGTATCCGGGTATCTGGCGGATACACCCGGCCAGCGAGTCTGCGGCGCATCTCTTTTTCGACGTACACGGCGAGCGGCATGTCCTCGTCCTGGCCGGGCACGGCCCACGTCTCGCCCTCGACGACGATGCGCGTGCCCAGCCGGGGGCGGGTTTCCACCAGGCCGTCATGGCGCAGTAACTGCAGCGCGCCCGAGACCACCACGCAGTTGGCGCGGTGGCGGCTGACCAGCTCGGCATAGGTGATCACCCGGCCGGGCGCCAGCTCTCCGCTGCGGATCTCGCCCAGTAGTACCGCATAGAGCTGAAGGGCCGGAGCGCGGGCGCTCTTGGGGAGTCTTCGCAGGGTCTCCTGGGGCAGGTCATGGAGGTCGGTCATTGTCTGGTGAACTGTGCCTTTTCGTTGGGGAACAGGGCCGGGGAGCGCAGGGGGGGTGCTTCTCAGGCGGGGGAGGGTGCGCTGTTCGGGGCACGTAGCGGTCCGCGCCGTTTTCGAGGACGGTCAGACAGTGGTCGAAGGCGGCGCGGGGCCGGCCCCAGGGGTCGGGCACGTCCTTGCCGGGGAGGTAGAGGCGCACCTTGGAGCGTGTACGCGGGGTGGCGAGGTCACAGAGTGCAGCCACGTTGGACAGGTCCATGGCCAGGACGAGATCGGCCCACTCCAAGAGCTCGGTGGTGACCTGGGCGGACCGGTGGCCGGTGAGGTCGTAGCCGTGCGCGGCCGCGGCCTCGATCATCAGCGGGTGGGCGGGCTGGCCTGCCCACTTGTCCCGTATCCCCGCTGAACGGATCTCGAGTCCGGCGCCGCCGTGGTGGGTGAGGATGCACGCGGCCACGGGGGAGCGGCAGTAGTTTCCCAGGCAGACCGTCAGGATCCGCCGCGGGTGGTGTCCTTGGGCGCCGCCGGTCACCGGGCTGCCTTTGCTGTGGCCAGAGCCTGCTCCAGAAGACCGGCGATCTGCACGACGTCGCTGGTGGTCAGGCGCTGGTGGAAGGGCAGGGTCAGGATCTGGCGGGCGACCAGCTCGGTGACGGGCAGGGACCTGTGGTCCAGCGCCTCGAAGGCGGGCTGCAGGTGGTTGGGCGGGTAGTGGACGCCCACCCCCACGCCCTTCTCCTTGAGGAGACCGAACACGCGCTTCCTGAACTGCTCGGGCAGGCGCACGACGCACATCGACGGGGTGGAGTGCTCCACGTCCACGTCCACCACGGCCACATCGTCGATGGTGCGCAGCGCGAGCTCGTAGGAGGTCCACAGCGCTTTGCGCTGGGCCATCGCCTGAGGGAAGTGGGCGAGCTGGACGCGCCCGACCGCGGCGTTCAGATTCGACATCTGGGCCCGCAGGCCGTGCCCGTCGACCATGTAGGTCGTGGCCGCCGCCCGCTGGTCGGCGGACTGAACGATGCCCAGGTTGCGCAGCGAGCGGGCGATGCGGCCTTCGCGGCGGTCCCGCGGGATGACCATGCCGCCCTGCCCGCAGGTCAGACTCTTGATCGGCCCGAAGCTGAAGCACGTGAGTTTCCCGGACGCTCCGACCCTCACCGTGCCCTCAAAGGAGCCGAAGGCATGCGCGGCGTCCTCGACGATGTCGATCCCCTGGTCGGTGAGGACGTCGTCCAGCGAGGTCAGATCGATGGCGCGGCCGCCGTACAGGACGGGGACCACCGCCCGGGTGCGGGAGGTAATGGCCTGAGCGACAGCCGCGGGCTCTACGCACAGGGTGTTGGCGTTGACCTCAATGAAACGGGGGCGAGCACCGCAGGCCACGATCGCCTGAACGGTCGCGCAGAACGTCAGCGAGGGGACGATGACCTCGTCCCCCGAGCCAACTCCGGCGGCGCGCAGGGCGATCTGCAGAGCGACGGTGCCCGAGCTGACCGCGACAGCGTCGGGCACGCCGAGGAACTTCGCGATCTCCCTCTCGAACTGGGTGGTGACCACGCCATGGGCGTAGTAGCCGCCGCGCAGCACCTCGGCGACGGCGATCTCCTCCTCCCCGTACAGGTAGGGCCGGGCGCACTGTCCCGCGGCAGCCGATACCGCTCTACGCGGTGGGATGGTCGTCATGCTGTTCTCCTCCTGAGGAGCGGTGAGCGCGCGGGGCAAAGCGGTCGACCGGCAGCGTGGAGACTTCCCCCACGGCCAGCGTGTCCGAGGATTTCGTGAGGTACAGGCCGGGCCGGTAGCGCAGCCGGGAGTGGTCGACGGGCTCGCCGAAGAGGCCGTTAAGCGCCTGCTGGACCAGGTCGGCGCCGGCCACCTGGGACAGCAGGAAGGCGCCTGCGAAGCGCATGTTCATCTCGGTCAGCACGACCCGGTTCGAGGTGGGCTCGTCGCAGACGAAGCCCTGCACGCAGCACGGCCCGGCCGCACCGACGGCGGCCAGCGCCGCGGTGACCACCTGGCTAACCTGCTCGTCGGCGAAGGTGCTGGACACCACGGCCAGGCCGCCCTTGACGAGCAGGCGCCAGCGCAGGACCAGCGAGGCGCGGCCAGCGCGGTCAACGAGGCAGTCTGCGGTGAACTCGCGGCCCTCGACCTTGGCCTGGATGATCGGGTCCGGCACCAGGCCGAACAGCGCATGCGCCTCGGCCCCGGTCCAGCAGAAGTGCACATTCTTGGCGCCCTGGCCGCGCCGGGGCTTGACTACCCACTCGCGGCCGTCGTCGGTCAGCGTGCCGTCGGTCTGCCCGGGGAGCATCGTGTGAGGGGTGGGCACAGCGTGCTGGGTGAGGATATCGTGGAAGACGGCCTTGTCGATCGCCGCGGTGATCGCGGCCGGCCCGGGAAGCCAGGTTCGCACCCCGAGGGTGTGCAACTGGCCGGCGAGGCCGCCCAGCATCGGCAGCTCCGCCTCGACGGTGGGCATGAGGGCGTCGGGGCGCAACTCGCGGCAGAGCAGCACCAGTTCGTCCGCGGCCTGGGGGTGGCCCGCGACGGGGACGACACGCGGGGTGACACCCGCCAGGAGGAGGCCGGGCGCCAGCGGGTCGGCGTCGGCGGCGATGACGTCACAGCCCAGCTCCAGCAGCTGGCGGGCGAGATCGAGGCCAGGGGCGCCACCCACGCCCGTGACGAGGATGCGGCGAGGCCGCCGCGCGGCACGGTTCACCGCGGGCCCCGCTCCTCGCGGGCGGCTACCTGGATCTGCGCCATCGGCGCGCCGGGGTTGCGGCGCAGGGGCGCCCACCGGTCGGGATGGCGCTGGTACCAGTCCGCGGTCACGGCCAGGCCCTCGTCGAGGTCCCGCCCGGGCTGGTACCCCAGGGTGCTGGCGGCTTTCGACCAGTCCATGGCGTAGCGCAGGTCGTTCGCTTTGCGGTCGGGGACGTAGGTCACCAGGTCCCAGCTCGCGCCGTACAGGTGCAGGATCCGCTCGGTGAGCTCTTTGTTCGTCAGGTCCGTGCCGCCGCCGAGGTTGTAGATCTCGCCCGGGACGCCGTCGCGCAGGACGAGTTCAAGGCCGGCGCAGTTGTCCTCGACGTGCAGCCAGTTGCGTACGTGCTCGCCCCGGCCGTGCAGGGTGACGGGCAGGCCTTTGACGAGAGCCGTCAGGAATAGGGGGATGATCTTCTCGGGATGCTGTCCGGGCCCGTACTGATTGGAGCTGCGGGTCACGCATACCGGCACCCCATCAGTGGTGTACGCGGAGAGCGCCACCAGGTCGCTGGCAGCCTTCGAGACCGCGTAGGGCATGGAGGGGTTCAGCGGGTCCCGTTCACGCGCGGCGCCCTTCAGCAGTGGGCCATAGACCTCGTCGGTGGAGACGTGCACGAACTTCTCCACGGCTGTGCGTTTGGCGGCTTCGAGGAGGATGTGGGTGCCCACTACGTTCGACATCAGAAACGTGCCGCCCTCCAGGAAGCTGCGGTCCACGTGCGACTCCGCCGCGAAGTGCACCACTGCCGTGTGGCACGCCATGAGGTCGGTGACCAGAGCCTCGTCGAGGATGTTGCCCTGGACGAATTCGAGCTTGGGCGAGAGGAAGGCCTCGCCCAGATTCGTGATGCTCCCGGCGTAGGTGAGCGCGTCCAGGACCGTCACCCGAGCGACATCGTCGGCCCGCAGAATCCGTTTCACGAAGTGGGAGCCGATGAATCCGGCGCCGCCGGTCACGAGCACATTTTCCATGTCCTGACCTCGATCCGAACGGTAGGGAGAGGTGGAGAGGGATGGGTGGGTCCTGGGTGCCGCGCCCGCGCCTGAAAGCGCGGCACCCAGGAGGGGCCCCTACAGGGGGGAGGGGCCCCCGCCGTGTGCTCGCTCCCGCTGGCCAGCGACGAGCACACGGTGTACCGGTGAGGTGAGGCGCCCATTCCTCACCCGACCGGGGGTGGTGCACCGGTTCCGGCCGGGCCCGAGGACATCCCGGTGGGAACCGGTGGCTTCGTGCCCGGCCACCGATGAAGGGGCAGGGAGGTCGGCCAGGTCGATCACGGTGAAGGCCCGGAGGGCCCGCACGAGCTGGGAGGCCAGGAACCACCGCAGGGCGGGGTTTCCGTAAGGGACGGGAACGTTCACGCGGCTGTTCCGGGCAGGCCGACGGGGCGGTGCGGGGCAACGATCGAGTTGTCCGGCAGCAACTCGCCTGTGTCGAAGAGATAGACGCCGTTGCACAACCGTGCCCATCCCGCGACGTCATCGCGTGCTACGGGCTGAGCGGCCTCGCGATCCGGCTGGTCAGCCGTGGGGCAGGGAGGCTCGTGCTGGCACATGTGCGTCGCGCTTCCTTTCGGTTGTGGGGCGAGAAGGGGCCCTCTCCGGCAGGGCACACGGGGAGCGGTGACCGTCCGCCGAAGAGGGCGTTTAGGAGGTTGCGGGGCTCTGGGCCAAGCCTGAGATTGCGCGGTCGGTGTAGCCGTAGAAGAGGCCCATCGTGGTCACGTCGCTCTGTCCCCAGAGCGTCGGTGATCGCTCGCCCCACTCCACGACGTAGGAATCGTCGGAAGGCGAGTACCGCAGGCGGAGTTGCGGGTAGCCGTCCCTGCCGCGGAGGACCTCGACGACCTTCAAGCCGAAGCAGGAACAGGTCACGGAGTAGCTTCCCCCGCTGCGTGAGCCGCCCACGCGGACGGCCAGGAAAGGCATCCGCAGGGTGCGCAGAGCGAGGCTGGCATCCACGATCCAGGCATCCGAGAGGCGGTCCATGTAGAGGTCGTAGTCGTACGCCTCCCTCGGGGGCATGACCATGACGGTCACCGGTGGATGTCTCGCGGCGAAAGGGTCGTGCATCACTCGGCTCCCTTGATGTAGCTCGCCCCGATCAGCTCCTCGACCAAGTCGGAAGTCACGAAGGCGAGGCGCCGCGCGAGGCCGATGGCTTGCTGGTGTTCGGCCGGTACGCGTTCCTCTCGAATGGAGCGCCCGCGCTCGATGAGCCGAGCCATGCCCGTGGTGGGCAGGTACTTCGCGTCAGCGACGGCGATGTCGCTGAGCCTCGTCAGGTGAATACGAAGACGCTCGATCAGCGCTGTAGTGTCGGTCACGGGCGGAAGCTGGTTACCGATCGCGGTGTCGAGGTCGTCGAAGATCGGTTCGAGGTCGAGAGGCTGCCAGGCAGTGAGGCACCTCAAGAAGGTCCGCAGATCGTCCGAACTGTGGGAAGACACCCACTTCGGAATGTCGTGAAGGACGCGTTCTTGTGCGGCCACGGCAGTGCTCACCGGCCGCTCTCCGCGCACAGACTCAGCTCGGCCCACGTGACCTTGCCCCACGGGCGATCCTCATAGCCCCACCTCGAGCTCAGGAGCGCAACCAGTTGTAGGCCCCGGCCGCATTCGGCGCCGCCACTGGCGTCTACGACGTGCGGCGGCACGTGCGAGGCGTCGGCGACCTCGATGCGCGCCTGGCAGGTGCCATCGCGCTGGATAGCAACCGTGGTGAGGTCCGTCGAGGTGTGGACGACCACGTTCGTCAGCAGCTCCGACACGATGACCTCCCCGGCCAGGGTTTCCTTCATACCCCAGGCATCCAGGACGCCGGAGACGAAAGCGCGGGCTCGCTGCACAGCCTCGGGCAGGCACGGCAACTGAGCGGCGTAGCCGGGGGCACCGTTCACATTCGTTTTTGTCGCGGTCGTGGTCACGAGGTCATTCCCTCCGGCGTGGGGTGCCTGGCCAGTCCTGACGGGACAGGCAGGACCGGCCTTTCCATGCCGCCGTGTCGAGTACGACTCGACGGCTTATAGTCAGTCAACGAGCCCCGAGCGGAGGGCGACAGGAAGAGTTCCGGTTTCGTGCACGCCCCGGAACCGGAAGACTTTACGTTCGCATTGCCGACGGTCTGGGCGGTTGAGTAATGGCGGTACTACGTTCGGTGCATGGGAGCGAATGCCGTTCTTCAGGGCCGCATGGATCAACTCGGAGTCACGCAAGAGGAGTTGGCTGCCCGGCTCAATGCCGCCCTGCATGAGATCACCGGCCGGCCCGGGGAGATCTCCTCGCGGACGGTTCGCAATCTCCTCAACGGGGCAAGTCGGCGGCCAATTGGCCGTACTTGCGCTGCACTTGAGCGTGTGTTCGGCTGCCCGGTGGCGGACTTAGGGTTCAGCGCACCCAACTCCATGCAACACCCACCGGAGGGCCCCGTGCGGCGTCGCGACTTCATCGTTTCCACTACCGGCACGGCAGCCGCTGCTGTTCCGGTCGTTAAGCAGCGCCGGGCGGTAGGCATGACCGATGTGGCCCGCGCCTCTGCCGGAATGAACCAGCTCGTGGAGGCCGACGACCGGCAGGGCGGGCACATGTCCTTGGCGACGGAGGCTCTCAGGGCCCGTAGAAAGGTGCTGGAACTCCAACAACGCAACGCCAGCGAGCGTGTGCGCCGCGCCCTGTACGCGATCGCTGCCGAGTTCACCACGATCGCCGCCTGGTCATGCATCGACCTGCGGGATCTGGACGCGGCTCAGATGTACCTGCACGAGTCGACGACGTTCGCCGGCCTGTCTCAGGACCCGCCCACGGGAATGCGCGTGTGGATCAATGTTGCGATGCTTGCCTACCAGCGGAAGAATTGGCCGGAGCAGCTCGCAGCAGCACAGGCGGCCAGCGCTTCCCCGGCTGCCCGCAGGGACCCATTCTTCGGCTCCATGGGCCGTGTCCGACTTGCGCTGGCCTACTCGTCGCTGGGGGACCCGCGGGCCGCGCAGAAGGCCCTGGGTGCGGCACAGGAATCCCTCGGGAAGGCGGCCGAGAGCGAGCGCCCTCGGTGGACCGCGTTCTACGGCCCGGCCGAGCTTCATCACCTCGCGGCGATCATCCTCAACCGCAATGGTCAGTTCGCCGAGGCCGAGGCGATGGCGCACCGCGCCCTGGCCAAGATCCCGGCGGAGTTCCAACGCAACCGTGCACTGGCCACGTGTCAGCTCGCTCTCACCCAGCTTCGACAGGGAGAACCGGAACAGGCCACGGCGACCGCAGCCACCGTCTTCCCAATCATGAACGGCGCCCCAATGCCTGGACGTCTGCGCACCCTGGTCGGAGACTTCCACCGAGACCTGTTCCGGATGGCGCCCTCCACGACGTACGCCCGCGACTGGGCAGACCGCATGCGAGATGAATGGAGTCGAGCGTGACCAAGGTGACTGACCTGCGGCATTACGCACAGGGAAGCCTCCCGGAGGGCTTCAAGCAGATGCTGATCGAAGTGCACGCTGACGCCTACGCCGACGCGATGGACGACGAGTTCAACCAGCGGTTCCCCTGGTTCGTCGATCACTGGTCAGCAATGGACGGCTTCACCTGCGTCGTCGCATTCGACGGAGACGAGCCGAGCGGCTTCGCGTACGGCGCACCGCTTCAGCCGGGTCGCGAATGGTGGCGCTCCACCGCATTCGAGCCGAACAACGGCTACACGGCAACCTACGCCGTCTCCGAGGTAATGGTGCGCCCGCAGTGGCGGAAGCAGGGCATCTCCGATCGGTTGCACGAAGCTCTGCTGCAGGAGCGCAACGAGGATCTCGCGGTGCTCCTTGTCGACGTGACACACCCGAAGGTCCAGGACCTGTACGAGACGTGGGGCTACGAAAAGGCTGGTGAGCAGCAGCCGTTCGCTGACTCCCCAGTGTATGCCGTCATGGTGAAGAGGCTGAACCCCTGAAGGGCGATGCCCCGGTCGGCTCAGTCCGGCTGATGAGTCGTACAGGGGCCGCTGTCTGGCCGTCAGGCCTGGTGCGAGGGCGATAGATTGGGCCACGTGGACAAGTTGGACAACTGACCGTGATGCGCCTGGAGGTCGACATGGAAACGCCGCACTCCGGCCCCGAAGCGGGCAAGCCGCGTCCCGGCTATCCGCCGAAGACGACACCGCCACCCCCGCCGCAGACCTGGCTTGACCACTCCCTGTCGATCCCGCAGCGCGACGGTCGTGGCGGCCGTCCGGTGATGAAGAACCGGCCAGGTACCAACTGGTCGCTGGAGGCGCAGCCCTGGACCGTGGGCAAGGCGTTCATCGAGGTGAGCGGGCGACTCACGAAGTGGGGCTTCAAGGCGCCCGCCACGCTAGAGGACTTACTGCTGGGTTCCTCAAACGGCGTACACGTATCGGCGTCGCAGTAAGCGAGTTGGCGGTGCGGGTCTGCCCCAGATCCAGGGCTTTGCCCGGGCGTT
>NZ_JBHVYE010000015.1:0-163683 GCF_042881135.1 Streptomyces sp. NPDC058284
GCGAACGGAGCACCGAGCATCCTGTAGCCCCATTGTTCGTGCAGCGTGACGCAGGGATAGCGAGTACGCACATACCCCCGCGGCCCCGCCCCACAACCGAACAACAGGCGCCCCAGCCACAACGCACCCGCACCCGCACCCGCACACACCCCACCCCTCCCTTGACCGGCAGAAAGCTTCGGGATATCCGTTGCTCCTGAAAGTAACTTTCCCCAGCCCGCAGGAGCCCCCCGTGCCCCACCCCGAAGACCGCGACCGCGACCGCGACCGCCATCGCGACCGCAAGCTCCGCGACCTCATCGGCACGATGCCCCTGGAGGACAAGGTTGGCCAGCTCTTCGTGATGCACGTGTACGGGCACACCGCCACCGACCCGGACCCCGCCGACGTCGACACGAACCTCCGGGAGCTAGGCGTCCGCGACGCCGCAGAACTGATCGCCCGCTACCGTCTCGGCGGCGTCATCTATTTCGGCTGGGCCCACAACACCCGCTCCCCGCACCAGATCGCCGAACTCTCCCACGGCATCCAGCGAGCGGCGGCGACCGCCACCGACCCCGTCCTCCCCGTGCTCATCTCCGTCGACCAGGAGCACGGCGCCGTCGCCCGCATCGGCGCCCCCGCCACGCTCCTGCCCGGCGCCATGGCCCTCGGCGCGTCCGGCTCGCACGAGCACGCCCGCGAGGCCGCCCGCATCGCCGGCGCCGAACTGCACGCCCTCGGCATCCGCCAGGACCACGCCCCGGACGCCGACGTCAACGTCGACCCCGCCAACCCGGTCATCGGCGTACGCTCCTTCGGCGCCGACCCGGAGGCGGTCGCGGGCTTCGTGACCGCGCAGATCGAGGGCTACCGGAGTTCCGGCATCGCGACCGCGGCCAAGCACTTCCCCGGGCACGGCGACACACGGGACGACAGCCACACCGAGCTGCCGCACATCCACCACACCCGCGAGGAGTGGGAGCGCTACGACGCGCCCCCGTTCCGGGCCGCGATCGCCGCCGGCGTCGACTCGGTGATGACCGCCCACATCGTGGTGCCCGCCCTCGACCCGTCGGGCGACCCCGCGACGCTCTCCCACCCGATCCTGACCGGCCTCCTGCGCGAGGAACTCGGCTACGACGGCGTGATCGCGACGGACTCGCTCGCGATGCGCGGCGTACGGACGAAGTACGGCGACGACCGCGTGGCCGTACTCGCGCTGAAGGCGGGCGCCGACCAGCTCCTGAATCCGCCGCGCCCGGACGTCGCATGGAACGCCGTGCTCAAGGCGGTGGCGGACGGCGAGCTGACGGAGGAGCGCATCGACGAGTCCGTACTGCGCGTGCTCCGCATGAAGGCGGACGTGGGCCTCCTCACCGACCGACTGGGCGAACAGCCGACCACGCACCCCACCCCCGAGGCCGTCGACGCCACCGTCGGCACGCCCGCACACCAGGTCACCGCCGACCGCATCGCCGACGCCACCACGACCCTGCTGCTCAACCCCGACGGGCTCCTCCCGCTGTCGCCCGACACCCACCCCGACATCCTGGTGGTCGGCGCGGACCCCAGTTCGCCGTCCGGCACCACGGGCCCGCCGACCACCGTCCTCGCGGGCGCCCTCAACAGCCTGGGCTTCCGGGCCGTGGCCCTGCCCACCGGAACGGCGCCCGACGAGGCGACGATCGAGAAGGCCGTGGCGGCGGCGCAGGAGCAGGACGCCGTCCTGGTGGCGACGTACAACGTCACCACCCACACGGCCACCAAGGACAACACCCAGGCGGCCAACACGGAGCTGGACACGGACCTGGACGCGAGCCCGGACAGCCGGGGGAGGCCGCTCGGGGCTGACGAGAGCGCCGACGGCCAGGCCACCCTGGTGGCCGCCCTCAAAGCCACCGGCCTGCCCGTCGTCACCCTCGCCATCCGCAACCCGTACGACGTGGCGCACCTGCCCCCGGTCGACGCCGCCCTCGCCTCCTACTCGTGGACGGACGTCGAACTGCGCGCCGCCGCACGCGTGATCGCGGGCAGGACGGCACCCCAGGGGCGGCTGCCGGTCCCGGTGCGCCGGGCGGACGACCCGGCGCGGGTGCTGTACCCGGTCGGCCACGGCCTGACGTACTGACACACGGATCGGCGGCATACGACGGAACAAGGCGTACGACGGGACAAGGCGTACGACGCGTCAGAGGGGCCGAAGCAGCGCCTCGGCCCCTCTGACGACGGGCAGAACCCGTCAGAGCGTCAGAGCCCGTCTTTGAACCGCCGACGCCTCACGGCCGCAGCGTCAGCTCCCTCTTGACGTCCCGCCGGTCGAGCTTCTTGTCGTACGGGGCGAGCGGCTTGCCCGAGGCCGACGGGGAGGAGACCCCGGCCCACGCCTGGATGCGCTCCGTCGCCTTCGCCTTCTGGTCCGCGACGAGCTGCGAGACGCTCGCCCCGTGGTTCGCGCCGGGCGCGGTGAAGACGTAGCTGTCGTGGCCGGCGCCGCGCGCGGGACGGAACGGCTCTGCGCCCCACGGGTCGTTCTCGCCGTAGACGTACATCATCCGCCGCGCGTTGTGCCGCACCCACCGGTCCACGTCCTGGATCGGCTGCTGCCGGAACCTCATCGGGATGTCGCGCGGCACGAAGTTCCGCGGCGGCTGGTAGCCGTAGCGGCTCAGCTTGCCGAGCCAGGGCTGCTTGATGTCGGGCGAGCCGAGCTCCGTGCCCGCCTGGTAGTAGTACGGCGTGTAGGCGCTGAGGTCCTGGTCGGTGTAGGAGGACCAGCCGCCCACCGAGTCGACGTAGTCGTAGAGCGCCTGGTCGGTCGCGGTGGCCGCGTCCGGGATCTTCCCGCAGGCGGTGGCGGCGGGCTGGTACTGCCAGAAGCCCCACACCAGGTCCAGGACGACGGCCTCGAAGGCCTTGTCGAGCGTGCCGACGGTGTTGAAGGTGTAGCCCTCCGCCGCCGCGTAAGCCGCGAGCTTCGCCGACAGCGGTTCCCTGCGCACCAGCGCCTCACGCTGGACGGCCTGGATCCTTTCGCGGCACTCCTTGGTGCCGACGCGCGCGAGGAACCTGTCGTAGGCCGAGTCCTCCTTGTCGACCACGTCATTGGGCGCGACGTAGGAGACGATGCCCGCCATGTCGCGCGGGTAGAAGCGCTCGTAGTACGTCGCCGTCATGCCGCCCTTGGAGGCGCCCGTGGCCAGCCACTTCTTGCCGTAGATCGGCTTGAGGGCCTGGTGGATGCGGTGCTGGTCGGAGGCGGCCTGCCAGATGTCCAGCTTGGACCAGTCGGCGGGCTCGGGCCGCGAGGGCGTGAAGAAGCGGTACTCCATGGAGACCTGGTTGCCGTCGACGATCCGTGTCGGCTCGCTGCGGCCGGGGTTCGTGGAGACGCCGTATCCGCTGGTGCTGAAGACCGTCGGGCGGGCGGTGTCCTTGTGCAGCACGGTCAGGCGCTGCTTGAAGGTGCCCTTGGACGGGTGCCGGTGGTCCACCGGCTGGGTGTAGTTGAGGACGAAGAAGCGGTAGCCCGGATACGGCTTCTCCTCGATCAGGCTCATGCCGGGTATGGCGAGCAGCCTGTCCTTGATGTCGGTTTCAGTGCTGTTGGCACTGGTGGTCCCGTCCGGTTCCGCGGCTGTGGCCGCCCCGGTCGTCGCTCCGGCCACGCCCACCGTGCCTATCAGCACCACGAGCGACAGCAGCCATCTGAGCGCCTTGCGCATGCACCCTCCCCTGTCGACACAGCAATGCCCCGGAACCTAACGGAGCAACTGAATCCGCACCAGGGGGAATTGCCTTGCGGCAACAGCGGGCACAGCCCGCATCAACAGAGAATCCAGCCCGAACTGACCCCGCGCCCGCCGACCTTCCCCTTCACCCAGACGCAGCGGTGACCGGCGTGGACCGTCACCGGGCCCGCGTGGTGGGTGTAACGGCCCGCGTCGCGCGCGGGCCTGCCGCCGCGCGCCTTGATGCTGACGGACATCGTCCTGCGGCCGCCGGAGTGCTTGGCGAAGACCACCGCGCAGACGTAACCGCGGCTCTTGAAGACGTCGACCCGGCCGCCGCTGAAGGGCAGCGTACGCACCTTGCGGCCGGCGCAGGGGGCGACTGCGGCCTCCGCCGACGCGGTGCCGGGGCCCGCGAGGGCGAGCAGGACGGCGCCTGCGAGCACGGCGGTGCCGAGCGCCAGCCGCCGTCGTATCCGACCACCGCCGCGACCACTGCTCACAGCTGCCCCTCCCGTCACACCTGACGCGTCTGCCACGCCCGCCACATCTGCCTCACGTTCTGATGTACGGACGCAGCCCGTGCCCCGTGCGGTTGCGCGATCCTCCGCCTTTTCCGTCCGCCCCGCCCAGGGTCCCTAGGGGCTGCCCTCAGACCGCTTCCACCGGCTCCCCCACGAACGTCCGCCACAGTCGCGCGTACCGACCGTCCAGCGCGAGGAGCTCCTCGTGCGTGCCGTCCTCCGCGACCCGGCCGCCGTCCATCACGACGACGCGGTCGGCGCGGGCCGCCGTGGTCAGGCGGTGGGCGACGACCAGGGTGGTGCGCTTGCCCGCGATGCGGTCGGTGGCCTGGTTGACCTGCGCCTCCGTGGCGAGGTCGAGCGCGGCCGTCGCCTCGTCGAGGAGCAGGATGTCGGGGTCGACGAGTTCGGCGCGGGCCAGCGCGATCAGCTGGCGCTGTCCTGCGGAGAGGTTGCGGCCCCGCTCGGTGACCTCGTGGAGGTAGCCGCCGTCCAGCGTGGCGATCATGTCGTGCGCGCCGACCGCGCGGGCGGCGGCCTCGACCTGGGCGTCGGTGGCGTCGGGACGCCCGTAGGCGATGGCGTCGCGGACCGTGCCCGCGAAGAGGTACGCCTCCTGCGGCACCACACCGAGGCGGTGGCGGTACGCGGTGAGGTCGAGGGAGCGCAGGTCGGTGCCGTCGACGGTGACGCGACCGCCCGTGGGGTCGTAGAAGCGGGCGACGAGCTTCACGAGCGTCGACTTGCCCGCGCCGGTCTCGCCGACGAAGGCGACGGTCTGCCCCGCGGGTATCCGCAGGGTCACACCGCTGAGCGCCTCCTCGGGCGCGCCCTCGCCGGTGGCCGCGTACGCGAAGTCCACGCCCTCGAAGGCGATGTCGCCGCGCAGCGAGGCCACCTCCTTCGGCTCCTCGGCGGTCTTCGTCGACGTCGGCTCCTGGAGCAGCTCCTGGATGCGGCCGAGCGAGACGGTGGCTTGCTGATAGCCGTCGAAGACCTGGGAGAGCTGCTGCACGGGGGCGAAGAAGAGGTCGATGTAGAGCAGGTACGCGACGAGCGCGCCGGTGGTCAGCGTGCCCGCCTCGACCCGGCCCGCGCCCACGATCAGCACGGCGACGACGGCGACGGACGACAGGAACTGCACGAACGGGAAGTACACGGAGATCAGCCACTGGCCGCGGATGCGGGCCTGGCGGTAGCTGTCGCTGTTGCGGGCGAACCGCTCGGCGCCCGTGCGCTCGCGCCGGAAGGCCTGCACGATGCGCAGCCCCGCGACGGACTCCTGGAGGTCGCCGTTGACCACGGACACGCGCTCGCGCGCCAGCTCGTACGCCTTCACGCTGGACTTGCGGAAGAAGTACGTGCCGACGACCAGCAGCGGCAGTGTCGCGAAGACGACGAGCGCGAGCTGTACGTCGATGACGAGCAGGGCGGCCATGATGCCGAAGAAGGTGACGACGGAGACGAACGCGGTGACGAGTCCGGTCTGCAGGAAGGTGGACAGCGCGTCCACGTCGGTCGTCATCCGGGTCATGATGCGCCCGGTCAGCTCCCGCTCGTAGTAGTCGAGCCCGAGCCGCTGGAGCTGCGCGAAGATCTTGAGCCGGAGCGAGTAGAGGACCCGTTCCCCGGTACGTCCGGTCATGCGCGTCTCGCCGGTCTGCGCCGCCCACTGCACGACGACGGCGGCGAGGGCCAGCCCGGAGGCCGCCCAGACGGCGCCGAGCGCCAGCTGGCTGACGCCCTCGTCGATGCCGTGCCGGATGAGGACGGGGAGCAGCAGCCCCATGCCCGCGTCGACGGCGACGAGCAGCAGGCTGAAGAGCAGCGGAAGCCCGAACCCGGCGAGCAGCCTGCGCAGCCCGTAGGACTCCTCGGGGGTGACGGCCCGCGCCTCGTCGATGCCGGGGGTGTCGTCGGCCGGGGGCAGCGCCTCGACCTGCGCGAGGAGTTCGGGCGTGGACGGCATCCCGGAGAGGGCGGTGTCCTTGGGCTCCCTGTCGCCGGTCCACAGGGCGGGCGTGATGCCGCGCTCGGCGTCGAACTCGGCGTCGAGTTCGTCGCGTACGGAGGTGTCCTCGGGCAGGTCGGCGGGGAGTGCGTGGCCCGGCGAGACGCCGCCGAGCTCGTCGGGGTCGGTGAGCAGCCGCCGGTAGAGGGGCGAGCGCTCCTCCAGCTCGGCGTGGGTGCCGAGGTCGGCGAGGCGTCCGTCGTCGAGGACTGCGATGCGGTCGGCGAGACCGAGGGTGGAGCGGCGGTGGGCGATGAGGAGCGTCGTACGCCCCGCCATGACGCTCCGCAGCGCCTCGTGGATCTCGTGCTCCACGCGCGCGTCGACCGCCGATGTGGCGTCGTCGAGGACGAGGAGGCGGGGGTCGGTGAGGATGGCGCGGGCGAGCGCGATGCGCTGGCGCTGGCCGCCGGAGAGGGTGAGGCCCTGCTCGCCGACCTTGGTGTCGTACCCCTCGGGGAGGTCGGATATGAAGCCGTGGGCCTGGGCGGCGCGCGCGGCGGTCTCGATCTCCTCGCGGGTCGCGTCCGGATGGCCGTAGGCGATGTTGGCGCCCACGGTGTCGGAGAAGAGGAAGGAGTCCTCGGGGACGAGCCCGATGGCGGCGCGCAGGGAGTCGAGGGTCAGCTCGCGCACGTCGCGGCCGCCGATGAGGACGGCGCCGTGCGTGACGTCGTAGAAGCGCGGCAGGAGCAGCGAGACGGTGGACTTGCCGCTGCCGGAGGAGCCGACGACGGCGAGGGTCTCGCCGGGGGCTATCCGGAAGGTGAGTCCGTCAAGGACGGGGCGGCCGTCCTCGTACCCGAAGCCCACCTCGTCGAACTCGACCGTCGCGGGGGCGTCGGCGGGCAGCTCCTTGGTGCCGTCGCTCATGCTCGGCTCGGTGTCGATGAGTTCGAGTACGCGCTCGACGCCTGCGCGGGCCTGCTGTCCGACGGTGAGGACCATGGCGAGCATCCGCACCGGACCGACGAGCTGGGCGAGGTAGGTGGAGAAGGCGACGAACGTGCCGAGCGTGATCTCGCCCTTGACCGCGAGCCAGCCGCCGAGGGCCAGCATGGCGACCTGGCCGAGCATGGGGACGGCCTGGAGGGCGGGCGTGTAGCGGGAGTTGAGGCGGATGGTGCGGAGCCGTCCGGCGAACAGCTTGCGCCCGACCTCCCTGAGCTTGCCGGTCTCCTGGTCCTCCTGGCCGAAGCCCTTCACCACGCGTACGCCGCTGACGGCGCCGTCGACCACTCCGGCGACGGCTGCGGCCTGGGCCTGCGCGTACCAGGTGGCGGGGTGCAGGCGGGAGCGGGAGCGGCGGGCGATGAACCAGAGGGCGGGGGCGACGGCGAGGGCGACGAAGGTGAGCGGCAGGGAGAGCCACGCCATGATCACCAGGGAGATCACGAAGAGCAGGATGTTGCCGATGGTCATCGGCAGCATGAAGAGCAGGCCCTGGATCAGCTGCAGGTCGCTGGTGGCGCGCCCGACGACCTGCCCGGTGGACAGCTCGTCCTGGCGCCGCCCGTCGAGCTTCGTGATCGTTCCGTACATCTCGGTCCGCAGGTCGTGCTGGACGTCGAGGGCGAGCCGGCCGCCGTAGTAGCGGCGGATGTAGGTGAAGACGTAGACGAGGACGGCGGCGCCGATCAGCGCGCCGGCCCAGGGGCCCATGGAGCGGTCCCCGCCCCGGCCGTCCTGCCCGATGACGTCGTCGATGATCACCTTGGTGATCAGCGGCACGAGGGCCATGACGGCCATGCCGGCGAGCGAGGAGCCCAGCGCGAGCACGACGTCCTTCGGATAGCGCCACGCGTATCCGGTGAGTCGCCTTGCCCAGCCGGATTTCTCCCGCTCGGCTCCACCCCGTTGCTCCGCCACGTGCTGCCTCCCGTCGACCTGACCTGCCGAGAGGCCCAACACGGCGCGATGCGATTTTCATCCCGCCGCAACAAACCCGCGCCCCATGAGGGGCGCGGGAGCTGCGCGACGAGCCACGGCGGAGCCGCGGCTGCCCGAGTGGCTCAGGCCGCAGGCACGGCCACGAAGGCCTCCCGCGGCGTGTCCGTCGGCACGTACCTGTTCACCGCGGACGCGCGGGGCGTGAGGTCCTTGTGGATGGCCTTGGCCACGCCCTGGATGGTCGCGACGCCGTAGTTCATGGTGCTGTTGCCGTGTGTGAGCACGGAGATCGTGTAGTCGTGGCCGCCGCCCTTGAACGCGCCGATGCTGTGCACCCGCCAGCCGTGGGTCGACCGCTGCAGCCAGCCGTTCTTGACGTGGATGGCGACACCGGAGGGCGCGCCCGCGGGGGTGCCCCAGCGCTGCGAGGAGGTCACCTTGCCCATCAGCTTGAGGATGTACGCGCGCGAGTTGTCGCTCAGGACGGCGTTCTTGGCGGTGACCAGGGCGAGGAGCTTCTGCTCGTCGGCCGCGTTGATCCGGGTCAGGCCCCAGTAGCCGCCGGTGCCGGGCACCGTCTTCGTCATCTTGGCGGCCTTGAGGAAGCCCTTGACCTTGCCCGTGCCGAGCTGGCGCCAGAGCGCGCTGGTCGCCGCGTTGTCGGACTTGGTGATCATGGCGTACGCGAGGTCGGACTCGCGGGTCGTCAGCCTGCGCTCGGTCTTCTTCGCGTCCCACAGGAGCGTGGCGAGGACGGTGACCTTGACGACGCTCGCCGAGTCGAACGAGGTGCCCGCGTTCAGGGTGCAGGTGGTGTCGGTGGTGCGGTCGCGCAGACCGACGGCGATCGTGCCCTTGCGGTTCTTCAGGGCGGCCGTGATGTCCTTCTTCAGCTTGGCGGCCAGGCCGGCCTGCGCTGAGGTACAGCTGACCTGCGGCGCCGCGGTGGGCGTGGCGGCGGTGGCAGGCGTGGCGGCCGCGGCGAGCGGCACGAGCACTCCGGCGGCGAGACCCGCCGAGAGTACGCGGGCACGGCTGGATATACCGGATGTCCGGTGAGTCATGGAGCTTCCCATCCCCTTGTGTGAAACGAGTGCACCCCCGGCGCACTCGCCTCACTTGACTCACCCATGGTGGCGAAAGGTTGCACTAAAACAGAAAATGTGTGCGAAATTTCACCAAGGCTCGGCTGCTCCGGCCCCGCCGCCCCGCCGCGCCGCCGAGCTCCCGGGCCCAGCCGCGTCGGCCGAGGGCTCAGCCGCTCAGCCCAGATGCGTCGGCGCGAACATCCGCAGCAAGAGCTAGACGATCTCCCCCATCCACATCCGCCGTCCCAGCTCATCGAGATCCGCTCTGCGCTGCTCATACTCGGGCAGGGCGATCCGCACGAGTCGCCAAAAATCCGCGCGGTGTCCCGGTACTGCAACATGCGCCAGCTCGTGCGCGATGACGTAGTCGATCAGGTGCATGGGGAGCTGGAAGAGCGGCCATCCAAGACTCATCAGGCCCGGATGCCCCGCTCCACCCGGTGGACGGTAGGAACCCCACCGCTGTCCGAGATCCCGCACCTCAAGCGTTGGCTCGACCACTGCCATGCGGGCCGCCCAGGGCTGGAGCCGGTTCCGCGTCCAGGCCCGGCCAGTCCGGCAGTACCAGTCGACCAGCGCCGCCCGGCCCGTCTCCGGGTCCTCGGCCACAGCCCGTCCCATGACGAGCCGCCCCGCCATGAGCCGGACCCGGACGTCCGCCTCCTCGCCGTCCGAGAGGGCGAGCCGGTACGTCCTGCCGAGATAGCGGAAGAGTTCACCGTCGATCAGCCGCTTCGCCGCGTTGACCGGCCGGACACGTTCCCGCTCCGCGAGCTTGGTGACCAGCCACGACCGGTGCCCTCGAACAAAGCTCTCCGCCTCTCGGACCGTACGCTCCCGCGGCATGTGCAGCACGAGACTGGCGTCGGGCGTGACGGTGAGTGCGAACCTCTTCCTGCGCGCGCTGACCCGCATCCGCAGGGCCAAGCCGTCGACGGTGAGCAGCTCACCGTCGACAGGGGCGGTCTGATTCTCGGCGAGGGCGGTCACACCCTCTATTCTCCCCGGGCCCTGCCCAGGAATCTCGGCCGGTTGTCCTGCGCGTATGCGGCGAGTCGCTGAGCCGCCGCCTCCAAGGCTGTCCAGTCCCCTCCGGCCGGTCTCAGCCCTCCCTTGATCAGGTCGGTCTGGAGAGCACTGGCGAGAGTCGTGATGTCCTGATGCTGCCCTTGGTAAGAGGCCTTGGCCATGGTGTAGGCGGCGGTGTCGCAGACCGCGCTCACGAGGGGCCGGACATCGTCCACGGTACGGCGGATACCGGGGCTCTCCGCCACGAGCTGCTCCACCAGGCGGTAGACCTTCTGTTCCAGCGGGGAGAGACCGGCGAGCGCGGGGTCCTCCTCCTCTTCCTGCCTGGCCTCGTCGATCAGCTCCTTGAACTTCTCCACCTGTTCCTCGAAGCGTCCGGGGATCTCCCGCAGGATCTCTTCGAGCCGCTGGGAGAGCCGGGTGTACTTCTCGGGGTCCTCCCGCTTGACGCGCTCCTCCAGGTGGAAGCGGAGTGCGTGCCCCATCTCGGCCGCGGCGTCCTTCGCCGGCAATGGGCGTACCGCGTCGTCGAAGCCGTACGCCGCGATCGAGACCGGCGGGATCGCCTGCTCGATCTCGGGCCCTTCCAGATGGTCAGCGATCATGGCCCGGACCTTGCGGCCGTAGCGACGCATCGTGAAGGTCCCGCCCTCGCCGTCCCGATGCAGGCGACGAATGCGCTTCTGAAGCAGGGCCCACCGCCGGGCGTCCGCCACGTAGTGGAGAGCCTCTTCATGGGGCAGTACGCGTTCCATGGTGGCGAGGAAGGCGTGCAGGACCTCGTCGTAGCCGAACCGGACGTCTTCCGCGTCGAACCGCGCCAGGGCGTCCCGCAGCCGGACGGGGTCGGCCAGGTCCGCGTCCGTGACGCCGTTCCGGAGCAGGAACGCACGCACGGTGTCGGCGGCCGGTTTCAGGGCGTCGACCTCGGCGGACATGCTGCGCATGGTGTCGTCGACATCGGCGTCCCGGTATCCGGCCAGGGCCTCGGTGAGGTGTCCGAAGATGCCGTAGTAGTCCACGACATACCCGATTTCCTTCCCCGGGTACGGCCTGTTGACGCGGGCGACCGCCTGCAGCAGCTCGGCGTCCCTGATCGGCCGGTCAAGGTAGAGCACCTGCTCGCGCGGGGCATCGAATCCCGTCAGCAGCATGGACTTCACGATCAGGAAGGCGATGGGGCTCTCTGGGTGCACGGGGTCGGGAACGGTCCGCCGCTTGGCCCCCTGTCCACCTGCCGGGGCTTCGGACCAGGGAGCATTGCCGCTCCCCGAGCCTGCCTCATTGTGCCCGTCACTCGGTGCGGGAGACGGGTACAGGGGCGTCGTGGCCACCCACTCGGGCTCCGGCGCCGGCTGCGGGAACCCCTTCTGGAAGCGTTCGATATACGCCTCCTGCCGCTTGCCGTCGGTCCACTCGGCCCACCGGCCGCGCTTGTCGTCGGCACTCGACGAAATGACGGGCACGAAGTCGATACGGCGAAGCAGCGACCGGAAGCGATACGCCTCATGGAGATACCGAAGCCGCCCCCCGAGCTTCTCCGGCGGGATACCAGCCACGGACTCCGGGTCGTAGCCGTCGAGTTCCGCAAGCAGCCGGTCGCGCGCCGCCCGCAACGCGTGGTGGTACTGCACGGCCGCCTTACGGCTTACGGCCGCGACCTGAGCCTTGAAACTCCCGCCGGACAACACGGTTGTCACCCAGTGCTCCAGCATGTCGTCGGCCTTCGCCGCGATCATCGGCACGGATTCGGCGACGTCCCGCTCGGTGGGCCACCGTCTGAGCAGGGCTGCCCGCTCTTCGGTGCTACGATCCCGCACCAAGTCGTCGAAGTTCCGGTCGAGGCTCGCCCCGTCCCGGACCTCGCCCTCCCCGGTGCGCCCTTCGTAGCGGATACGGACGACGACGCCGTCGTGCTCGGCGTCCTCCATCCGGTACTCGTCGAGGAAGCCCCGCTCGGAGTCCCCGCGCCCGAAGATCCGCCGGGTGTCCTCCTCCCTGCCGGTGACGATGGGTGTTCCCGTGAAGCCGATCTTCGCGGCGTTGGGGATCGCCTTGCGCAGGGCGGCGTGCAGGAAGTTGGTGTGTGAGCGGTGGGCCTCGTCGACGAGTACGAGGATGTCGGACGAGGTGCTGCACTCGGGGAAGTCGGGCTCCCGCTTCTTGTCCTTGCCGCTCTTTTTGGCCTTCTTTGCTTTCTTGGCCTGCGCGTATTCCTCGACGAGATTCCGGTCGTCGGCCTCCGAATCGGCCTCCCCGGAGAAGGCCAGCCCAGCACCGTACTTCTGAATCATCCCGAAGACGACGCGCGGCCCTCCGTCCCTCAGCAGCCCCTCCAACTGCGTCCGCGTGATGGCTGTCTCGACATCGGACTCGCTGAGCTTCAGCGTCCGCGTCAGCTGGCGCTGCAACTGAGTCCGGTCGGTGACGACCACGACCATGAACTGGCTGAGCCTGGGATGCAGATGGATCCGCCGCACCAGGAACGTCATGGTCAGACTCTTGCCTGAGCCCTGGGTGTGCCAGATGACCCCGCCGCGCTCGTCCTCGTCACCGGTCTCAGGCCGAGTCCTGCCGGTCAGCAGCCTGCGTACGGCCTTCTCGGCTGCTCGATACTGCTGGTGCCGGGCCACGGCCTTGACGAGCCGTACAGCCCCGTCATCGGACTCGACGGGCAGCGGGATGATGTAGTGACGTACGACGTTGAGCAGCGCCGCCGGACGCAGCACGACACCGACGAGCTTCTGCTGTTCGGTGAGAGGCCGAGGGCGGTCCAAACTTCTGCCGTCATCGGTCGCGACCAGCTCGGCGTCGCGCAACTCCCGCCGCAGTGTGCTCTCTTCCTCAGGCTGGACGCTGCGCCAGGGGTGGAAGTGTGCGGGGGTGGAACTTATCGTTCCCAAGTGCGCGGTGTCACCGGTGGCGGCGACGAGGAGCTGCACGGTCCGGAAGAGCTCGGGCACCTCAGCGGGCGCCGTCACCTCGGCGCTTGCCCGAACGTCGTCATCGTCCTCGTCGAGCGGATCGCCCGCGTAGTGCCGCAGATCCATAACGGCCTCACGGACCGGCTCGGCCAGATCTGGACTCTTGCATTCGACGGCCACGAGCGGGATGCCGTTGACGAAGAGGACGATGTCGAGAATGGACAGCTCACCGGAGCTGTTGATGACGCGGAGCTGATCAACGACCGTGAAGTCGTTGGCGTCGACGCGGTCCGGGGCCCACTCGACGTACTGCACGGTGGCGGAGGGGCCACCGTGCCCGGCAGAGGGCGCGTTGAGCACATGCCCGTTGAGCAGAAGGTCGGTGGCGGCGAGGTTGGCGGTGAAGACGCCCTGGCCGAGCGGCACGGAGGCGAGCTCTTGGATGGAGCGCTCGATGTCATCGCGGTCCATCCACGGTGCGCCGTCGGCAGCGCGGAGGTTGATGCGCCGCAGCGCGTCGGCCAGCTTGCCCTTGAGTAGCGGCATGCCCGCGTCGAGCGTGCCGACGTCCGCACCGGACTGGTGTTGCCACCCCATTGCCTTCAACTGCGCGACGAACGGCCGCTCCACCTCGTCCCGCTCCACCTGTGCCACCGTGAACCCGCGCCTCTCTTCGCACAAATGCCCTGGTGGTCCATTGTGCGCTTTGGGTGCGGAGTGCGGGAGGGGAATCCGGGGCTCAGATGGTGAGGCCCCTGTCCGTTTCTCCCTCCTCGTCTCCCACTTCCTCTTCGTCACCCTCCTCTTCGGGATCGTCGTCGTACACGGGTACGGGGAGGCGGGCCCCGCGGCTGCGGGCGATCCGGGTCACATCTCGCAGGGACTCGGCCATGCGGGCGGCCATGTAGCGGAGCTGGGGCGCGGTGGCCCTCGAGTCGCCGGCCAAGTCGTCGACGTGGCCGAGTAGTTCGTCGGCCATGCCGAGCTGGATGGATTCGATGTTGTCGGCGACACGGGAGACATGGCCGGTTCCGTCGCCGATGAGGTAGCAGGGGTTGCCGTCGGGGGTGGACCAGGGGAGGAGCCGGGGAGCAGTGGTGTCGGTGGAGGAGGTCTCGGCGGCGTTCGGTGTCATCACGCGGTGGCCACCTCGATGCCATGGATATGGCGGGGGCCTACGTCGACGCCGTGTACGGCGAGCCACAGGGCGCGGCGGCGGGCGCGTTGACGCTTAGCTTCCTCCTGCTGTCTGTGGGTGAGCAGGTAGGGGCGGACGAGGGGGGTGTCTTCGCCGCGCAGGATGGTGTCGTGTGGGAGGGGGCGGCGTGGCGGGCAGCCATCTACGGATAGGTCCCGTCCGCCTCCGGGCTCCACCCCCGCGAGGCGGTGTCGCCCGGAGGCGGGCAGCAGAAACCGCAACAGCGGCTCTGCGAGGCGGGTGATACGGCGCAACACGTCTTCAACTCCTGAGTGGGGGTCTTTGTGTGCGGGCCGGCCGTAAAGGCCTCAGCACCGCATACGCATCGCTGTGTAGCGATCCACTCACAGAGTGAGACGGGTCGGACTACTCTCACCAGGGGGAAGCGCGTGACGAAGCGCCTGTCACACGGGAGCTGACGATGAGCAACATCTATGGGGAATGGCTGAGGGCCCAACGGGAAGCCGCTGGGCTCACACAGCAGGAGCTGGCTGACATGGCACTCATGACGCGTTCGCACATCGCGCACATCGAGGCGGGCCGCCGGATCCCTTCCAAGGAAGACGCGCGGAGGCTCGACAGGGCGCTGGGCACGGGAAATGTACTGAGCAGCTTCCTGCCGGACGATGACATGGCGGTGGCCGAGTACTTCGAGACGGCACTGCAACTCGAACAACAGGCGACGATGATCCGGGAGTTCGCCCTGTCGTTCATTCCCGGCATCCTCCAGACGGAGAGGTACGCGCGTGCGGTTCTGGGCACGTCGTTCCCTCCTGTGAGTGAACAGGAATGTGACAGGCGCCTTGTCACACGCCTAGAACGCGCGAAGATCCTCGACGATCCTGTGACGCCCGTAGTGTGGGCGCTCCTGGATGAGGCAGTGCTGCGCCGCCAGATCGCTGGACCGGAGGTCATGGCAGAGCAGATCCACCATCTGGTACGCCTCTCCGAGAGCCGCAGGATCCAGGTGCACGTGTTGCCGTTCGAGTTGGGCCTCCACCCTCTCTTGAACAACATGCTCACGCTGATGTGGTTCGAGGACCAGCCGCCCATGGCGTACGGCGAGGGCCTGCACATGGGGAGGATCCACGACAGCCCGTCCGTGGTCCAGGAGCTCCAACATCGCTACGATTTCGCATTGGCCAACGCACTCCCCCGTAAAGAGTCATTGGCTCTGCTCAGGGCAACAGCAAAGGGTTACAGACCATGACTGACCAAAACGTCCCGAACGCTACAACGCTGAAGGGCTGGCGGAAGTCCTCCTACAGCAATGACCAGGGCGGGAGTTGCGTCGAAGTCCTGGATGGCTACCCGGCGGGCATACCCGTGCGCGACTCCAAGTTGCCGCACGGCCCTGCACTGGTCTTCCCGTCGACGGGCTGGTCCTCGTTCATCACGGCGCTCAAGTCCGGCCACCTCACCGACTGACGCCCCCGCTCAGGCGAGCGTGACAGCCTCCCCGTCACACTCTTCCAACCGCCCCTCCTAAGGATGAACCTCGGCCTTCAGGCCTCCATCGCCACCTTGACTCGCCCGGAGAGCAAGTCATCCACGAGCCCTTGCTTCAGCTTGCGGAGCTTGACAATCTCCGCTTCTTGGAGCGCGATCTCGCGCAGTGGAGCAGCACCCAGCTCGGAAATCCTGGTCTGCTCACCTCGCGGTGGAACCGGAATTCTGAAGTCCCGCACATCCGACTTGGTGATGTTTGGGTCCTTGCGTGTACTGGCCGCGACCCGTCGCCACCTGTGTCGACCATGCTGCAGCGCAAGAAGGAGATAGCTGGGGTCAAGTTCAGAGTCCGGGATCAGGACAGAAATCGCCTGGTTCACGGCAGAGGGGCGTTTGAGAATCGCCGTACGGCCGATCTGCTCCCACCCCCCGTACATAGCAACCAGGACTGCGTCCACGGGGTAGATGCGCATTCCAAGTTCACCTACGGCCGCCGAAGTCAGCGCCTCATCCGTGGACGAGATAAGGCCCTCATTTAGATCAAGGGTCTTCACCCACGGCGTGCCCTTGTTCGTAAAGTACGCGGCCCCGGCAGTTCTTGGCGGAGTTGCTCCTGAACCGAGGCGGCAGAGATCGCCGATCGATGCGGTAGGCCAGTCCCTCCGAAACGCAGAATCAAGAAGGCCTTGCCTGAGGTACCGCAGCTTAGCGATCGACGCCTCAATGCCACGCTCCAGCGCCGTGACACTGCCGATCACCTCAACAATCCGCCGCTGCACCCCCAGCGGAAGCCGCGGAACACGAAGGCGACGGAGAGTCTCACCGGAGATCTTGACCATGCTCTCCGAGGTCCCTTGGGCCATCGCCATGATGCTCCGCCGGGTCCGCGGCCAGCGCAGCACGATCTCCAGAAATTCGGTCAGGTACTCATCAGCCGGACGAAGACGCATCATCAGGTCCGGATAGATGCAGGGGGTACCAACGTCCCGGTAGATTCCTGCCAGCCCCACCAGGGCCCGGGTGTTCGCACGGCTAACCAACAGGTCGCCATCCTCAAGGGCAGCTGAGTGTGTCGCTTTCACCGACGAGGGAGCGTTCTTCAGCTGGGCAGGTGCAAACCCATCCGGTGAAAGACAACCCAGGCCTAGCATTTGCACCCCGGTCCACGCCTCACTCTCAGCGGGCGAAAACCCGTTACGGATCGGCTCAGCCAGGACATCGCCGAGCGGCAGCGTCGGCCATACCTCATCCGACATAGCCCAGCTCCTTCAAAAACCCATCCAGCTCCCCCGCAGCCCGCTCCCGCCCCTCCCGAATCTCCCGCAACGAAACCCCGTACTTCCCCTCCCAAACCTCATAAGACGCCGCCAACTCCCGCTGCCACCGGACCACATGGCCCTCCAGCTTCGCCGCCAAGTCATCCCGCAGCAGGTCCAGCACCACCCGGCGTCGCCCTTCCTCCCCCAGCTCGTCCCGCGCCTGGAACAAGCGGGGCGGCTCCTCGCCCAGCTTCGGCGGATCGCTCGGGTACGGCTGGTACCAGAACTCCGCCTCAAGCCGCTTGATCGTCGCGTTGGCCTTCGACCGGGCCTTCTTCACAACGGCGATCTCGGCCAGCAGCTTCTCCAACTCCTCGACGGATAGCGCCACTTCCTCGACGCCCACCGCGTCATCGGTGTCCGGGTGGGCGGCCTCGCCCCCGCCCTCGTCGCTCTCCCCCTCGGACGAGGAACCCGGCACCCGCCCCTCCAACTCCTTCAGCCGCGCGTCCAGCTCCGCCTTCTTCGCGTCCGCCTTCGCCAGCTCCTCCAAGAAGTCGGGCACGATCGCCGCGACCACCTTGTGGTCGTACGCCTGGCGCCGCTCGGCCGCCGTCCGCTTCCGCAGCTTCCGCGTACGGGGGTCCTGTTCCGGCGCCAGCATGGTCTCCACGTTCTCGACCCAGCCGTCGATCACGCCCTTGAAGCCGTTCTCGGACAGCGCCATCAGGTCGTACTTGGCCTCGTACCACCAACCGGCGACCGCCCCCGCCAGCGCGTATCGGTCAAGGAGTCCGACCTCGCTCAGCCGCTCCACGAACGACTTCATCAGCGACGCCCGCACCCGCATCAGCGCGGCCTTCCGCTCCGATGCCGTCGACGTAGCCAGAGACTCCTTCGTCGCCGCCACCGCCTCCAGCTCACGGGCCTCCGCGGCCCACCACGCGGTGAATGCCTCCCGCAGTGCCTCCTCCCGGGGCCGGGCCAGCTCGCTCATGTCAGGGCGCTCGCCCTCCCCCCGGAAGTCCACATACGCCGGGTCCGCCGGCTCCCGCTCCACGAACAGGTCCCCGACCCCGATCCCGTACGCGTCGAGCAGCGGCTTCTTCGCCTCGATCTCCGCGCGTGGCACCCCACCCACTAGGTGGGCCCGCACGTCCTGCGGCTCGGGCGGCGGCGTGTTATCCACGTAGCGGCGGATGTTGAGGTTGTCGTCGTTGGCGGCCAGTTCCTCGCGGCTGACGACCCGTGAGAAACCCGGGACCTCCGCCCACGAGCGGAACGTGGACGCGATCTTCTCGGCATGCTCGGGCAGCAGTACGTTCTGCGCGCGCTCCGCATGGAATTCCCGGTCCGCGTTGATGAACAGAACACCCTTGTTCGTCCGCTTCCCCGGCGGGCGCAGCACCAGGATGCAGGCTGGGATGCCCGTCCCGTAGAAGAGGTTCGGAGCCAGTCCGATGACGGCCTCAACCGCATCGTCCTCCAACAGCTGCGTGCGGATGGCCTGCTCACCGCCGCCCCGGAACAGCACCCCGTGCGGCATGACCGTGATGACCATGCCACCACGCCCCTCCCGCTTCGTCTCCCACAGCATGTGCTGGAGGAACATAAGGTCGGCCTTGCCGCGCTCGCTCGTCGCCCCGTACTTCGTGCGCTCGGTCCGGTGTGCCAGCTCTTCGAGGACGTAATCCATGGAGAATGGCGGGTTGCTGAGCACCCCGTCGAAACGGTCGGCGTCCGATTTCGGCACATGCGTGGGGTGCGCGAGGGTGTCGCCGGTCGTGAGGTCGAAGCGGCGTACCCCGTGCAGGACCATGTTCATCGTCGACATGATCCAGGAGCCGCTGTTCGCGTCCTGGCCGGCGAAGAACATGTCCGAGGTGTCGCCGCCGTGCTCCTCCACGTACTCCTTGGCGTGGATCAGCATGCCTCCCGAGCCGACGCACGGGTCGTAGATCCGCATGCCCTGCTTCGGGGCAAGGAGCTCGACCATCATGCGGACCACGGCACGCGGGGTGTAGAACTCACCGCCCTTGCGGCCCGCGGAGTCCGCGAACTCCTTGATCAGGTACTCGTAGGCGGCGCCGATCAGGTCGGGGAACTCGAAGTCGTCCGTACGCAGCCGAATGCGCCCGAAGTGCGCGATGAGCAGCCTGAGCCGCTGGTCGGCGAGCTTGGCCGCGCCCGAGGCGACACCGGATCCGCCGATGCGGTTGAAGTCAAGGTGGTCGAAGAGGCCCTTGAGCTTGTCGTTCTGCCCTTCGAGAGCCTGGAGGGCCGGGCGCAGGGCGCTCTCGTTGATGTTGGAGGCAGCGGCGGAGATCTCCTGCCAGCGGGCTTCGGCCGGCACGAACAGCACATCGCGCTGGCGGTACTCCGACGGCCGCTCCAGGTAGGTGTCCAAGTCCTCGCCTTCGAGGCGGAGCTCCTTCGCCGCGTACTGCTTGATCTCCTCCCGCGCCGCCTCGAACTCGTCATTGGCCCGCTTCAGGAAGAGCAGACCGAAGATGTAGTCCTTGTACTCGGAGGCATCCATCGTGCCTCGGAGAATGTCCGCGGCGGCGAAGAGATGCCGCTCCAGCTGGGCGAGCGTGAGCTTGGCCACGTACCGACTCCCTACGACCTGTGATGACGGGCAAAGACTATGGCCCGCCCAGGCCGATACCGAAATCAGTCAGTACGTGGTGATCCCGAGCCCTTTCTCCACAAGCTTGAAGACGTCTGTGTACGGATCTCTGTCGATCTTCTGCACGTGGTCCCCGTGTTGAGCGTTCATCCGCTCGGCGTTCTTCTTCGCCGTCTCATAACGCCCAAGGACCTGGTGGGGGAGCACGATCTTGGGGTTCTTTGCGTCGGCAGAGCCCCGCGCGAAAGGCAATCGGTCGGCCACGAGGTCGCACACCCCGGAAAAGTTGCCACTGACCGCGCGGTAGTGGGCAAGGCGCCACACCTCGAAACACGGATGCGAGAAGGCGACCTCGACACCGGCCGCCTTGGCCTGTTTCATGGCTTTTGCGAGATACGGGTAGTTGTCGTGGTCGAAGACGCACCACACCTGAGGCAGGAGTTCCTTCTTCAGCTCGTCGCGCTTGGCCTCACGGGTCTTGTCCCGCATGAGATCGGCTGCCTTCGCGACCATGTCGAGCGGCTTGCGATCGTTCTTCCGGTGGCGCTCTTGAATGTGGATCACGACCTGGAGACCCGGATCCTCGTAGACGCCGTGCTTCGCGATGATGTCGAGGTAGTAGGGCTCGGTGTCCTCACCTTCGGTGTAGATGTAGACCTCGCGCCTACGCCGCCCCTTGCCCTTGGCCCGCGCCAGCGAGTCCCTGCCCCGGTCCCCCCGCGCCATCAGTCCTGCCCCACCTGGTCGGCCATCTCCTCGTACGCACCGAACTCGCGCGCGGCGTAAGCCCGCCGAGCGATCTGGCCCTCCAGCAGCGAGGGCACTCCGCCGAAGACACCGGCCAGATAGGACCGGGTCAGATCCTCGTCCTTACCCGGGTCGGCGTCCGTCAGCGGATAGAGGGTCGTCGCCCCATCCCTGTCCTTCTCCGTCAGCCACACCTGGCCTGGGTCAAGAAGCCGCTCGCCGATCGGGGTGGTGAGGACCGTCGCGTCGTGCGACGTGAAGACCAGCTGGGCCCCGTTCGGGTTCGCCTGCGGGTCGTGGAAGAGCCGGATGACCTCCGCGGCGAAGCGTGAGTGCAGGCTCGCGTCGAGCTCGTCGACGAGCAGAACCGCGCCCTCGTCCAGGGCCAGGAGCATCGGCCCCAGAAGGGCGAACCAGGAGCGTGTGCCGAAGGACTCGGCCTGCCAGTCGAAGGGGACGTCTCCAGCGGCCGAACGGTGGGTCAACTTCACCCCCTGCTGCCCGGGCCTTTCCTGGACCACCTCCGCACCGGTGATTCCGAGGTCGGCCACGCGAAGCAGCTCCCGGATACGCAGTGCCCTCTCACCCGAAAGTTCTCGGGTGGTGAACTTCTCGCGCTGGGGCCGATCGTCCTCCGGATTGATCATCCACAGGTTGCGCCGGAACCAGTGGAACAGGGGGGACAGCTGCGGGTGGTTGTCTGTACCCGCCGTGGACAGCAGGAGTGCGTTCGGACGCGTGCGGCGCATGAGTTGGGCCCTGTCACGGACGCGTCCGCCCGGCCATTTGAAAGCATCCGCACGCGAGGCATCGCGGTCAAGCCACTCCTGACGGCGACCGCGCGGGTAGCTGTGCAGCCATTCCGACTCGACTCGCGTGGGCCCCAGCTCGAAGCCGTACGTCCAGCGGACCGAGTCGATGACGATGTCGACTTCGAAGAAGGACGGTTCGTCGTCACTCTTGGGGCTCAGGGCGAAGACCTTGCGTTTGATGCCTTCGTACGACGCCCAGTACGCATAGGAGTTAAGGACTGCGTCGCGCATGTCGCCCATGGCAGCCAGCACATTCGACTTGCCTGACGCGTTCGCGCCGAAGATGCCGAGCAGAGGGTACACCTCGACGGAGTCGCCTCCCGCAAGCTCCAGCGGATTCGCCGCCCCGTCCTGTCCCTCCTCGGGTGCGATGAAGGACAGTTCCTGCTCGTCACGCAGGGAACGTACGTTCGCGGCACGGAACCTGAGCAGCACACCGTCCTCCTCTCCGAGTTCTCCGATTCTCCGAGCTCAGCGTAGTCGGCGGCTCCGACATCAGCTCGGCCGGGAACGCCCGCGACCTCGGGCAAGATACCCCTCGCCACGAGTCGCGGGCAGCCGAACGGGTGATCAGTTCCCGGTGAGATGCGTCGGCGCGAACATCCGGAGCACCGCCGGAAGCACCACCACGCTCGGCCCCGGCTCGGACAGCGCCTTCGCCAGGTCGTCCCGGAGCGTCTCCGGAGAGGACCGCACCCCCGGCACCCCGAAGGACTCCGCGAGCTTCACGAAGTCCGGCCGCGCCAGCTCCGTCGCCGTCGCCTCGCCGAAGGCGTCGGACATGTACTCGCGCAGGATGCCGTAGCCGCCGTCGTCGACGATCAGCCAGGTCACGGGCAGGTCGTACTGCCTGGCCGTCGCCAACTCCGCGATCGAGTACATCGCGCCGCCGTCGCCCGAGACGGCGAGGACCGGGTGGGAGGGGTCCGCGACCGCCGCGCCGAGCGCCGCGGGGAAGCCGTAGCCGAGACCGCCCGCGCCCTGCGCCGAGTGCATGGTGTTGGGGCGCCGCGCGTCGAACGCCGACCACGCCCAGTACGCCAGGATCGTCATGTCCCAGAAGGACGGCGACGTGTCCGGCAGGGCCTCGCGGACGGCGGCGAGCACCTGCCGCTCCAGGGTGAGGTCCTGCGCGTCGATGCGCTCGCGGACCTTGTCGAGCACCTGGGCGACCCGCTCGGGCGCCGACGGGTCCTCGCGGGGCGCGTCGATGGTCTCCAGGAGTGCGGACAGGGCGATCCGCGCGTCCGCGTGGATGCCGAGCCCGGGGTGGTTGGACTCCAGCTTCCCGGCGTCCGCCTCGATCTGGATCACCCGGCCGCGGGGCTTGAACGTGTGGTAGTTCGAGGACAGTTCGCCGAGGCCCGAGCCGACCACGAGCAGGACGTCCGCGTCCTCCAGGAAGTCCGTGGTGTGCCGGTCCTCCAGCCACGACTGGAGCGAGAGCGGGTGCTCCCAGGGGAAGGCGCCCTTGCCGCCGAAGGTGGTGACGACGGGGGCGTTCACGAGTTCGGCGAGCGCGCGGAGCTTGCCGGAGGCGTCCGCCCTTACGACGCCGCCGCCCGCGATGATCGCCGGGCGCTCGGCGCGGGAGAGCAGGTCGGCGGCGACCGCGGTCAGCTCGGGGCGCGGGACGACGTCCTCGGGCGTCGCGTCCATCGCCGTCACGGCGGGCAGGGTCGTCTCCGCGAGCAGCACGTCCTGCGGGATCTCCACCCAGACCGGGCCGTGCGGCGCGGTGAGCGCCGACTCCCAGGCCGCGGCGATGGCGGAGGGGATCTGCGAGGCCGTGCGGACGGTGTGCACGGACTTGACGACGTCACGGAACGAGGCCTGCTGGTCGCGCAGTTCGTGCAGATAGCCGTGGCGGCCGCCACCGAGCCCGGCCACCGGGACCTGGCTGCCGATGGCGAGGACCGGCGACGAACCCGCCGCCGCCTCCTGGAGCGCGGCGAGCGAGGTCAGCGCGCCGGGCCCGGTGGAGAGCAGCAGCGGGGCGACCTCGCCGGTGACGCGGCCGTACGCGTCCGCCGCGAAGCCCGTGTTGTTCTCGACGCGGAACCCCACGTACGAGAGCGAGGAGCGGCGCAGCGCGTCGAACATGCCGAGCGCGTGCTGGCCGGGGAGCCCGAAGACGGTGGTCGCGCCGAGACCGGCGAGGGTCTCGACGACGAGGTCGCCGCCGTTGCGCCCGGGGGGCGGGTTCAGGGCGGCCTCGGTCTGGCGCGGCGTGGGGCGCAGCACCACGTCGTGGTCGTGGGTCATGCGGCGTCTTCTCCTTCTCGCCCGGGCTCCGGCCCGGCGGGCTCTCCGGCCGCCGGGCCGTACGGGCCCGGCGTACCTAGGCGTTCAACGGCGTTGTGGCCGCGCTCACTTCGCGTTCTGCTCCGCGTCCCGGGCGCGTCCCGCGGCGATCTGCCTGCTCATGATCGTCGTCAGTTCGTACGCGGTGTGGGAGGCGGCGACGGCCGTGATCTCGGCGTGGTCGTACGCGGGGGCGACCTCGACGACGTCGGCGGAGACGAGGTTGCAGGAGGCGAGGCCGCGCAGGATCTCAAGGAGCTCACGCGACGTCATGCCACCGGCCTCCGGCGTGCCCGTGCCCGGGGCGTGCGCCGGGTCGAGGCAGTCGATGTCGATGGAGATGTACAGCGGGCGGTCGCCGATGCGCTGGCGCAGCTGGTCGGCGACCTCGTCGGCGCCGCGGCGGTAGATGTCCGCCGAGGTGACGATGCCGAAGCCCATCTTCTCGTCGTCGGTGAGGTCCTGCTTGCCGTAGAGCGGGCCGCGCGTGCCGACGTGGGAGAGCGCCTCGGTGTCGAGGATGCCCTCCTCGACGGCGCGGCGGAACGGCGTGCCGTGGGTGTACTCGGCGCCGAAGTAGGTGTCCCAGGTGTCCAGGTGGGCGTCGAAGTGGAGCAGGGCGACCGGGCCGTGCTTCTTGGCGACCGAGCGGAGCAGCGGGAGCGCGATGGTGTGGTCGCCGCCGAGGGTCATCATGCGGGCGCCGGAGCCGAGGAGGTCGTCGGCGGCGGCCTCGATGGTCTCCACGGCCTCGTTGATGTTGAACGGGTTGGCGGCGATGTCGCCCGCGTCGGCGACCTGCGCGAGCGCGAAGGGCGAGGCGTCCTGCGCCGGGTTGTAGGGGCGCAGGAGGCGCGAGGCCTCACGGATCGCGTTGCCGCCGAAGCGGGCGCCGGGGCGGTACGAGACACCGGTGTCGAAGGGCACGCCGACCACCGCGACATCCGTCCTGCCGCCGACCTCGTCGAGGCGGGGCAGCCGGGCGTACGTCGCCGGGCCCGCGTACCGCGGGATGCGGGAGGAGTCGACGGGGCCGCGGGGCGTCTCGTTGCTGCTCATGGGGTGCCTTCCTTTGTGCGTCTCTGCACGCTTCGATGCGCTTTGTGGGCGCTTTCTGAACTCTACTGAGGGAGGGGGGACTGAGGTACGGGGGCCGGAGGGGCCTCGGGCTCCGCTCCCCGCCCGGCGAGCCGCTCGCGCCAGGCGGCGAGCACGGCCGCGTCGGTGGGCTTCGTGGCGAGGGAGACCACGACGTAGACGGCGAGGGAGGTCAGCAGGCCGTAGTAGACGGGCTCGTTGGCGAGGATCCCGTACCCCCACATGAGCCCGATGACGGAGAGACCGCCGGTGGCGACGGCGGCGAGCGCGCCGGCCGCGGTGCCGCGGCGCCAGAGCAGGCCGCCGAGGATCGGCACGAGCAGTCCGCCGACCAGCAAGTTGTACGCGACGGTCAGGGCCTCGACGACGTCGTTGAGCGCGATGGAGATGACGATCACGCCGACACCCATGACGAGGATGAAGACGCGGTTGCCCCTGACCTCGTCGTGCGGCTCGTCGCCGCCCTTGGTGACCGTGCCCCGCAGCCGCGACCAGATGTCGTTGTTGGCGACGGTCGCGCAGGCGATGAGCGCTCCGGAGGACGTCGACATCACCGCGGCGAGCGCGGCGGCCAGGACCAGCCCCCGGACGCCCACCGGCAGCTCGTCCTTGACGATGGTCGCGAAGGCCGCGTCGGCGCTCGGCAGGTGCGGGTACATGACCTTGGCCGCGGTGCCGATGACAGCGCCCGCGACCGCGTACAGCAGACAGTAGGTACCGGCGACGGTTCCGCCGTAACGGGCGACCTTGTCGCTGCGCGCCGTGAAGACGCGCTGCCAGATGTCCTGCCCGATGAGCATGCCGAACGTATAGATCAGCACGTACGTGAAGATCGTCTCGCCGCCGATGCCCAGCGGGTCGAAGTACGCGGTGGGCAGCTCGGCCTTCATCTCACCGAAGCCACCGGCCTTGACGACCGCGATGGGCAGCAGCAGGAGCAGCACGCCGACCGTCTTCACCACGAACTGCACCATGTCGGTGAGCGTGATGGACCACATGCCCCCGAGCGTCGAGTACGCGACGACGATCGAACCGCCGAGGACGATCGCCAGGGTGCGGTTCATGTCGAAGATGACGTCGAAGATCGTGGCGTACGCGATGGTCGAGGTGACCGCGAGCATCAGCGTGTACGCCCACATGACGACCCCGGAGATGACGCCCGCGCGCCCGCCGTAGCGCAGGTCGAGCATCTCCGAGACGGTGTACACCCTCAGGCGCGCGATGCGGGCCGAGAAGAACACGCTGAGCGCCAGGATGCCGAGGCCGATGGTGACGACCATCCAGGCACCGGAGAGGCCGTACTGGTAGCCGAGGCCGACGCCGCCGATGGTGGAGGCGCCGCCGAGGACGATCGCGGCCATGGTCCCCGAGTACATCCACGGCCCGAGGCGCCGCCCGGCGACCAGGAACTCGGCCTTGGACTTGGCGCGGCGCATGCCCCACCAGCCCATGGCCAGCATCCCGGCGAGATAGACGACGATCACTGTGTAGTCGACGGCCATAAGGGGGGGGCCTCCTTCGCGCACCTCGGTGGCGTGTCGTGCAGATGGAGTGGGGGTGGCGACCGGCCGCGGGGACATCCGCCCGTACCCGCTGCCTGTGGTCGGCACGACCTTAGGTGGCCGGAATGCGACGCTGAAGTGTACGTTTCCTCTACTCTCCGCGACGGATATGGAGGAATCGTCCACCATGACCGACCCCGCCGCCGGACCCGCCACCCCACCGGCGGTCCCCCCGACCCCGCCCGTCCCGCTCGCCGCGCTGCTCGCCCGCGACGACCTGGGCCTGCGCCAGATCGCCGGACCCGACGCGCGGGCCGCCGGTACGGCCGTGCAGTGGGTGCACACCTCGGAGATGCGGGACCCGTACCCGTATCTGCTCGGCGGCGAGCTGCTGCTCACCGCGGGCGTGCACATCACGGACCCGGCGGCCCCGGACGGCCACCTGGACGACTACGTGGCCCGCATCGTCGCGGCGGGCGGCGCGGCCCTCGGCTTCGGTGTGGCACCCGTGCACGACACGGTGCCGCGCGCCCTGGCCGAGGCCTGCGACCGGTACGGCCTGCCGCTCGTCGAGGTCCCGCCCCGCACCACCTTCAGCGGCGTCGCCCGCGCCGTGTGGCGGCTGATGGCCGAGGCCAGGCACGCGGAGCTGCGCCGGGTCACACAGGCGCAGCAGGGCCTCGCCACGGCGGCGGCGCGCCCCGACCCCGTCCCCGCCGTCCTGCGCCAGCTTGCGGCCCGGCTGGGCGGCGCCGCGGTGCTGTACGGGCCGGACGGGGCGGAGTCGCAGGCAGCGGGGCAGCCCCTGGCCGACGGCGTACGGGACGCGCTGCGGGAGCTGACCGGGATCGTCCGCCGCACCGCCCCCGCCTCCCCCGCGTCCGCCGCCGACACCGCGGGGGCCACGCACCTCGCCGCCTACGCCCTGGGCGGCGGCCGCGGCTTCGCGCTCGGGCTCGCCACGGACCGCCGCGAACCGGGCGACCACACCATCGCCGGAGCCGCGGTCGTCCTGCTCTCGCTCCTCACCGGCGAACACCAGGGCGCCTCCGAGGCGGCCCGCTCGGCGGCCCTCGTACGGCTGCTCCTAGGGACGCCGGTCGACGAAATCGGCCCTCTCCTGGGGAGCGGTCCCTGGACCGTGGTGCACGCGCGCGGGGAGCACGGTCCGCTGGCCGCGTCGGCGCTCGCCACGGCGCTGGGCAGCGCCCTGGTGGACCCGCGCGAGCCCGGGGACGCGGTACGCCTCCTCGTCCCCGCCGACCGCGAGATCACGCCCGCCGACGGCTGGACCCTGGGCGTCTCCGCCGCCGCACCGCCCGGGGAGCTGCCCGCCGCCGACGCGCAGGCGGCCCGCGCCCTGCGCCGCGCGGAGGCCACCCGCGTCCCCCTCGTACGCCACCACGAGACCGGCATCGCCGCCCTGGTCGCCCCCGAGGAGGCCGACGCCCACGCGCGCGTGCTGCTCGCCCCGCTCACTGGCAACGAGGCCCTGACGACGACCCTGCGCACCTGGCTCTCCCTGCACGGCAGTTGGGACCGCACGGCCCTGGCCCTCTCCGTCCACCGCAACACGGTCCGCCAGCGCATCGCCCGCTGCGCGTCCCTCCTGACCACGGACCTGAACGACCCGGACGTCCGCATGGAACTGTGGTTCGCGTTGAGCAGGCCCGGTTAGAGCCTGTGTCATATCCCCGGTCGGATCAGTGGGCGTCGTCTGGTGCGTGCGATCGCAAGGCGCCGGGAAGTCCTCGGTGGGGGTCCCCCCGGGCCGTTCAGGCCTGGGGGAGGAGCTACTAGGGCTTTTCGGCAACGCGGCGAGCGTGCGTGCCAGGCGGCGACCACCCGGCCGGGGATATGACACAGGCTCTCAGAGCGCCCCGGTGGACATCGGGTCCCCGGTGCCGGGGCATTCAGGCGCCGGGGGGAGCTTTCAGGCGCCGGGGGGAGCTTTCAGGGGCGCGGGGAACCGCGCGACAAGCCCCCACGGTCCCGCACCCGAAAAAACAAACCGCCCCACCCCGTCGCCGCTCGACACAACAGCCAACGCCGACCAGGAAATCCCCGAGGCCCCGCGGCCCGAGCACCGGCACAATGGGGGCCATGCCCATACCCACCCGTGCCGACCTGGTCGCCCATCTCATCCGCACCCGCATCGCGGGCGACGTCGCCACCCCCCGCGAGAACAACCTCAGCCACTACAGGAAGCTCGCGAACGGAGACCGCCACTACTGGCTCGGTCTGGAGCTCGGCGACCGCTGGACCGACGAGCAGGACGTCCTCGCGGTGATGGCCGAGCGCTGCGGCGTCATCGACGACCCGCAGTTCCGGCACGGCCAGGACACCATCGACCCGGAGCTGACGGTCGACGCCCTGGAGCGGATGGCGGCCCGCCTGCGCAAGGCGGCCGCCGCCAAGGAGAGCGTGCTGTTCGCGACCGGCCACCCCGGCGGCCTGCTCGACGTGCACCGCGCGACCGCCGCGGCCCTGCGCGCGGCCGGCTGCGAGATCGTGGTGATCCCCGAGGGCCTGACGGCCGACGAGGGAATGGTCTTCCAGTTCGCCGACGTCGCGGTGCTCGAGCGCGGCGCGACGCTGTGGCACACGCACTCGCCCGAGCCGATGAACGCGATCCTGGACGGCCTGGAGCGCGAGGGCCGCCCGCTGCCCGGCCTCGTCGTCGCCGACCACGGCTGGGCGGGGCGCGCGGGCCAGCGCGGCCTGGACTCCGTGGGGTACGCGGACTGCAACGACCCGGCGCTGTTCATCGGCGAGGCCGAGGGCACCGTGCAGGTGACCGTGCCGCTCGACGACCACGTCACGAGCCCGCGCCACTACGACCCGCTGACGGCCTACCTGCTCGACGCCGCGGGCCTTGTGCCCGGCTCCTGAGCCGGTCCCGGCGTGGGGTCCAGGTAGACCCGCCTGATCGCGGGGAAGCGCTCCTGGATGCGGCGGGCCATCCGGTCGCAGGCCCGCTCGATGTCCCCGGCCGACGACACGTCCCGGAAGTCGACCTTCGCGGCGACCAGCGCCTCCTTGGGACCCTGGAGGAGCGTGGTCAGCTCCAGTACGTCCACGACGTGCGGGTCGGCGAGGAGCTCGGCGCGGATCGCGGCGCGCATCTCCGGCGGCAGCGGACGCCCGATGAGCAACTCGGAGTTGGCATGGCCGAGGACCCAGGCCACGTACACGAGGAGCACGCCGATGCAGAGCGAGGCGATGCCGTCCCACGCGCCGGATCCGGTGAGCTGCCCGCCGAGCAGCCCGGCCGCGGCGAGCACGAGGCCCACGAGGGCTGCCGAGTCCTCCATCACGACGGCCTTGACCGCGGTGTCGGGGGTCTGGCGGAGGTAGCGCTTGATGTGCACGCCGAAGCGGTCGGCCTCGCCGCGCGCCTGCTTGAGGCCGGTGCGCAGCGAGTAGCCCTCCAGGAGGAAGGCGACGGCGAGGACGATGTACGAGACGAGCGGGTCGCCGGGGTCCTCGCCGTGGGTGAGGGTGTGGATGCCGTCGTAGACGGCGAAGACGCCGCCGCCGACGAAGGTGGCGACGGAGGCGAGCAGCGCCCAGATGTAGCGGGCGCCGCCGTAGCCGAGCGGGTGCTCCTCGTCGGCCGGCTTGTCGCTCGCCTTCAAGGAGACGAGCAGCATCAGCTCGGTGACGGTGTCGGCCACGGAGTGCGCCGCTTCGGAGAGCATGGCGCTGGATCCGCTGATGACGCCCGCGACGGCCTTGGCCAGTGCGATCCCGAGGTTGGCGACGGCGGCGACGACGACGGTGAAGGTGCTCTCGCCGTTCTCCTGGTGTCCCGTGTTCTCCGACATGTATCGGACGGTATGTCTGATCAGCGGGGAACGCGAACGACGCCCTCCTGGATGACGGTGACCGCGAGCCGCCCGTCCTGCGTCCAGATCCGCGCCTGGCCGAGACCGCGCCCGCCGGACGACGTGGGCGACTCCTGGTCGTACAGCAGCCATTCGTCCGCGCGGAAGGGCCGGTGGAACCACATGGCGTGGTCGAGCGAGGCGCCGACGACGTCACCGACCGCCCAGCCGCCGCGGCCGTGCGCGAGCAGCACGGAGTCGAGCAGCGTCATGTCGGAGACGTAGGTGGCGAGGCAGACGTGCAGCAGGGGGTCGGCCTCGTAGTCGGCGAGTTTGCCGTTGGCGCGGAACCAGACCTGGGAGCGCGGTTCGCGGGGCTGCCCTACGGTGCCCCAGGGCGGCGCGTCGGCGTAGCGCAGGTCGACCGCGGCGCGGGTCTCCAGGAGCCGGTCGGCGACCTCGCGCGGCAGGTGCCTGGGCAGCATCTCGGCGGCGGTGGGCAGCGTCTCCGGGTCGAGCGCGGGCGGCATCACGGCCTGGTGCTCCAGCCCCTCCTCGTACGTCTGGAAGGACGCGGAGAGGTGGAAGATCGGCTGCCCGTGCTGGACGGCGACGACCCGGCGCGTGGTGAAGGAACGGCCGTCGCGGATGCGGTCGACCGTATACACGATGGGCGCGCCGGGGTCCCCGGGCCTCAGGAAGTAGGCGTGCAGGGAGTGGGCAGGCCTGTCGTCGGGGACGGTGCGGCCCGCGGCGACGAGGGCCTGCGCGGCGACCTGGCCGCCGAAGACGCGGGGCACGAGCGCCGAGCGGCTCACGCCCCGGAAGATGTCCTCCTCGATCTGCTCCAGGTCGAGCAGATCGAGGAGGGCTTCAAGTGCCTGGTTCATGAAGGTATTTCTACAGGCGTTCTACAGGCCCATGTTCTTGGCGATGATCATCTTCATGACCTCGCTGGTGCCGCCGTAGATGCGGTTGACGCGGTTGTCCGCGTACAGGCGGGCGATGGGGTACTCGTTCATGAAGCCGTAGCCGCCGTGCAGCTGGAGGCACTTGTCGATGACGCGGTGCGCGACCTCGGTGGTGAACAGCTTCGCGGACGCGGCCTCGGCGGCGGTCAGCTCGCCGGCGTCCAGCGCCTCAAGTGCGCGGTCGGCGACGGCCTCTGCGGCGTCCACCTCGGCCTGGCAGGCGGCCAGCTCGAACTTGGTGTTCTGGAAGGAGGCGACCGTCTTGCCGAAGACCGTGCGGTCCTTGACGTACTCCTTGGCGAACCGGACGGCGGCCTTGGCCTGCGCGTACGCGCCGTAGGCGATGCCCCAGCGCTCGGAGGGGAGGTTGCTGCCGAGGTAGTAGAAGCCCTTGTTCTCCTCGCCGAGGAGGTCCTCGACGGGGACCTTGACGTCGACGAAGGCGAGCTCGGCGGTGTCGGAGGTCCTCAGGCCCAGCTTGTCCAGCTTGCGGCCGATGGAGTAGCCCTCGGACTTGGTGTCGACGGCGAAGAGCGAGATGCCGAAGCGACGGTCCTCCGCGGTGGGCGCGGAGGTGCGGGCGCAGACGATCACGCGGTCGGCGTGCACACCGCCGGTGATGAAGGTCTTGGAGCCGTTGAGGACGTAGTGGGTGCCGTCCTCGGAGAGCTTGGCGGTGGTCTTCATGCCCGCGAGGTCGGAGCCGGTGCCCGGCTCGGTCATCGCGAGGGCCCACATCTCCTCGGCGGAGACGAACTTCTCCAGGTAGCGCTTCTTCTGCTCGTCGGTGGCGAGCGCCTTGATGTACGGCAGGGCGAGCAGCACGTGCACGCCGGAGCCGCCGAAGCTGACGCCCGCGCGGGCCGTCTCCTCGTACTGGATGGCCTCGAACTTGTGCGTGTCCATGCCCGCGCCGCCGAACTCCTCGGGGACGTTGATGCCGAAGAGGCCGAGCTCGGCGAGCTTGTAGTAGAACTCGCGCGGCACCTGACCGGCGGCGAACCACTCGTCGTGGACCGGGACGACCTCGGCCTCGATGAAGGCGCGCAGGGTCTCCCGGAACGCCTCGTGGTCCTCATTGAAAACGGTACGGCGCACGGAGAACTCCTTCTGCCTGCATCTCGCCTGCATCGACTAAGCGCTTGCTCAGAGGCAGGTTACCCGGCGGTCACCAGAGCGTCCAGAGACGCGTGTCACTCGGCGGCGGCCGCGAAGGCCCCCCGTGCCAGGCGGTGCAGGAGGTCCGCCATGGCCGACCGGCTCGGCAGCGCGTCGCGGCGGCTCAGGTGCGGCGTGGAGTTCAGCAGCCCGAAGACCGCGTGCACGGCCACGCGCGCCGCGTTCTCGGCGAGGTCCGGATAGACCTTGCGCACGACGTCGACCCAGATCTCCACGTACTGCCGCTGGAGCTGGCGGACCAGCTTGCGGTCGCTGTCCCGCAGGCGGTCGAGCTCACGGTCGTGCAGGGTGATCAGGGAGCGGTCGTCGAGCGCGAAGTCGATGTGCCCCTGGATCAGCGCGTCGAGGACCCGCTCGGGCGCGCCCCCCACCTCGGCCGCGCAGCGCTTGCCGCCCGTCAGGAGCTGGCCGCTGATGCCGACGAGCAGCTCGGCGAGCATCGCGTCCTTGCCCGCGAAGTGCCGGTAGAGACCAGGTCCGCTGATGCCGACGGCGGCCCCTATCTCGTCGACTCCCACGCCGTGGAAGCCCCGCTCGGCGAAGAGCCGGGCGGCCTCCTTGAGGATCTGCTCGCGCCGGGTGGGCGCGTCGGTTCTGGTGGCCATGGAATTGATTCTAGACAGGCCGGTTAGCGGTCGTTAACCTGAAGGAAACGCGTTAACGGTCATTAACCGCTCCGGGCGACGATCCGCCGGGCCCGGGGAGACCGAACGGACCGAGCAAGGGGGCTCGACTGATGCGGCAGGCACCAGTGCTGGCGAGCGCGGCTGACCCCGCGTCCGAGGCATGGCGGGCGAACGAGGCGGCGCACACCGCCCTCGTCGAGGAGTTGCGGGCCAAGCTCGCGGCGGCCGCCCTCGGCGGCGGCGAGCGGGCGCGGGCCCGCCATGTGGCGCGCGGCAAGCTGCTGCCGCGCGAGCGCGTGGACACACTCCTCGACCCCGGCTCCCCCTTCCTCGAGCTGGCCCCGCTCGCGGCGGACGGGCTGTACGGCGGGGGCGCCCCGGCGGCCGGTGTCATCGCGGGGATCGGCCGCGTCTCCGGGCGCGAGTGCGTGATCGTCGCCAATGACGCGACCGTCAAGGGCGGCACGTACTACCCCATGACGGTGAAGAAGCACCTGCGCGCGCAGGAGGTGGCCCTGGAGAACCGGCTGCCGTGTCTCTACCTGGTCGACTCGGGCGGCGCCTTCCTGCCGATGCAGGACGACGTCTTCCCCGACCGCGAGCACTTCGGGCGGATCTTCTACAACCAGGCCCGGATGTCCGGCGCCGGCATCCCGCAGATCGCCGCCGTCCTCGGCTCCTGCACGGCCGGCGGGGCGTATGTGCCCGCGATGAGCGACGAGGCGGTGATCGTCCGCAATCAGGGGACGATCTTCCTGGGCGGCCCGCCGCTGGTGAAGGCCGCGACCGGCGAGGTCGTCACCGCCGAGGAACTGGGCGGTGGCGAGGTCCACTCGCGGACCTCCGGAGTCACCGACCACCTCGCCGAGGACGACGCGCACGCACTGCGCATCGTGCGCACCATCGTCTCCACCCTGCCCCCGCGCGCGGAGCTGCCGTGGCCGGTGCGGCCGGTGGAGGAGCCCAAGGTGGACCCCCTGGGGCTGTACGGCGCGGTGCCGACGGACTCCCGCACCCCCTACGACGTCCGCGAGGTCATCGCGCGCGTGGTGGACGGCTCCCGCTTCGCCGAGTTCAAGGCGGAGTACGGCCAGACCCTGGTGACCGGCTTCGCCCACATCCACGGCCACCCGGTCGGCATCGTCGCGAACAACGGCATCCTCTTCTCCGAATCCGCCCAGAAGGGCGCCCACTTCATCGAGCTGTGCGACCAGCGCGGCATCCCCCTCGTCTTCCTGCAGAACATCTCCGGCTTCATGGTCGGCCGGGACTACGAGGCGGGTGGCATCGCCAAGCACGGCGCCAAGATGGTGACGGCCGTGGCCTGCACCCGCGTGCCGAAGCTGACGGTCGTCGTCGGCGGTTCGTACGGCGCGGGCAACTACTCGATGTGCGGCCGGGCCTACAGCCCCCGCTTCCTGTGGATGTGGCCGAACGCCAAGATCTCCGTGATGGGCGGCGAACAGGCCGCCTCCGTCCTCGCCACGGTCAAGCGCGACCAGATCGAGGCCCGCGGCGAGGAGTGGTCCGCCGAGGACGAGGACGCCTTCAAGGACCCGATCCGCGCGCAGTACGACGAGCAGGGCAACGCCTACTACGCGACGGCCCGCCTCTGGGACGACGGCGTCATCGACCCCATGGAGACCCGGCAGGTGCTGGGTCTGGCCCTGACCGCGTGCGCGGGCGCTCCCCTGGGCGAGCCCGGCTTCGGCGTCTTCCGGATGTGAGGAACGAATGACGATGTTTGACACAGTTCTGGTCGCCAACCGCGGCGAGATCGCGGTCCGCGTCATCCGTACGCTGCGGCAGCTCGGCGTCCGCTCGGTCGCCGTGTTCAGCGACGCGGACGCCGACGCCCGCCATGTGCGCGAGGCCGACACGGCGGTGCGGATCGGCCCGCCGCCGGCCACCGAGAGCTATCTGTCCGTGGAGCGCCTCCTGGAGGCGGCCGCGAAGTCCGGCGCCCAGGCCGTCCACCCGGGCTACGGCTTCCTCGCGGAGAACGCCGGCTTCGCCCAGGCGTGCGCGGACGCCGGTCTCGTCTTCATCGGGCCGCCCGCGAGCGCCATCTCCCTCATGGGCGACAAGATCCGCGCCAAGGAGACCGTGAAGGCGGCCGGTGTGCCGGTCGTCCCCGGCTCCTCGGGCAGCGGCCTGACCGATGCCCAACTGGCCGACGCGGCCCGGCAGATCGGCACCCCGGTGCTGCTCAAGCCGAGCGCGGGCGGCGGCGGCAAGGGCATGCGCCTGGTCAGGGACGAGGCGCTCATCACCGAGGAGATCGCGGCCGCCCGCCGCGAGGCCCGCGCCTCCTTCGGCGACGACACGCTGCTCGTGGAGCGGTGGGTCGACCGCCCCCGCCACATCGAGATCCAGGTCCTGGCCGACGGCCACGGGAACGTGATCCACCTCGGCGAGCGCGAATGCTCCCTCCAGCGCCGCCACCAGAAGATCATCGAAGAGGCGCCCTCCGTCCTCCTCGACGAGGCCACCCGCGCGGCGATGGGCGAGGCGGCCGTCCAGGCGGCCCGCTCCTGCGGGTACGCGGGCGCGGGCACGGTGGAGTTCATCGTCCCCGGCTCCGACCCCTCCTCGTACTACTTCATGGAGATGAACACCCGTCTCCAGGTGGAGCACCCGGTCACCGAGCTCATCACCGGGCTCGACCTGGTGGAGTGGCAGCTGCGGGTGGCGGCGGGCGAGCGCCTGCCCTTCTCCCAGGACGACATCACGCTCACCGGGCACGCGGTAGAGGCCCGCGTCTGCGCGGAAGACCCCGCGCGCGGCTTCCTGCCCTCCGGCGGCACCATCCTGTCCCTGCACGAGCCGCAGGGCGCGGGCGTGCGCACCGACTCCGGCCTCAGCGAGGGCACCGAGGTCGGCAGCCTCTACGACCCGATGCTGTCCAAGGTCATCGCGTACGGCCCCGACCGCGCCACGGCCCTGCGCAAGCTGCGCGCCGCCCTCGCCGACACGGTCACCCTGGGCGTGCCGACCAACGCGGGCTTCCTGCGCAGGCTCCTCGCCCACCCGGCCGTGGTCGCGGGCGATCTGGACACCGGCCTCGTGGAGCGCGAAGCCGACGGCCTCGTCCCCGACGGCGTACCCGACGAGGTGTACGAGGCGGCGGCCGCCGTCCGCGAGGCCGCCCTCGCCCCGGCCGGCGAGGGGTGGACCGACCCCTTCTCCGTCCCCAGCGGCTGGCGGCTCGGCGGCACTCCGGCACCCGTGACTCACTGGCTGCGCGCACCGGGACTCGAACCCGTCGCGCACCGGCTCCGCGACCCCGGCCACACCGTCACGCCCGACCGCGTCTCGGTCACCCTGGACGGCACCCTGCACACCTTCCGCCGCGCCGGCGACTGGCTCGGCCGGGACGGTGACGCCTGGCACATCCAGGACCACGACCCGGTGGCCGCCTCCCTCACCGGCGCCGCACACGCGGGTGCCGACGCCCTCACCGCCCCCATGCCCGGCACCGTCACCGTCGTCAAGGTCTCCCCCGGTGACCAGGTCGCCGCGGGCCAGAGCCTCCTGGTCGTCGAGGCGATGAAGATGGAGCACGTCATCTCCGCCCCGCACGCGGGCACCGTCACCGAACTCGACGTCACCCCGGGCACGACCGTCGCCATGGACCAGATCCTCGCCGTCGTCACCCCCGAGGAGGAGCAGGAATGACCACCGATCCGACGGCCGCGCAGGACCCCGGGGACACCCCCCTGGAGCTGGCCGAGGCCCCGCTCCCCATGGTCGTGCCGACCCGGGGCCTGCCGTCCCGCGTCCGCATCCACGAGGTGGGCGCCCGCGACGGCCTGCAGAACGAGAAGACGGTCGTTCCGACCGGGATCAAGGCGGAGTTCATCCACCGCCTCGCCGACGCGGGCCTGACGACCGTCGAGGCGACCAGCTTCGTGCACCCCAAGTGGGTGCCCCAACTGGCCGACGCCGAGCAGCTGTTCCCGCTCCTCGACGACCTCCCGGAGGTGCGCCTGCCGGTCCTGGTGCCGAACGAACGCGGCCTGGACCGCGCCCTCGCGCTCGGCGCCGGGCGCGTCGCCGTCTTCGCCAGCGCCACCGACTCGTTCGCCAGGGCCAACCTCAACCGCACGGTGGACGAGGCGCTCGCCATGTTCGCGCCGGTGGTCGCTCGCGCGCGCGAGCAGGGGGCCCATGTCCGCGGCTATCTCTCGATGTGCTTCGGCGACCCCTGGGAGGGCGCCGTGCCCATCTCCAAGGTCGTCCGCGTCTGCCGCGCCCTGATCGACATGGGCTGCGACGAGCTGAGCCTCGGCGACACGATCGGCGTGGCCACGCCGGGCCACGTCTCCGCGATGCTCGCCGCGCTCAACGCGGTACAGGTGCCGACCGAGCGCATCGGCGTCCACTTCCACGACACGTACGGCCAGGCGCTCACCAACACCCTCGCCGCGCTCCAGCACGGCGTGAGCACGGTGGACGCGTCGGCGGGCGGCCTCGGCGGCTGCCCGTACGCGAAGAGCGCCACCGGCAATCTCGCCACCGAGGACCTCGTCTGGATGCTGCACGGCCTCGGCATCGAGACCGGGGTCGATCTCGTCCGCCTCAGCGCCACGAGCGCCTGGATGGCCGAGCAGTTGGGCCGACCCAGCCCGTCCCGCACCGTCCGTGCCCTCACGGCCCGCTCCCACGAAGAGCAGACCGCGCCGGGCGACGCCTGAACCCAGGAGCAGTGAACAACGATGGACCACCGTCTGAGCCCCGAGCACGAGGAACTGCGCCGTACGGTCGAGGCGTTCGCCCACGACGTCGTCGCCCCGAAGATCGGCGACTTCTACGAGCGCCACGAGTTCCCGTACGAGATCGTGCGCGAGATGGGCCGCATGGGCCTGTTCGGCCTGCCCTTCCCCGAGGAGTACGGCGGGATGGGCGGTGACTACTTCGCGCTCGGCATCGCCCTCGAAGAGCTCGCCCGCGTCGACTCCTCCGTGGCGATCACCCTGGAGGCGGGCGTCTCCCTCGGCGCCATGCCGATCCATCTGTTCGGTACGGAGGAGCAGAAGCGCGAGTGGCTGCCGAGGCTGTGCGCGGGCGAGATCCTCGGCGCGTTCGGTCTGACCGAGCCGGAGTGCGGCTCGGACGCGGGCGGCACACGCACGACGGCGGTGCGCGACGGCGACGACTGGGTGATCAACGGCTCCAAGTGCTTCATCACCAACTCCGGCACGGACATCACGGGCCTGGTCACGGTCACCGCCGTCACCGGCCGCAAGGAGGACGGCCGCCCGCTGATCTCCTCGATCATCGTGCCGTCCGGGACGCCCGGCTTCACGGTGGCGGCGCCGTACTCGAAGGTGGGGTGGAACGCCTCGGACACCCGCGAGCTGTCCTTCTCCGACGTCCGGGTCCCCGCCGCGAACCTGCTGGGCCAGGAGGGCCGCGGGTACGCCCAGTTCCTGCACATCCTCGACGAGGGCCGCGTCGCGATCTCCGCGCTCGCCACCGGGCTCGCCCAGGGCTGCGTGGACGAGTCCGTGAAGTACGCCAAGGAGCGGCACGCCTTCGGCAGGCCGATCGGCGCCAACCAGGCCATCCAGTTCAAGATCGCCGACATGGAGACCCGGGCGCACATGGCCCGCGTCGGCTGGCACGACGCGGCCTCGCGCCTGGTCGCGGGCGAGCCGTTCAAGAAGGAGGCGGCCATCGCCAAGCTCTACTCGTCGACGGTCGCGGTGGACAACGCCCGCGAGGCCACCCAGATCCACGGCGGGTACGGCTTCATGAACGAGTATCCGGTGGCGCGCATGTGGCGGGATTCCAAGATCCTGGAGATCGGCGAGGGCACCAGTGAGGTGCAGCGCATGCTGATCGCCCGGGAGCTGGGGTTCGCGGGCTGAGGCCTCAGGACGGGGCCGGAGCCCTCAGGACGGGGCCGGAGTCCTCGGCCGGGCGTGACACGAGGGGTCGCCGAGCCGGAAGTTAGCTTAGGTTAGCCTAAGCTCTAGTTCCGGCCAGCGGCCCCGCTGCCGTACGTCACGAAAGCAGAGACCCTCATGCCCCAGGCCCGCTTCCCCCAGCTCTCCCGTCGCGGCGTCCTCGCCGCCGGTGGCGCCCTCGGCCTCACCGCCGCCCTGGCGGCCTGCGGCACCGAGAAGAAGGACGGGTCCGGCAAGACCGGGGGCGGCGGCAAGACCGGGCCCTGGAGCTTCAAGGACGACCGTGGCACGACCGTGAAGCGCGACGCGACGCCGAAGAACATCGTGGCGTTCACCGGCGTCGCCGCCGCCCTGTTCGACTACGGCATCGAGGTCAAGGGCGTCTTCGGCCCGACGAAGACCAAGGACGGCAAGGCCGACGTCCAGGCTGGTGACATGGACGTCAGCAAGCTGACGGTCATCGGCAACCAGTGGGGCCAGTTCAACATCGAGAAGTACGCGGGCCTCGCCCCGGACCTGCTGATCTCCACGATGTTCGACGACCAGGGCACCCTCTGGTACGTGCCCGAGGAGAGCAAGGACAAGATCCTTAAGCTTGCTCCGAGCGTCGGCATCAGCGTCTACGACCGCCAGCTCACGCACCCGTTGCAGCGCATCCAGGCGCTCGCCGAGTCGCTCGGCGCGGACGTGAAGTCCGACAAGGTCGTCAAGGCGAAGAAGCGCTTCGAGGACGCCTCGGAGCGGCTGCGCAAGGTCGCCAAGGCGCACAAGGACATCAAGGTCCTCGTCGGCTCCGCGAGCCAGGACCTGTTCTACGTCTCCGGCTCGAACCTCTCCGTCGACCTGGAGTACTTCAAGGCGCTCGGCGTGAACCTCGTCGAGCCGCCGGAAAAGGCCAAGAACGAGTCCGGCGGCTGGTTCGAGAACCTCAGCTGGGAGAACGTCGACAAGTACGACGCGGACGTCATCATGATGGACAACCGCACCTCCGCGCTGCAGCCCGCCGACCTGGACAAGTCCAAGCCGACCTGGCGGAAGCTGCCCGCGGTCAAGGCCGGGCAGGTCATCCCGCGCGTCGCCGAGCCCATCTTCTCGTACGACAAGTGCGCGCCGATCCTGGAGGACCTGGCCACCGCGATCGAGCGGGCGAAGAAGCTCAAGTAGGACCGGCTAGCCGGCGGGCCAGGGCACCTGCGGCGACCTGTAGTAGCCGATGCCCAGCGCGTCCCAGCGCGGGGCCTGCGCGGCGAGCCGCACCTTGTACGTGTCCCAGTCGTGCGTGGCCGCGGGCGACCAGCCCAGCTCGGCGATGCCGGGCAGCCGCGGGAACGCCATGTAGTCGAGGTGCGCGGTGGTGGAGAGGGTCTCCGACCAGAGCGGCGCCTCGACGCCGATGACGGAGTCCGCCGGGGCGCCCGCCAGATACGTGCCCGGGTCCCAGTCGTAGGACCGCCGCACCTCGACGTAGCCCGCCCAGGAGAGTCCGAGCGGGGTGTCCTTGGTGTACTTGTGGTCGAGGTAGGAGCGGTCGGCCGGCGAGAGGACCAGCTTGGTGCCGTTCCTCGCGGCGTTCGCGACCTGCTCGCGCTCGGCGGCGCCCGTCCTGTCGTAGCCCCAGTACTGCGCGACGGCGCCCTCTACGGGCTTCGCGCCGGTCAGCTGGTGCCAGCCCACCACCGTCTTGCCGTACTTGGCGACCACCGGCTGCACCTTGTCCATGAAGGCGACGAAGTCCTCGTGGCTGGTGGAGTGCGCCTCGTCGCCGCCGATGTGGAGGTACTCGCCGGGCGTCATCGCGGCGAGCTCGCGGATGACGTCGTCCACGAAGTCGTAGGTGACGTCCTTCTTCACGCATAGCGAGCTGAAGCCGACCTCGGTGCCGGTGTAGAGCGGCGGCGCGACGCCGTCGCAGTTCAGCTCGGCGTACGAGGCGAGTGCGGCGTTGGTGTGCCCCGGCATGTCTATCTCGGGGACGACCTCCAGGTACCGGGACGCGGCGTAGTCGACGATCTCCTTGTACTGCGCCTTCGTGTAGTAGCCGCCCTTGCCGCCGCCGACCTGCGTCGAACCGCCGTACGTCGCGAGGCGCGGCCAGGAGTCGACGGCGATGCGCCAGCCCTGGTCGTCACTGAGGTGCAGGTGCAGCTTGTTCATCTTGTAGAGCGCCGCCTGATCGATGTAGCGCTTGACCTGGTCGACGGTGAAGAAGTGCCGGGAGACGTCGAGCATGGTGGAGCGGTAGCCGTAGCGCGGCGCGTCCTTGATGGTGCCGCCCGCGATCCGCCACGGTCCGCGCTGCCGCGTCGTCCTGTCGACGGCCGCGGGCAGTTGCTGGCGCACCGTCTGCACGCCGTGGAAGAGCCCCGCGCCGGTCCGGGAGGTGACGGTGAGGGAGCCGCGCGCGGAGACGAGGCGGTACCCCTCGTCGCCGAGTGCCCTGGTCGCCGGGTCGGCGCTGATGCGCAGCCGGATGCCGTCGCCGCCCTTGCCGGTGGTGACCGGGAGCCGGTAGCCGGTGGAGGGCCGCAGCACATCGGCCAGGTACTCGCCCACACGCCGTTCCTCGGAGTCGCCCTTGCCCACGATGATCCGGGTCCTGGCGGTGATCTCGTACCCGGCCCCGCCCGCCTCGGCCTTCAGGGGCGCGGGCACCACCTGGCCGAGCGGTGTGACGGGCGGCTCCGCCGGGTGCGGGGCGGGCGCGGCGGCGAACGAGGAGATTCCGGCGGCCGCCACGAGCAGCAGCGCACCGAGTAGTCGTGTCGATCTTGTCTGCGATCTCACAAGCGGGTCCCTCCGACGGGCCGGCGCCGCGGTGGGGCACGGGTGCGGCGCGTCTGTGGTGGCGCGTGGCGCAACTGTGGTGCATCGCAATCGAATCGAACGGTCCCCATTGGTAACCCGGGCCCCGCGAGGGGTCAAGGGTCAGGAGGCATGCGGCCGGGGAGGCATGAGGGCAGGGAGGCGCGGGGCAGAGGGACATGGGGGCAAAGGGGGGTGGACCGTACGTCCACGTGGTCGGTGCGACAATCCCCGCATGGCGGAAATCATCCAGCGTGACGGGACCTGGACCTTCGACGGAGAGACGCTGCGCCTGGTGCCGGGCCACGACAAGAACGTCTCACTGCTGCGCAGGACGCTGGGCGAAGTGACCGTGCCCCTGGCGGCGTTGACGGGCATAGCCTTCGAACAGGGCAAGAAGTCGGGACGGTTGCGGCTGCGCCTGCGCGACGGCGCCGATCCGCTGCTCCAGGCGACGGGCGGGAACCTGCCGGACTCGGCGGACCCGTACCAGCTGCACGTCGAGCCCGACCGGTACGGGGTCGCGGAGTATCTGGTCGACGAGGTCCGGGGCGCCCACCTGCTCGAACAGGTGCCGAGCACCCCCTGCGACAGCTACCTCCTCACCGGCCCTTCCGTGCCGCTGTCCGTCTCCGCCGGGGACGGCACGGCGAGCTTCGACGGGGAGAGCGTCCGGCTTGAGTGGAACTGGAAGACGGAGGAGGCGAAGTCGGCGGCGGGCCCGCGGTCGCTGGCGCTCACCGACATCGCGGCCGTGGAGTGGCTGCCCGCGGCCGGTCTGGAAAACGGCCACCTCCGGTTCACCGTGCGGAACGCCCCGACCAAGGCCCCGGCGAAGTACGACCCGAACGCGGTCGAGCTGTGGGGCTTCAAGAAGGACGCCCTGATGGCGCTGGTGGCCGCCGCCGTGCAGGTGCGCCTGCCGCACCCCGCGGCCCCCGCCGCGGCGAAGTCGCTCACGGCCGCCCCCGCCGACGCGACGGCCGCCCCGACCCCGCCCCCGCAGGCCCCGGCCGACGACCACGACGCCCTGCTGCGCCGCCTGCGGGAGCTCGGCGAGCTCCGCCAGGCCGGAATCCTCACGGACGACGAGTTCGCGACGGCCAAGCAGGCGGTTCTACGACGCATGTGAGCGCCCATTCCGACACGACCCTGCCCGATTTCGGGCAGGATTCTTGCGAATGGGCATGCGATACCCCAGGATCAACGAATGCACGACGACCTGGTGGATCACCTCACCCGCAGCACCCCGCTCCAGCGGGGCGAAGCGCTGCGGGTCGTCCAGGACGTGCTCGCCTACTTCGACGAGACGACCGAAGCGTTCGTCCGTCGCCGCCACCGCGAGCTGCAGGGTCAGGGCCTGCTGAACGCGGCGATCTTCCAGCAGATCTCGGCGGATCTCGAATACCGCGCGGTCGCGCCGCCCGAGCTCACGCTCAGGCAGCTGCGCCGCATCGTCTACGGCTAGGAATCCCTCCATGTGCGGAATCGTCGGATATATCGGCAAGCGTGACGTCGCCCCGCTCCTCCTCGAAGGCCTGCAGCGCCTGGAGTACCGCGGCTACGACTCCGCGGGCATCGCCGTCACCAGCCCCAAGGCCGCGGGTCTGAAGATGGTCAAGGCCAAGGGCCGCGTCCGTGACCTGGAGGCCAAGGTGCCCGCCCGCTTCAAGGGCACGACCGGCATCGCGCACACCCGCTGGGCCACCCACGGCGCCCCCTCCGACGAGAACGCCCACCCGCACCTGTCCCAGGACGAGAAGGTCGCCGTCGTCCACAACGGCATCATCGACAACGCCTCCGACCTGCGCGCCAAGCTCACCGCCGACGGCGTCGAGTTCCTCTCCGAGACGGACACCGAGGTCCTCACCCACCTCGTCGCCCGCTCCCAGGCCGACACCCTGGAGGAGAAGGTCCGCGAGGCCCTGCGCCACATCGAGGGCACGTACGGCATCGCGGTCCTGCACGCCGACTTCAACGACCGCATCGTCGTCGCCCGCAACGGCTCCCCCGTCGTCCTCGGCATCGGCGAGAAGGAGATGTTCGTCGCCTCGGACGTCGCCGCGCTCGTCTCCCACACCCGCCAGGTCGTCACCCTCGACGACGGCGAGATGGCCACCATCAAGGCCGACGACTACCGCACCTACACGACCGAGGGTTCGCGCACGACCGCCTCGCCGACCACCGTGGAGTGGGAGGCCGAGTCGTACGACATGGGCGGCCACGACACGTACATGCACAAGGAGATCTTCGAGCAGGCCGAGGCCGTGGACCGCGTGCTGCGCGGCCGCATCGACGACCGCTTCTCCACCGTGCACCTCGGCGGCCTCAACCTCGACGCGCACGACGCCCGCAAGGTGCGCCGCGTCAAGATCCTCGGCTGCGGCACCTCGTACCACGCGGGCATGATCGGCGCCCAGATGATCGAGGAGCTGGCCCGCATCCCCGCCGACGCGGAGCCGGCCTCCGAGTTCCGCTACCGCAACCCGGTCGTGGACCCCGACACCCTCTACATCGCGGTCTCCCAGTCCGGCGAGACGTACGACGTGCTCGCCGCCGTCCAGGAGCTGAAGCGCAAGGGCGCCCGCGTCCTCGGCGTCGTGAACGTCGTCGGCTCGGCGATCGCCCGCGAGGCCGACGCGGGCGTGTACGTCCACGCGGGCCCGGAGGTCTGCGTCGTCTCCACCAAGTGCTTCACCAACACCACGGTCGCCTTCGGCCTGCTCGCCCTGCACCTGGGCCGCATCCGCGACCTGTCGGTCTCCGACGGCAAGCGGATCATCGAGGGCCTGCGCAAGCTGCCCGGCCAGATCTCGGAGATCCTCAAGCAGGAGGACGAGATCAAGAAGATCGCCAAGAGCTACGCGGACGCCCGCTCGATGCTCTTCATCGGTCGTGTACGCGGCTACCCCGTCGCCCGCGAGGCCTCCCTCAAGCTCAAGGAGGTCTCGTACATCCACGCCGAGGCCTACCCCGCCTCCGAGCTGAAGCACGGCCCGCTCGCCCTCATCGAGCCCGCCCTCCCCACGGTCGCGATCGTCCCGGACGACGACCTCCTGGAGAAGAACCGCGCCGCCCTCGAGGAGATCAAGGCCCGCAGCGGCAAGATCCTCGCGGTCGCGCACCAGGAGCAGGAGAAGGCCGACCAGACGATCATCGTCCCGAAGAACGAGGACGAGCTGGACCCGATCCTGATGGGCATCCCGCTGCAACTCCTCGCCTACCACACGGCGTTGGCGCTCGGCCGGGACATCGACAAGCCGCGCAACCTCGCGAAGTCCGTGACCGTCGAGTAGTGACAGCCGAGTAGTGGCAGTCCAATAGCGCCCGTCGACCGGCGGAAAGCTCCACACGAACGGCCCCCTGTGCGTGCCACCAGCACACAGGGGGCCGTTCCTCGAGGGGCCGGGGTCGCCCATTACCCCGGCCCAGGAGATTGGTGGACGGACCAGGAGGAAGCGCCCGAACTCCCCGGCCAGGTTGGCCGAGAGTGGCGGTGCCGCTTCCCGTGGAGGCGTCTTTGCGTGTACCCGCCTACGTACCCTTCACAAGGGCACAAAGCACCTCTACGCGTGAGTAGATTTATCTGCGCGCAAAGCCGCCGCACGACGGGTGTTGATGGTGCGTCCGCTCAGTCGCCCGCTCAGCGCCCGCTCAACTCGCCGCGGGGGCGGGGGCGTTACGGAATGACGACGACGGGCCGCTGCGCACGGCGGGCGAGCCGTCCCGCGACCGAGCCGAAGATGCGGCCGACGATGCCGTGCGTGGAGCCGACGACGATCGCGTCCGCGCTGTACTCGCGGCCGACCTCCTCCAGCTCGTGGCAGATGTCGCCGCCGCGCTCGACGAGGATCCACGGCACCTCGGACAGATAGTCCGCGCAGGCCAGCTCCAGGCCGAGCACCTCGGTGCGGTGGTCCGGCACGTCGACGAAGACCGGAGGCTCGCACCCCGCCCACACCGTGGTGGGCAGCCGGTTGGCGACGTGGACGATGATCAGACCGGAGCCCGAGCGGTGGGCCATTCCGATCGCGTACGCGAGGGCACGCTCACTGGAGGTCGAGCCGTCGAAGCCGACGACGACGCCGTGCTGGAACGCGGGGTCGCAGGGGTGGCGTGGTTCTTCCGCCGCTCGGGGGGTCGCTGTCGGATCGGCGACCTGCCTCTTGCGGTCCGCGGGTTCGGAGAATTCGTGACCGGCCATCGGTGTCTCGGCGAAGGAGTCCTCTGTGGGAGGGTCGGCTTTTCAGGTGACGCGGAAGTTCAGGACCTGGAAGGTCGTCCGGGAATCATCTTCCCAACGCCATACCCCCAAGGGTACGGCGACACTCCCCTCCTGCCCAGAGCCCGTGTAAACCCCCGCACGGAGCCCCGGAGTGGCCTGCACAGGCCTCCCGGCGTTCACCGGAGCATGCACGAGCCTCGCCCGTATGGCAATGGTTGCTGCCTCCTACAGGCGGTTTGCCCACCCGTCCGGCGCCACCCCGCACCCTCCCCAGTGACCGGTCGCGGGACCGGGCGTTGAACCTTCGTACCTCACTGCCACAGGGAGCACGCCGTGCCTCGATTCCCGACCGCGCCCCCACCCTCCACCCGCTTCCCTGCTTCACCCGAGCAAGCCGCGGAGGGTCAGCAGGCCCAGTGGGCGCAAGCGAACCAGCAAGCCGATCACGGTGGGCGCGCCCCGGCGCACGGCCGCCGGCGCCCGCCCGAAGGAGCACGGGAGCGCCGCTCCGCCGCCGGGGCGTCGGCACCGCGCGGCCCCGCGCCGCACGGCGCGCCCGCCCAGGATTCCGTGAGCGACGTGGTCCGCTGGGCGGCGTTCAGCTGCGTCCTGGTCCCCGTCGTCCTCGTGGGATACGGAACCTCACTGGCCGGCGCCACCGGCTCGGCGCTCGGTCTCGTGGCCGTCACCGGGGTCTGCCGGCTGCTCCTGCGGCAGTCCGAGAGGGGCGCCGCGCGACTGCTTGCAGAACAGAACAACGCGCACCGCGGACGGCACAGCAGAACGGGTTCGGGGGCGCACAGGGGCACTCGTCACAGTGCCGACAGTGCGCCGGTGGACTGACTGATTCACACACACGCTCCCATAGCTTTTCAGCCAACTTCCGGGGCTCGCCGATCCCCTGGCCGAACGCCCCCTCAACCCCCGTCCGACCAGGGCTGAAAGGTGCTCTCGGGCCGCGCGCACCCTACGGGGACCGGCCATGGAGCCGAGGCGCACTTCCCAGCGGGCCGCGCGAGTGCAACGCTTCGTGATCGAACGCTTCACGCCAAGTTGCCATGTCGACAATCTGCCGAGTGATGAACTGGTCACCCCGGCAGCACGGGACGCAGTAGATTCGATCTTGACTGTATTACGGCGGGGGACTGGTGGAGGACCGAGGGGAAACGTGCAGGAGCGACAGGCCCAGCAAGCACGTCAAGAACAGGGAGCGACGACCGAGGGGGGTTTAGCACCATGAGCCACGACTCCACTGCCGCGCCGGAGACCACGGCTCGGAAACTCTCGGGGCGGCGCCGCCGGGAGATCGTAGCGGTGCTGCTCTTCAGCGGCGGTCCCATCTTCGAGAGTTCCATACCGCTCTCCGTGTTCGGCATCGACCGGCAGGACGCCGGCGTCCCCCGCTACCGGCTGCTCGTGTGCGCCGGCGAGGAGGGACCGCTGCGGACCACCGGCGGGCTCGAACTCACCGCGCCACAGGGGCTGGAAGCGATCGGCCGGGCGGGCACGGTCGTCGTACCGGCCTGGCGGTCGATCACATCTCCGCCGCCACCGGAGGCGCTCGACGCGCTGCGGCGCGCACACGAGGAGGGCGCCCGCATCGTCGGGCTCTGCACCGGCGCGTTCGTGCTCGCCGCGGCGGGACTGCTCGACGGGCGCCCCGCGACCACCCACTGGATGTACGCGCCGACGCTCGCGAAGCGTTACCCGTCCGTCCACGTGGACCCGCGCGAGCTGTTCGTCGACGACGGGGACGTCCTGACGAGCGCGGGCACCGCGGCCGGAATTGATCTCTGTCTGCACATCGTGCGCACGGACCACGGCAACGAAGCGGCGGGCGCGCTCGCCCGCAGGCTCGTGGTGCCACCGCGTCGGGCCGGCGGCCAGGAGCGCTACCTCGACAGGTCTTTACCCGAGGAGATCGGCGCCGACCCGCTCGCCGAGGTCGTCGCCTGGGCCCTGGAACACCTCCACGAGCAGTTCGACGTGGAGACCCTGGCCGCGCGCGCGTACATGAGCAGGCGCACCTTCGACCGCAGGTTCCGCTCGCTGACCGGCAGCGCGCCGCTGCAGTGGCTGATCACCCAGCGGGTGCTCCAGGCACAGCGGCTCCTGGAGACCTCCGACTACTCCGTCGACGAGGTCGCGGGCCGCTGCGGCTTCCGCTCGCCGGTGGCGCTGCGGGGCCACTTCCGGCGCCAGCTCGGCTCGTCCCCCGCCGCCTACCGGGCCGCCTACCGCGCCCGCAGGCCACAGGGCGAGCGGGCGCTGGAGTCCGTGGCGGCGACGGCGCAGTCGGTGCCCACCCTCGTGGAGGCGGGCCCGGTGCCGACCCAGACCCGGCGCACGGCTGCCGCCAGCGCGCTCGGTCCGTCGGCCTCGGTGCCCACCGATCCCGGCAAGCCGCACTCGGACGCGTACGCACCGGGACGCGCTCCCCTGCCCGGCCAGAGGAGCGCGCCGTAGGGTAAGACGCATGAACGACCGCATGGTGTGGATCGACTGCGAGATGACCGGGCTCTCGTTGACGGACGACGCACTTATCGAGGTGGCCGCACTGGTCACCGACTCGGAACTGAACGTGCTCGGCGAGGGTGTGGACATCGTGATCCGCCCGCCGGACGCGGCGCTGGAGACCATGCCCGAGGTGGTGCGCACCATGCACACCGCCTCGGGGCTCCTCGACGAGCTGGCCGGCGGCACCACGCTGGCCGACGCCGAGGAGCAGGTCCTGGCGTACGTACGTGAGCACGTCAAGGAGCCCCGCAAGGCTCCGCTGTGCGGAAACTCGGTCGGCACCGACCGCGGCTTCCTCGCGCGGGACATGCGGACCCTGGAGGAGTACCTCCACTACCGGATCGTCGACGTCTCCTCGGTCAAGGAGCTGGCCCGGCGCTGGTATCCGAGGGCGTACTTCAACAGTCCGGACAAGAACGGCAACCACCGCGCGCTCGCCGACATCCGCGAGTCCATCGCCGAGCTCCGCTACTACCGCGAGGCGATCTTCGTCCCGCAGCCCGGACCGGACTCGGACACCGCGAGGACGATCGCGGCCAAGCACGTCCTGCCTGCGGATTAGCCTCCGCACACGCCCCGTGTACGGGGTCCGGAAAAGGTGTGCGCGAGCACCCCTTCGGACCCTGTACACTTTTTCTCGGCCGGTCGGAAGAACGACAGAAGACCGGACATGGTGGGTGTAGCTCAGTTGGTAGAGCACCTGGTTGTGGTCCAGGTGGCCGCGGGTTCAAGTCCCGTCACTCACCCTGAATGATCAAGGCCCGGCCTGCGAAAGCAGGCCGGGCCTTCTTCATGCCCAAATCTCTGGGAACAGAATGGGAACCGATCATGGGTGTCCGGGCGCAGCCTCCCGCCATGGCCAGCATCGTGATCCACCGGAGAGCCGGGTCCCACCGGCGCCTCGGGCAGGCCTGACGAAGACGGCAACGACGGCGCGGCGCGCAGACCTGCCGGGACGGCTACTCGCTTCAGGCACCGGCTGACGATCCGGACGCGCTCGTGTGCCGTCGCAACGGCGCACCCGACCCGAGCCTGACGACAAGCCACGCCCTGAAGCGGCCGCCCTTGATCCAGCCCGCCGCCAGTACCCATGACGCCAGCCCCTCCAGCCTTCGGGCGGGAGGGGCCTTCGTCATGCCCCGATCGCGTTGAAGACCCGCTCGGTGTCGGCAAGATCGGCGAGCACGACCTCGGCGCCGGCGTCCTGAAGCTCAGTCCTCGCTGTCTTGCCAGTGGCGACCGCCACCACCCGCACACCGGCCTCGTGCCCGCCCGTTACATCAGCAGGGGTGTCCCCGAGGAACACGGCGTCCGCGGCAGGAACATTCGCCCGGGCCAGCGCCGCGCGCAGCAGTTCGGGGCGTTCCTCGCCGTCCTCTCCGTACGCACCGTCGTCCAGGCAGAGGTACGTGTCGAGGCCGAAGGTCGCCAACTTCACCTCAGCCACGGCACGGACGTTGCCGGTCACCACCGACTGCCGCACACCATGTTTGTCGAGTGCTGCCAGGACGGTGGCGGCCCCGGGCAGCGCGTGTCCGCGTTCGCGCAGCTCGGCCGCCCGACGCAGGTGGACGGCACCGAGCGCGCCAGCGAACCGCGCGAACAGGTCCTCGCTAAAAGGGATGTCGTGCAGGCGCGCCGTCTCGCGCAAGATCACTCGTTCCGTCGATCCGGTCACGGACGCCTGCTCGCGCAGCGGCACACCTGTCACCTCTTCGAACGCGACGGCCCACAGCTCACCGCCGAGCCCCCGCATCGCCATCAACGTATGGTCGATGTCCCACAGCACCAGCTTCGCCACGGTGCCCCCTCTCTCGATGGAATACCGTGTCCCCACCTTGCGGGCACCCTGCGCTCAGAGAACAGCGCGAGGAGCGGGCGCATGGTTGCAGCGGACCTCCCCATCGGGGACCGGATCAGGCACTACCGCGGCGGTCGCCGACAGGACGCGGTCGCCGGACTGGTCGGCATCTCACCGGGCTACCTGTCGCAGATCGAGCGCGGCCTCAAGGTTCCTTCGTTGCCCATCCTGTACGCCCTGGCGGAGGAGCTGGGAGTGCCCACCGCCGCCCTGCTGTCGGAGAAGCCACCTGCCGCAGAGGGCACGGCGGACACGGCAGAGGCCGCAGTGGGGCGGGCGCTCCTCGGCTACGGTCCGCCCATCAACGCTGCGTGTGCCACGGCAGCCGAGCTGAGGGGCCGGGTGGAAGCCGCGTGGCAGTCCTGGCAGACCGACAGTGATCGCTTCACGCAAGCGGCGACAACGCTGCCCAACCTCGTCGCCGACGTCGAGTACGCCGTTCGCGCCGTTCGCGCCGGGACAGATCCAGTCGAGCGCCGCGGCGTGCTGCGGGCGGCCGCAGATCTCTACTGCCTGCTCCGGTCCTACCTGCGCCGCACCGGCCGCGTCGACCTTGCCACCATCGCAGCCGACCGCGCGATGCGGGCCGCCGAGGACGCCGACGACCCTCTTCGCATTGCCGCCGCGCAGTGGAACCTCGGCCACGTTTTGCTCGCCGCCGACCGACCCAGCGAGGCGGAGGAGCTGGCACTCCAGGCAGCCGAGCAGGTGGCCACCACGCGGATGCCGGAGGCTGAGCGAGTGGCGATGGGCGGCGCCCTCCAGCTCGTCGCTGTACTCGGAGCCGCGCGCCGCCGCCGGTGGCCGGAGGCCCGCGACCGCTTGCGTGAGCAGGCTGCGCTCACGGCCCGCACGGTGCTCGACAGCAGCAACGTGGGCTGGACGGTGTTCGGGCCGACCAACGTGGCTCTGCACGCCCTGTCCATCGACATGGAGGCGGGCGAGACCGGCGAGGCTCTGCACACCGCAGACGCCATCGACACGGGCGGCCTGCCGAGCGTGGAGCGCGAGTTCACATTCGGCCTAGAGGTCGCGGCCTGCCACAGTCAGCGGCGAGAGGACGCCGCCGTGCTGCTGTCCCTGCTTGGCCTGGAGGTCGTCGCGCCGGAAGACCTGGCCCGTACTCCCCTCGCACGCCAGATGGTCCTGACGGTGATTCGGCGGGCTCGGGTGATGCATGCACGGCAGGCCGAGCAACTCGCCTTACGGATTGGCCTGGTGTAGTTCACGAGCCTGTGGTTCACCCGAGCTGTCTGTTCGGGTGAGCCCAGCGCGGGGAACCTACGGTCACTGGTGTGAGGCAGACCACCAGACGATGGGCCCCCGGATGAGTACGCAGAGAGCGACATCAGCAACCGCAGATTGGCTCGCACGTTCCCTGCAGGAGCCTGCGCAGGCCCGCCGGGAGTGGGCGGATACCGGCGTAGCGCTGCTCCCGTGCGGCCGCAGGTTCGATGCGGTCCGCCTCCCCGAGCGCCTTGTGCGCGCTGCGGTGCGCTCCACCGACCCGGAGGTGGTCGCGGCCCGGCTCGCGCAGCAGCTCGACGGCCCTGTGATCTATGACGGCCGCACCATGGGCGGCACGTACTACGCCCTCACGAGGCGACGCCGTAAAGGAACGTGGCGGCATCAGGACGTCGCGCCATGGCTGGGGGTTGACACCTTCCTCGGCGTGCCGAGGCTCGACCGCACCGAACCGCCCGGCACGCACTGGGTGGTCGTGCCCCGCTTCGAGGGCGATCTGTGCGAGCCCCTCGCCGTGGAGGCCCTCAGCCGCATCGGACGCAGTGCCGAGGAGGGGGCAGAGCAGTGCTGACGGAACGGACAGCCGAGGAGCGCCAAGAGCAGGAGACGTACCAACGTCTCCTCGCGCACCTCGACGGATGCGACCCCTGCCAGGCCATGACGGACTGCGAGGAGGGCGGGAGGATCCGGCGCGCGCTCCGCGCCGCCCGGGCCGCACGGGCAGAGGCCCCGGGCCTACCGAGGCCGCCCTCGACCACGACGGCCTGACCCATTCCCCCAACTCCCTCCGCGCACGCGGAGGGTCATCAGCCCCTGGCCGAACCCTGGGACTGGACCACTCAACAGGAGGCACCCCATGGGCACGCTCACGAACGGCCGCACCACCATCCCCTACGAGCAGTACACCGCGCCCGGTCCGGACTGGCGCAAGGCCGGGCGCACCGACCTGAACTCGATCCTCAAGGACTGCGTGATCCTCGCGGACGCCGGTGTCGCGAAGGGCAGCCCGCACCACAGCATCCCGAACGGCACCCGGCTCATCGCGATCCCTGAGACAGCTGCCCCGCCCCCGGGGTGGCTACTCCGGAACCCGGTTGTACCGCTCGAGGACTGACTTGGAAGTCCCGTCCTCCATGAGCCGCAGCTCCCAGGGACCGGTATTCACGTCGAACTCCTTGCCGAACCCCACCCATTTACCAGCCATGCGCCGCCCCGTCGGCTCGGCAAGCATCTGGAGTGCGCCGAAGTACCGAGCGCCTCGGTAGTACCCCTCTGATGCCGTCTGCTCCGTCCACGTCCCCGTCACGGTCGTGCCGTCCACCTGGAGATCGAGCGTGAGGGGGCTGTTCGGGTTGAGAGACGCGTTCGGCAGGGAACGGCCGGTGAGGCGGTTCCCGTGCTGCAGCAGCACGACGTTGTGCTTCCCGGTGAAGACCTCGCCCCCGCGCCCCGAGGAGACGTACTCGTACGTCGACAACCACACTCCCGTGTAGTTGCCGCGCGGTGCGGTAAGTGGCGTGGACGCGCCGGCCGGAATGCTGAAAGTGGCGTCGTCGAGGTCGTGGCCGCCGTGTCCGTCCTCGGATACGGCGACACCGGGCACCCCGAAACCGAGGGCTTCTATGGGCAGGCCGGTGACACGCTCCAGGGCACGCGCATACAGCGGACGGGGGCCGGCGGTATCGCCGGACTCCCAGCGCTGGACAAGTCGCTTGGAAGCGTCGTTGGGTTGGTCGAGTTCATGCCCGGCGTCACGCAGCGCACGGGCGAACTCGTCCTGAGACATGAGCAGGCCCATGCGGACCGCGCGGAGAGTTCCATTCGGAGTCGCCATAGATCGACCGTACGCGCCCCCGCTACGGAATGACACCGAAATGTCGCCCCCTGTGACGTCGCTTTGACGCCCAAGCTGTCATCGCGGTGCGTGCCATGTCGGGACGAACGTGGTCTCCGACGAAAGCCCCGGCGACCGCGAGAACGGCCCCAGGGCATGGCCAACTGCGAAGGAGCCGACATGGTCGAGAACATGGGCCCAGCCCTCAGCGCGGGAAGTGGCGCATCTCCGCCCCGGGTGAGCGCCGTCTTCGACTGGCTGGCGCGCGCTCAGGCCGAGCCGCGACAGGCATACCGGGAGTGGACGGGGTGCGGTGTCGCCCTGCTGCCGCTCGGCCGACGGTTCAACGCCGTGCGGCTGCCCGCCCGGCTCGTGCACGCGGGCGTCGGGACCGCCGACCCCGACGTCGTCACCGCGACGCTCACCGAACTGCTCCATGGCCCCGTGATCCACAACAGCCCGTTGCAGACGTATCACGCGCTCCTCGAGCCGTACCCACCCCACAGGTGGGCCTACGCTCACGTCGCGCCCATGCTCGGCACCGGGCAGTTCCTCGGCGTCCCCGCCGCCGACCTCACCGGGCCGACCGGCCTGCACTGGGCAGTACGGCCCCACGCGGTGGGAGCCCTGTGCTCCCCGCCATCCGTCGCCGCGCTCGCGGCCCTCGGCGTACGACTGCTGCCGCGCCCGGCGGACATCCGATGACCCTCGCCACCCCCCTCTCGGCCCCACAACTCCCCTCGGTCGGCACACTCTCCGACGGCCAAGTGCGCGGCCGGGACTGCGTGTTCTGCGGCATCACCCTCACCGCGGCCACCGCCGTCGACCTCGGCACCCACGACATCACCCGGCTCGGCACCGTCACGCACTGGTTCCCCCGCACCTGCCGCTCCTGCGCCGCAGGCGGCTACCTCGACTGCCTCCTGGACGCGGCGTTCTCCGCGTGCCGGGAGCTGCCACCCGTGGAACAGCTGCTCGACCTCTACCTCCGCCTACGCCACGAAGTACGCAGACGCCTCCCCGCCGTCGAGCAGGCCGCCGCCATCGCAGGGCGAGGCACCCTCACCTGGCACGCACACCAGCGAATCGCGGACGCCGCCACCGACGCACTGAACGACATGACCGGGGACCAGCCCAGCCCTCTCGCACTGGCCATGCGCTGCTCCGAGTTCGGCAGACGTTTGCGCGACCTCACCCCCTACGAACCGTGCGGTGCAGGGTGAGGCTGCCTTCTCCGCGGTGCGTGCGGCCGGCTACTGCTGGGACCAGAGCTGCTCGGGAGTCCCGTCACTCACCCTGATGAAGAAGGGCCGGTCCGCGAAAGCGGGCCGGCCCTTCTTCTTGTGCGCGCTTCGTCGTGTGCGCTCGCTCGTGTTCTGCTGCACCAGCACTCGTGTCCTGCTGCACCAGCACTCGTGTCCCGCTACACCACCGGAGCCCTGTCCGCCGCGGCCCTGAGGCCGGCGACCGTGAGTGCCACTACCAGGAGGGCGGCCAGCGCCGCCGCCACCGCCGACAGGGCGGGGAGTGCCGCGGGCATTCCGTCGGGGCGCAGTACGTAGGCGAGCGTTCTGGAGGCGAGGCGGTCGTCCAGGAGATGGCCGACGGCCAGCGCGCCGGCGATCAAGGTGCTCACCACGGCCACGACCGGCGACCGGCTCAGGCAGAGCGCCACGCCCGCCGCTGCACAGAGGAAGGAGACACCGGCCGCGGCGGCCAGGCCGAGGGTGGGCGTGCCCGTCCAGCGCAGCGGGAGATGGGCCGCGGCGCAGAGCAGGAGGAGTACGCCCGCCGTGCGGCGCGGCCAGGCCAGCGGCGTGCTGCCCTTGGTGCGTGTGGCCGCGGCGGCCGGGGCGCCGTGCACGGTCCCGGCGGGCGGCTTGGCCGGCACCGGCGGGGCGGCCGGGGTCCTGGCCTCGACGCTGTCGGTGACCCGGTGGTCGCGCAGGCTGCCGATCAGCTGCATCAGGTCCTCGACGGACCTGGTCGTACCCGCGGCGTGCACCGCCTCGGCGCCGCTGTGCGGGTCGCAGGGCGGACGGGAGAGCAGGTGGACGAGGCGGCTCACCTCCGGAATGGGTCGTTCCTCGATGGCGTGCCGGATGGCCTCGTCCATGTGGTTGGCCGGGCGCTCCGGCGGACCGAGGCGTTCCACCAGCTGGGTGACGTCGTCGACAGAGCGGGCGACAGCGGCCAGCCGGAGGACCGACTTGGCAGTTGGCATGTCCTCGGGCGACTGCTCCAGGAGGGTGACGAGGTCGACCACGTCATCCAGGGGCCTGGACACCACGGCGACTCGTATGAGCTCTTCCACCGCTTCGTCCTCGGTGTCCCGCACCGGCTCTTCCGAGGACCGGTCGATGGCGGCGGGCGCGGGCCGTTCCGACGGCACGTCACCGGTGGCGGGGCCGGGGGCCGGGCCGGTGCGGTGATCGGTGCCGGGGTCGGCTGCCTGGGGCCATGGCGCGGACTCGGGGCGTGGCGGGGCGCCGAGCTGCGCGGTGCCCCAGTGGAGCGACGTCGAAACCAGAGGTTCGCCGGTCCCTGACGTATCCCCAGCGGCAGAGAATGACTCAGCGGCCATTTCACTTCTCCATTTCAGCGGGACGTCCTCGCCCCGCAGTGAGCGTGTATCCCGTTCTATGCACGCTTCTTGCGGCCCGCCACTGGAGAAGCCGTTCGGCGGTCCGCACGCGGTCGCGGCGAGCACGCGGGAACAGCGCGGGAGCCGACCCGTGAAACCGGGTCGGCTCCCGCTCGTGCCGCGCTCTGTCCGTGCCGTTCCGCTCCGGTCAGCCCTGGGCCCTGTGGATCTTCCAGTCGCCGACGTCCGAGCTGCGGTTGACGTACGCGTTGGTGCACAGGTCGTACTTGCCGCCGGTGGCCGTGGAGACGTTGTTGGTCTCCAGGAAGCCGCCGTTGTCGCCGTAGAGGTTCCACAGGTGGACCACGTCGCCCGCCCTGACGTTCTGGTCGGCCGGGCTCGAACTCCGGGCGAAGATGCGCCAGCGGCCGGTGCCCGGCGCGCGGTCCCGTGCCTCGGAGGTCGACACGTCGTACTTGGCGCCCGCGGTCTTCTGCACGTCACTCGCGTGACCGTTGGTGTCGAGGTAGCCGCCGTCGCCGCCGTACAGGTTGCGCAGGTACACCACGTCACCGCTGACGACGGGCTGGCCCGCCGACTTGCCGGACGCGGAGAGGATCTCCCAGGTGCCGGTGCCCTTGCCCCGGGAGGGCGAATCGGCGGTCGACACCTGGTACTTGCCGCCGCTGGCGGCGCTGTGACCGTTGGTGTCGAGGTAGCCGCCCTGCCAGCCGTTGTAGCCGTTCTGCAGATGGATCTGGTCGCCGTACTTGAGCTCGTTCGCCATCGAACTTCCCTTCGTGGACGACGCCGCATGCCGCTGCCGGCCCGACAGCTCGGCCGGTCGGCGGGGACAGCAGCCATCTTGGCAATTCAGCTCATTACCGCGACCCGATTGACAAACCTGGCGAAAACTCGTGTGACTCGCTTCCAGCCACGAAGCGGACAAGATCGTCAAGGCCCTGCCGTCGCCCGCGCTGTCGTTCGTATGGCGGTCAGCGGTCGCGAACGGGCGAGTACTGCGATGAGTTGGACTCGCACGCGTTCCCGAACCCTTGGAGGTCTTCCATGCGTCGTGCCCGTGTACTCACCGCAGCCGTGCTGCTGTCGGGGCTGACCGTTCTGGGAGGTGCCGGTACGGCCCTCGCCGACGACGGCCCCACCGGTACGACCGGCAACAGCCCCGGCATCCTCTCCGGCGACAACGTGCAGGTGCCCATCCACGTCCCCCTGAACGTCTGCAACGTCGGCGTGGACGTCCTGGCGCTCCTGAACCCGGTCTCCAACAACAGCTGCGCCAACAGCTGACCGCTCTCGTAGCGAAGAGCCCCCGTCTCGGACACGCGAGACGGGGGCTCGGTCACGGGGCGCTGCAGCCGCCACCGTGTTTCACGCCGGGGCCCTGGGCATCAGCACATCGGCCAGGGCCGGACAGTCAGGACTGGAAGCGGTCCCGCGCGTCGTCGGCGACGTCCCGGGCCTGCTCCTGGCCCTTGCGGGCGCGGTCCTTCGCCTGGCTGCCGCGCTCCGACGCCTCGTCCTGAGCGCCGGACCGACCCTTCTTCGCCTGCTCCTTGAGCTGCTCGGCCTTGTCCTGGAACTGGTCCTTCATACCCATGATGGGTTCCCTTCGTGCTTTCACAGTGGGACTCGTTCCCCCCGTCACAGCTTCGGGCGTGGCGACTACAGGCGCATGTCGAAGGGTTACGCAGCGTGGCGAGGGCCTCCTCGGCCCGGTCACCGCACGGCCGGGGCCGGGACATGACACAGGCCCTCAGGACGAGGCCCGCTCCACCAGCTCCGTGGGCAGCACGATCTGCGGGCGGCGCCCGCGGCCCGCTCCCCCGGGCCGTCCGCTTCCGGCCTGTCCGGCGGCGGCGATCTCCCCGAGCAGGACGTCCGTCATCGTGCGGCCCATCTCCGTGATCGGCTGACGCACGCTCGTCAGGGGCGGGTCCATGTGGCGGGCGATCGCCGAGTCGTCGAAGCCGACCAGGGCCACGTCCTCCGGTATCCGGCGGCCCGCCGTGCGCAGTACCTGCCGGGCGCCCGCCGCCATCACGTCCGAGCCCGCGAAGACCGCGTCCAAGTGCGGTGCGCGTTCCAGGAGTTCGGCCATCGCGCGGCGGCCACCCTCCTCGGTGAAGTCGCCCTGCACGATCAGCGTCTCGTCGACCGGGCGGCCCGCGCGCTCCAGGGCGTCGCGGTATCCGTCCAGGCGGCGCTCGGCGCCGTACACGTCGAGGCGGCCGGTGATCGTCGCTATCGTGCGGCGGCCCCGGTCCATCAGATGGCCGACGGCGGCCCGTGCTCCCGCGAAGTTGTCCGAGTCGACCGAGGCCAGCGTCTCGTCCGCCGATCTGCGGCCGCTGATGACCGCGGGGATCTCCAACTGCTCCAGGAGGTCGGGCAGCGGGTCGTCGGCGTGCACCGAGACGAGCAGCACACCGTCCACGCGGTGCGCGGCCAGGTACTGGGCCAGCCTGCGGCGTTCCCGGTCGTCGCCCGCGAAGGTCAGCAGGAGCTGCATGTCCGAGTCGGCGAGGGCCTGGCCCACGCCGTGGATGATGTCCGAGAAGTACGGCTCGGCGAAGAAGCGCGACTCCGGCTCGGGGACGACGACCGCGATCGAGTCCGTACGATTCGCGGCGAGCGCCCGCGCCGCCGTGTTCGGAACATAACCGAGCTCGGCCACCGCCTCCTCGACCGCCGCACGGGTGCGCTCGCTCACCCGGGGCGAGCCGTTGATCACCCGGGACACGGTGCCGCGCCCGACCCCGGCGCGGGCCGCCACCTCTTCGAGCGTGGGCCGTCTCCCGCCGCGCCCCCTGGGCTGACCAGTCCCCATCTGTGCCTCCCAACGCCGCGAATCTAACAGCCGGGCCACCGCCGGCCACCCGGCCGGCCCCGTCCCGGGCGCGGCTCGGCCGCCGCCCGCCGGATGCCTTCAACTCTTGGCGTCCGCCGCCTTGACACCCCCGCGGAGAGCCGCGACTCTTCAAGACATCACACATGGGAGCGCTCCCACCGTACCTGGCTCTTACACGACCCGCACGCCCCCGCCCACGTCCGGCAGCCCAACTCGCGGCCTGTCACCTCTGGTTGACCGAGGGCGGTCGGCACGTCCGGGCATGAGGAGGACGTAATGCGCCACAGGACTTCTACGTATCGCAAGGTGACCGTCCTCGCGGCCGTCACCGCTCTCGCCGCCGGCCTGCTGGCCGGCTGTGCCGACGACGGCGACGAGCCGGGAGGCTCCTCGGGCGGCGGTGGAGGAGGCGGCAAGGGCAAGACGACGCTCACGATCGGCGTCTTCGGAGCCTTCGGCTTGCAGGAGGCCGGTCTTTACAAGGAGTACGAGAAGCTCCACCCGGACATCGCCATCAAGCAGAACTCCGTGCAGCGCAACGAGAACTACTGGCCCGCCCTGCTCACCCACCTCAGCAGCGGCAGCGGCCTCTCCGACATCCAGGCCGTCGAGGTCGGCAACATCGCCGAGCTGACCACCACCCACTCCGGCAAGCTGATGGACCTCGGCAAGACCGGCGGCGTCGACAGAGACGATTTCCTCGACTGGAAGTGGCAGCAGGGCACCACCGAGGACGGCAAGACGATCGCACTCGGTACCGACATCGGTCCGACCGGCATCTGCTACCGCAAGGACCTCTTCGAGAAGGCCGGCCTGCCCACCGACCGCGAGGAGGTCGGCAAGCTCTGGGCCGGTGACTGGGACAAGTACCTCGCGGCGGGCAAGCGCTACCAGGCCAAGGCCCCCAAGGGCACCTCCTTCGTGGACGGCGCGACCGGCGTGATGGCCGCCGTGCACGCTTCGGGCAAGGAGAAGTTCTACGACAAGAGCGGCGAGCTGGTCTACAAGGACAGCGCCGAGGTCAAGCGCGGCTGGGACCTCGCGGCCCAGTTCGCCGAGGCGGGCCTGACCGCCAAGCTCCAGCAGTTCCAGCCCAGTTGGGACCAGGCCATCTCCAACGGCTCCTTCGCCACCCTCACCTGCCCGCCCTGGATGCTCGGCTACATCAAGGACAAGGCGGGCGACAAGGGCGAGGACAAGTGGGACGTCGCCCCCTCGCCCAGGCCCGGCAACTGGGGCGGCTCCTTCCTGACCGTGCCCGAGGCGGGCAAGAACAAGGAGGAGGCCGCCAAGCTCGCCGCCTGGCTGACCGAGCCCAAGCAGCTCGCCACCCTCTTCGACGAGCGGGCCAGCTTCCCGAGCGCCGACGCCGCGTACGCCCTGCCCGAGGTCAAGGACGCCAAGAACCCCTACTTCGGCAACGCCCCCGTGGGCCGGATCTTCTCCCGCGCCGCCAAGGGCGTGCCGGTCCAGCCCATCGGCCCCAAGGACGGGATCATCTCCCAGTACCTGGCCGACACGGGGATGCTCGGCGTCGACCAGAAGGGAACCTCTCCCGACGAGGCCTGGAACAAGGCCGTGAAGACGATCGACAACGCTTTGGACCAGTGACCGGGATGACGAGTGACGCCGGCACCGCCGCGCCCTCCCACGGGGAGGAGGGCGCGGCCCCCCGCACCGAAACCACGGTCGAGCGCACCCGGTCCGCGGACCCCGCCGACGAGCGCCGCCGGGCACGGCGCAGCCGCCGCTACCGCTGGGACGTCAAGTGGAGTCCCTATGCGTACATCGCCCCCTTCTTCCTCTTCTTCATCGCCTTCGGCCTCTTCCCGCTCCTCTACACGGGGTGGGCCTCGCTGCACCGCGTGGAGCTCGGCACGCCCACCGACATGGAGTGGGTGGGGCTGCGCAACTTCACCCGGCTCTGGGACGACGAGTTCTTCTGGAACGCGCTGGGCAACACCTTCACCATCGGGCTCCTCTCGACCGTGCCGCAGCTGATGATGGCGCTGGGCCTGGCCCACCTCCTCAACTACCGGCTGCGCGGCTCGATGTTCTTCCGGGTCGCGATCCTCACCCCGTACGCCACGTCGGTGGCCGCGGCGACGCTGGTCTTCGTGCTGATGTTCAGCAGGACGGATCACGGGCTCATCAACTGGGGGCTCGGCCTGATCGGCGTCGACGCCGTCGACTGGCAGAACGGCGACTGGTCCGCGCAGTTCGCCGTCTCCTCCATCGTGATCTGGCGGTGGACGGGCTACAACGCGCTCATCTACCTGGCGGCGATGCAGGCCATCCCGCACGACCTGTACGAGTCGGCGGCGCTCGACGGCGCGAGCCGCTGGCAGCAGTTCCGGCACGTCACGATCCCTTCGTTGCGGCCGACGATCCTGTTCACCTGTGTCGTCTCGACGATCGGGGCGACCCAGCTCTTCGGTGAGCCGCTGCTGTTCAGCCAGGGCGCGAGCCCCACCGGCGGCTCCGACCACCAGTTCCAGACCCTTGGCCTCTACCTCTACGAGCAGGGCTGGTTCAACCAGCACCTGGGCCGGTCCTCGGCGATCGCCTGGACGATGTTCCTGATTCTCGTGCTGATCGGTCTCCTCAACTGGGCCATCAGCCGCCGGATCCGCAAGAGCGCGTGAGGGGATGACGTGACCACCACTTCGCCCACGAGGCCCGGCACCCGGGCCGTGAAGGACACGAAACGCACCGGCAGGCGGGGCGCCGGACGCCAGCTGCACGGCGGCCGGGTGACCTACGCCGTACTGATCCTCTTCACCATCGGCTCGCTCTTCCCGCTGGTGTGGACCGCGATCGCGGCCTCGCGCAACAACACCCGGCTCGCCGAGACCCCTCCTCCCTTCTGGTTCGGCGGCAATCTGTTCAAGAACCTGGAGATCGCCTGGACCGACGCCAACATGGGCACGGCCCTCCTCAACACCCTGGTCGTGGCCGGCTCCATCACCGTCGGCACCGTGCTCTTCTCGACCCTGGCGGGCTTCGCCTTCGCCAAACTCCGCTTCCGCTTCCGTGGCCTCCTGATGCTGCTCGTGATCGGCACGATGATGGTGCCGCCCCAGCTCAGCGTCGTCCCGCTCTTCATGGTGGTGGCGGACCTCGGCTGGACCGACCAGCTGCAGTCCGTCATCCTGCCGACCCTGGTCAGCGCCTTCGGGGTGTTCTTCATGCGGCAGTACCTCTCGGAGGCGCTGCCCACCGAGGTGATCGAGGCGGCCAGGGTGGACGGGGCGAGCAGCTGGCGCGTGATCTGGCACGTGGTCTTCCCTGCCGCGCGCCCCGCGATGGCGGTCCTCGCCATGCTCACCTTCGTCATGGCGTGGAACGACTTCTTCTGGCCGATCATCGCCCTGACCCAGGAGGGCGAGCCGACCGTCCAGGTGGCGCTCGCCGGGCTCGGCCGCGGGGCCATCCCCGACCAGTCCGTGATCATGGCGGGCGCGCTGCTCGGCACGCTGCCGCTGCTGCTCGCGTTCGTGCTGTTCGGCAAGCAGATCGTGGGCGGGATCATGCAGGGCGCGGTCAAGGGCTGAGCCCCCGCCCGTACGACTGATTCGTCAACTCCCCCTCTCCGTACGACAACTCCCCCTTCCCGTACGACAACTCCCCCTTCCGTGCGTCACCCCCTTTCCGTAACACCCATGGGAGCGCTCCTATGTCTCTGACCTCCGTCAATCCGGCCTCCGCCAACCCGACCTTTCCGCCCGGCTTCCTGTGGGGCGCCGCGACCGCCGCGTACCAGATCGAGGGGGCGGTGCGGGAGGATGGGCGCACGCCCTCCATCTGGGACACGTTCAGCCATACGCCGGGCAAAGTACTCGGCGGTGACACGGGTGACGTCGCCGTCGACCACTACCACCGGTGGCGCGACGACGTGCGTCTCATGGCGGACCTGGGGCTGTCCGCGTACCGCTTCTCGGTCTCCTGGTCGCGGGTGCAGCCCACCGGGCGCGGGCCCGCCGTGCAGCGCGGCCTCGACTTCTACCGCGCGCTCGTCGACGAGCTGCTCGCGCACGGCATCCAGCCGATGGTGACCCTCTACCACTGGGACCTCCCGCAGGAGTTGGAGGACGCCTTCCCCAGCGGTTCGACGGCGGGAGGCGGCTGGCCCGAGCGGGACACCGCCTACCGCTTCGCGGAGTACGCCGGGATCGTCGCCGGTGCGCTCGGGGACCGCGTGGAGATGTGGTCGACGCTCAACGAGCCGTGGTGCAGCGCCTTCCTCGGCTACGGCTCGGGGGTGCACGCCCCGGGCCGCACCGACCCCGCCGCCGCCCTGCGCGCGGCTCACCACCTCAACCTCGCGCACGGCCTGGGCGCCCAGGCGCTGCGCGACGGGCTGCCGGGCCGCGCCCGGATCGGCGTCAGCCTCAACCCGAGCGCGGTGCGCCCGCTCACCGGGTCGGCCGCCGACGAGGATGCCCGGCGCCGGATCGACGCGCTGGCCAACCGCGTCTTCACCGGGCCCATGCTGCGCGGTACGTACGACGACGATCTGCTGGCGGACACCTCGAGCGTCACGGACTGGTCCTTCGTCGGGGACGACGACCTGCGCACCGCCCACCACCCGCTCGATTTCCTCGGCATCAACTACTACACCCCCGCTGTCGTGTCGGCAGCCCCCGCCGACGGCACCGCCGGGCCGCGCCCCGACGGGCACGGCGCCAGCAACCACTCCCCCTGGCCGGGCGCCGACGAGCACGTCTCCTTCCACCGGGCGCCCGGTGACCTCACCGCCATGGACTGGCCGGTGGATCCGACCGGTCTGAAGGACCTTCTCCTTGAGTACACCGCTCAGGCCCCCGGGGTTCCGCTCTACGTGACGGAGAACGGCGCGGCCTACGACGACGAGCCTGGCGCGGGCGGCCAGGTCCACGATCCCGACCGCATCCGCTACCTGCACGGCCACCTCGCCGCGGTGCACGACGCCATCGCGGAGGGCGCGGACGTGCGCGGCTACTACCTCTGGTCGCTGCTCGACAACTTCGAGTGGGCGTACGGCTACAGCAAGCGGTTCGGCGCGGTCTACGTCGACTACGGGACGCAGGCCCGCACCCCGAAGTCCAGTGCCCACTGGTACGCGAAGGTGGTCGCGGCCGGGGAACTGCCGCAGGGCCCCGACCTGGACTGACATGGATTGATCTGGACTGACATGGACTGGCATGGACTGGCATGGCGGTGCCCCGGCCGGGTGGGGGGAGTCCGGCCGGGGCGCCTCGGGGTGGTGGCTTCCCTACTTGTACGCCGCGAACGCCTTCGTGTAGGCCAGCGGCGACTGCTGGACCGACGAGCACGTCGGCTGCGCGGATCCGGACGCGCCGCCCGCGCAGGCCTTGTCGCGGGTCGAGGACCACATCGACAGCCACCCGAGCCCCTTGGCCTTGGCGAACTTCACCAGCTGGGCGGCGTCGTCGACCTTGAACACCTCGGTCGCGACGTCGTTGACGCCGATCATCGGGGTGACGGCGACGGTCTTCCAGGCGGCCGCGTCGGAGAGCCCGAGCGCGGTCTTGACCTGCTTCTGCGTGGCGGTGGCGGCCCGCACGGCGTACGTGCCCATGTCGCCGCTGTAGGAGGCGCCGTAATCCATGGCCATGACGTTCACCGCGCCGATCCGTACGCCGTTCTTCCTGGCGTCGGCCAGCAGGTCGACGCCGGGCCCGGTCAGGCCCTCGGGCATCACCGGCAGCGTGAAGGAGACGTTCAGGCCGGGGTGCCGCTTCTGCAGCTTGGCGATCGCCTTGGCCCTCCGGGTGTTCGCGGCGGTGTCCGGCAGGGCGGCGCCCTCGATGTCGAAGTCGACCTTGGTCAGCTTGTAGGCGTCGATGACCTTGCCGTACGCCGTGGCCAGCGCGTCCGCGCCGTCGCACTTCAGACCCAGCTCGGAGCCGGCCTGGCCGCCGAAGGAGACGCGGACGTCGCCGCCCTTGGCACGCAGGGCGCCGATCTGCGCGGCCACCTTGTCGTCACCGAGAGCGGTGGTGCCGCCCCACAGCGGCGCGCAGCCGCCGCCGGAGGTGATGAACGCCAGGTTGAACTCCTTGACGCCGGTCTTCGCCGCCGTGCCGAGCAGGTCGTAGGCCGGGGTGAGGGAGGTGTCGACGAAGGGCGCGAACCGGGCGGCGGCCTTCGGGGCCCGCGCGGCCCCGGCCGCGGCGTGGGCCTTCTCGGCCGGGGCCTTGGTCGCGAGGGCCGTCCCGGAGAAGAGGAAGGCGCCGCCGCCGACGAGTGCCGCGGCGACAAGCCCTCCCACGACCTTGGAACGGGTGCTGACCGTGCGCCGGTGCGTGCTGCTCATCGCGTGCCTGCCTTAGCTGTACGGGGGTGGGGGTGCGGCAGCACGCTAGCCCGGCGCGGAGCGACAAAACGGCCATGCGGGGCGGGCGTTGGGGATCTTAGGGTGCGCTTAAGGGAGGGATGGGGGTCGATTAAAGATCGGGGCCGCCAGCGCCTGCCTCACGTGCGGTCCGCGTGCCCGTCTCCGTGCCCGTCTCCGTACCTGTCTCCGTCCCTGTCTCCGCCCCCCTGCCGGCCCGGCGCCGGCGCGGCGGACCGTGAAGGGCCTTCAGCCCGTACTGGGCGCGCGCCTGCGGCGGCGTACCGCGGCGCCCCGGTGGCCCCGGCGGGCCTCCCCCGGACGGCGCGCGTCCAGCTGGATCCAGATGCGGACCTCCGTGCCGCCCAGTACCGAGCTGCCGATCCGCACGTCGCCGCCCGTCGACTCGGCGAGGCGGCGCACGATGTCGAGGCCGAGGCCGGTGGACCCGGCCTCACCGGATCCCGCGCCCCGGGCCAGCGCGGCCTCGGGGTCGGCGATGCCGCCGCCCGCGTCGGAGACGAGGACGATCACCGCGTCCTCGCCGCTGTGGAGGTCCACCGAGAAGGCGGTGCCTTCGCCCGTGTGCCGGAAGACGTTGCCGAGCAACGCGTCGAGCGCGGCCACCAGTTCGGGGCGGGCCACCGGTATCCGGACCGGCCGGTCGACGCCCGCGACCCGGACCTCGCGCCCCTCGTCCTCGGCGAGCGCCGACCAGAAGGCCATCCGCTCCCGGATCACCTCGGCCGCGTCGCAGCCCGTTCCGGCTCCCGCCATGGCCGTCTGCGGCTTGGCGTCCCGCGCGGTGCGGATGATCGTGTCGACCTCGCGCTCCAGCGTCTCGACCGCCGTGCGGGTCTGTTCGGCCGCGGGCCCGTCGCCGAGCGAAGCCGTGTTGAGGCGCAGCACGGTCAGCGGCGTACGCAGCCGGTGGGAGAGGTCGGCCGCCAGTTCCCGCTCGTTGGCGAGGAGCTGGACGACCTGGTCGGCCATCGAGTTGAACGCGACGGCGGCGAGGCGCAGTTCGGTCGGCCCCTCCTCCGGCACCCGCGCCCCCAGCTTGCCCTCGCCGAGGTCGTGCGCGGCGCCCACCAGACGCCTGGCGGGCTGGACCATGCGTACGCCGAGCCGGTCCGCGACCGCCACGGAGCCGATGACGAGTGCGATGCCCACCCCCGCGAGCACCAGCCACGCCGTGGCCACGCCGTTGCTGACCTCGGCCTCGGGCACGTAGATCTCCACGACGGCCGTGCCCGAACTGAGCGCGGTCGGCTGGAGGACCACGAACCCGCCGGGCACCCCGGTGGTCCTCGCCCTGCCCTCCTTGCGGGTGGCCTCCACGGCGCGCGCCTCGGCCCGCGGGTCGCCGACCTCGAAGGCGGGGGCGCCGCCGATGGCCGGTACGTACACGGCCATCCGCCCTTCGCCGCCCGCCTCGGAGGAGGCGACGGCCCGGTTGAGCTCGCCGCGGTCGGTGGTGATGGAGAGCGTGGGGCCCATTCCCGCGGCGTGCCGCTCCGCGTTCGAGATGGCCCGGTCCCTGGCCATCTCCTTGACGACGAGGCCGAGCGGCACCGCGAAGGCCACCACGACCATCGTCGTGACGGCCAGGCAGACCTTGACGAGGGCCCATCTCACAGTGGTGGCTCCGGCAGCGGCGGCTCCAGCTTCACGCCGACGCCGCGCAGGGTGTGGAGGTAGCGCGGGCGGGCGGCCGTCTCGCCCAGCTTCCGCCGCAGCCACGACAGGTGTACGTCGATGGTCTGGTCGTCGCCGTAGCTCTGCTGCCAGACCTCGGCGAGCAGTTCCTTGCGCGGCACGACGACGCCGGGCCGCCCGGCGAGGAAGGCGAGCAGGTCGAACTCGCGCCGGGTCAGGTCGAGCCGGGCCCCGTCAAGATCGGCCTGGCGCCGCAGCGGGTCGATGGTGAGGCCGCCGACCTGGAGGACGTCGTTCGGCGGCCCCTCGCCGGCCGGGACGCGCACGCGGCGCAGCACGGCCGCCATCCGCGCGGAGAGGTGCTCCACGGAGAACGGCTTGGTGAGGTAGTCGTCGGCGCCGTCGTTCAGGAGCCGGACGATCTCCGTCTCGTCGTCCCGCGCGGTCGCGATGATCACGGGGACGTCCGTGATGCCGCGCAGCATCTTCAGCGCCTCCGACCCGTCGAGGTCGGGCAGTCCGAGGTCCAGGATCACCACGTCGAAGCGGTAATGCGCGACCTCCCGCAGCGCCTCCAGGGCGGTGCCGACGCTGCGCACGGTGTGCGACGCCTCGGTCAGATGCCGGATGAGGGCGGAGCGTACGAACTGGTCATCCTCGACGACGAGCACACTTGCCATGGGCGGCACCGTACGCCATACGGAGGAACGCGGTCCTCTCCGGGACGCTCCCCCACCGGGAAGCGCGGGGCCCGGCCGTCCCGCGGGACAGCTGCGCGAGGCGTGGTGCAGTATGGCCCGCGATGCGCAGAGGACTCGTACACACAATCGCCTGGTCGCTCGCCACGGGCGCGGCGGTCACGCTGTCCTGGTGGGGCGTCCACACGGTGATGGCGGGCACCGCGTACGACCCGCCGCGCGCCCTGCCGCTGGCGGGCGACGACGGCGGTCGCGCGGATCCGCTGGCCTCCTCGACGCACCGCCCCGTGTCCACGCCGACCGAGAAGCCCTCGAAGCCCCCAAAGTCCCCGAAGCCCCACAAGGCGTCGAAGGCGCCGCTTTCGCCCGACCCGTCCGGAACGCACGCCGACAAGCCGTCGCCGCCGCCCACGACCTCCAGTACGGGCACGGTGAAGAGCTACAACACCGACGGCGGCCGGGTCGTCCTCGACCTCGGCAGGGACTCCGCGACGCTGGTCTCGGCGACCCCGGCGACGGGCTGGTCGGTGCAGACGTGGAAGCAGGACAAGTGGGTCCGGGTGGAGTTCACCGGGGGCGCGGCCCGGGTCTCGGTCTTCTGCACCTGGCACGACACGGCGCCGCGTGTGGAGATCAACAAGTACTGAGCGGGCGGGAGTCGGGCAGTGCGGTCCCCAAGGGACCGGACCGCGCCGCCGTCAGCGGAAGACCGAGGGGGGCGGCGCCGGTGAGGCGACCGCGCCGGCGTCCGAGACGGCCGTCGCTCCGCCGCTGAAGTCCTTGAGCCCGCGGCCGTGTTCGACCCTGCCGGGGTGCGGGTCGCCCGCGCAGCGCCGGGTCAGCTCGGCGACGGGCAGCGGGCGGTCGGAGCAGAGCAGTACGGCGTTGCCGAAGCGCTTGCCGCGCAGCACGGCCGGGTCGGCGGCGAGCGCGAGTTCGGGGAAGAGCGCGGCCGCGGTGGCTATCTGGCCGCGCAGGTGGGCCAGGGGCGGGCCGTCGGCGAGGTTGGCGGCGTAGTACCCGCCGGGCTTGAGGACCCTGCGTACGTCGGTGAGGAATTCGGTGCTCGTGAGGTGCGCGGGGGTGCGTGCCCCGCTGAAGACGTCGGCTATGACGAGGTCGGCCCAGCCGTCGGCGATCTTGGCGAGGCCATCGCGGGCGTCGGTGCCGCGCACGCGTATGCGGCTCTGGGGGTCCAGGGGCAGTTCGCGGCGGACGAGCTGGATGAGGGCGGTGTCGCGCTCGACGATCTGCTGGGTGGAGCGGGGGCGGGTCGCGGCTATGTAGCGGGCGAGGGTGAAGGCGCCGCCGCCGAGGTGCAGGGCGTGGACCGGTTTGCCGGGCGGGGCGGCGAGGTCGGCGATGTGGCCGATCCTGCGCTGGTACTCGAAGTCGAGGTACGCGGGGTCGTCGAGGTCGACGTGGGACTGCGGGGCGCCGTCCACGAGCAGCGTCCAGGCGCGGGGCCTGTCCCGGTCCGGCATGAGTTCGGCGAGCCCGCCGTCCACATCCTCGACGACGGCCTCCCGTGCTTCCCGGGACCGCTTGTTCCTTGCCATCCGGCCATTATCGGCGTACGGGGGCGGGGCGGCCCGCGGGGTGGTGCGGGGGCGCAGGTCGGCGGCGGTTTCCCGGTCAGCGGCAGTTGTCGGCGGCCTCGATGGTGCGGGCGGCCTGGCCGAGCGCGGCCCGCAGGACGGCCGGGTCGGTCACGGGGTCGCTCTCACCGTCCGGGGGCAGCAGCCAGCCGGTGCCCGCGACCGGCGGCTCGGGGACGACGGGGCCGTCGGGGCCCGGCTCCGGCTCGGCATGGACACTCAGGCCGCGCCCGAAGGTCTGGGTGCAGGCGCTGCCCGGCAGGTCCCAGCCGTCGGCGGTGCCGGGCGGCACCAGGAAGCCGAGGGTGTCGCAGCCCCCGTCGTGCAGCACGGGGCCGACGGTGTCGCCCGCGCCGCGGCGCAGGATGTCGACCGCTTCGAGCCCCTGCCTGGCCGGGACCGTGACGAGGTCGCAGCCCTCCTCTTCGCGGGGCACCGGGCCCGGCGGGGCGCTGCGGTCCTGGGATGGCCGGTGCCGGGCTGTCGTCAGGGAGGCCGGTGGCACGCCGTTCTTCGTACGGGAGTCGCTGTTCTCCATGCCGATCTCCAACAAGGGGATCCTCCTCGCGAGTGCGGGACCGCCTGACTCCCGCTCTTCGTGGTTCAACGCGATTCGGCGTCAACAGGCACTGCGGCGCGCCGCCGCAAAGGATGGCAGTTCATGGCGGATGAGGTGTGAGATATCCGGTTTGTAGCCAAACACTGTGTGTCGGGCCCGTCACAGCCGGTACCTTCGTGCTCTGCCGGAACAGGGGCAGCGCCGCGAGGTCCAGTGCGCGGGCGCGGAACCCGGTGCGCGAGCGTGGGCACACTCCGGCACGGTCCGCACGAGAGGGTCCGGCCATGGCGTCCTCACCGATGGCATCGTCAACTCAGTCCCCACGACCGAACCTCGTCTTCCGCCAGCTCCGCGGCCGGCGCTCGCCGGGCGAGTTCGCCGCGGCGGTGCGGCGCTCCGCCCGCGAGATCGGCGAGCGGGTCAGCTGCGACGCGCGTTACGTCGGACGCGTGGAGGCGGGCGAGATCCGTTGCCCCAACTACGCCTACGAACGCGTGTTCCTGCACATGTTCCCGGGCAGGACGCTGACGGACCTCGGATTCGCCCCTCGCGCCCTGGTGCGCGGAAGGCACGTGCACGCCGAACCCGACGCGCCCGCGCTCAACGGCACCATCGGGACCGGCACAACGAACCGACCACCGACCACGATTCATCCGTACGAGTCCCATCCGTCCGGGTCCGACCCTCACGCCTGTGATCCGTACGCGGTCCAGACCCACGAGGAGAGCGACGTGCAGCGTCGCGCATTCATGACCGGCTCGACGGCCACCGTGGTCGCGGCCCTCGGGCCCATCGGGCTCACGCTGGGCGGCCCGGCGGAGGCGGCCGCGCTGCGCGGGCGCAAGGTCGGCGACGCCGAGGCCGGCGCGGTCGAGGCGGCCGTCCGCAAGATCAGGCTGCTCGACGACCGGCACGGCGCCGACGGCCTCTACCGGCGCGCGGCGGCGCCCCTGCGCACCGCCTACACCCTGCTCGACGCCGGGACCACCACCCGCCAGTCCACCTCGGACCGGCTGCACGCGGGCGCCGGTGAACTGGCCATCTCCGTCGGCTGGCTGGCGCACGACTCGGGCCGCTTCGACGACGCCCGCTCGCACTACGCCGAGGCCCTCGCTACGGCCCGGGTCTGCGGGGACGACGCCCTGGAGGCGCACGCCTTCTGCAACACGGCCTTCCTCGCGCGGGACGCGGGCCGCCCCCGGGAGGCGGTGCGGGCCGCGCAGGCGGCGACCCGCGCCGCCCGCCGGCTCGGCTCGCACCGGCTGCTCTCGCTCCTCGCGCTGCGGGAGGCCGGGGGGTGGGCCGGGCTCGGCGACCGCTCGGGCTGCGAGCAGGCACTCATCCGCGCCCACGGCCTCTTCGACCGGGGGGCCTGCGACGACGACCCGGAGTGGATGACCTTCTACGGCCCGGCCGAGCTCGCGGGCCTCGAGGCGCAGTGCTGGTCGGCGCTCGGCGAGTGGGCGCGGGCCGCGGGGCACGCCCGGCTCGCGGCGGCCACCGCCTCCTCGCAGACCCCTCAGTTCACCCGGAACATCGCCCTCTACACCGCCGAGCTCGCCGACGACCTGGCCCGCGCGGGCCGTCCCGACGAGGCCGCGACGGCGGGGCTCGAGGTCCTCGCGCTCCTCGGCGAGGTGCAGTCCTCGCGCATCCAGTCGATGCTGGCCACGACGGCGCGGGTGCTCCTGCCGCACCGCGACAACGCCGAGGTGAGCGACTTCCTGGAGAAGCACGCGCGCCTGCGCACCGCGCGGACGTAGCGGTATCAGCGGTATCAGCGGTATCAGCGGTATCAGCGGTATCAGCGGTATCAGCGGTGCGTGCAGGGGGGTCGGGTCAAGCCAGGTGGCCCGTCTCGTTCCACGACTCGATGGCGGGCTCTCCGTAGGCCCAGCCGAGAGTCGAGAGGGATGTCGGGTTGAGGCGGACGCGGGCCGCGAACTCGATGCCGAGGCCCAGCCAGCGGGCGCCGATGACCCGCAGGATGTGGCCGTGCGCGAAGACCAGCACATCGCGGTCGGCGCTCCTGGCCCAGTCGACGACCTCATCCGCGCGCGCGGCGACCTGCTCCAGCGTCTCGCCGTCGGGAACGCCGTCGCGCCAGATGAACCAGCCGGGGCGGACCGCCTGGATGTCCGCGGGGGTCATGCCGTCGTACGCGCCGTAGTCGAACTCCATGAGCGCGTCCCAGGCGGTGGCGCGGTCACCGAAGCCGGCGATCTCGCACGTCTCCCGCGCGCGGGAGAGCGGGCTCGTGCGCACCTCGACGTCCGGGAGGCCGTCGTAGGGCGCGCGGTGCAGCCGCTCGCCCAGGAGTTCGGCACCGCGGCGCCCCTCCTTCAGGAGGGGGATGTCGGTCCTGCCGGTGTGCTTCCCGGACAGTGACCATTCCGTCTGTCCGTGCCGGGCCAGCAGGATGCGGGGTGCCATGGGGATCTCTCCAAGTCGTACGCGCGCCCGTCCGCCGCACAGGCCGACGGGACTTTTGATGCTTTTTACAGACAGTCGGCGCCTGTTCCCTCCATCATCACCCACCCGGAACGCGGCAGGATTCGACCGACCGCCCTCCTTGGCAACCCCTGTGCCGATCTCTGCGTCTTAGTCGGCCGGGGGACGCCTCGACGGCCTGTGCGTACGCCGTAAAGTGAGGCCGCGGCATACGCCGCATGAACAGAGATGATGGGGGACCGACCGGATGCCGAAGACCGACGTGCCGGCCACGACGGGCACAACCGGGCACCGGCTTCGCTGGTGGACCGAGCTGCCACTGCTCGTGCTGGTGTACGCCGCGTACTCGGCCGGACGGCTGGTCGTCCGTGGCGACGTCGCCAGCGCGGTCGACCACGGGGTGGGAATCCTCCGGGTCGAGCAGTTCCTGCGGCTCAACGCGGAGAGCCCGCTGAACCGTCTCTTCACGGCCAACGCCTGGATCGGCGTCCCCGCGGACTTCTGGTACGCGTCGCTGCACTACCTGGTCACGCCGGCCGTCCTGATCTGGCTGTTCCGCAGCCACGCGGTCCGCTACCGCGCGGCACGCGCGTGGCTGATGATCTCCACCATGATCGGCCTGATCGGCTTCACGCTCCTGCCGACCTGCCCGCCCCGGCTGCTGAGCGGGGGCCACGGATTCGTCGACACCATGGCGCAGTACAGCGACTTCGGCTGGTGGGGCGGCGAGGCGAGCGCGCCCCGCGGCCTCGGCGGGATGACGAACCAGTACGCGGCCATGCCGAGCCTGCACGTCGGGTGGGCGCTGTGGTGCGGTGTGATGCTGTGGCGCTGCGGGCGCTCGCCGCTGACCAAGGTGGCCGCGGTCGCCTACCCGCTCATCACGACGATCGTGGTGATGGGCACCGCCAACCACTACTTCTTCGACGCGCTCGCGGGCGTCGCCGTGATGGGTGTCGGACTCCTGCTCGTACGCCCCGTGCGGCAGCTCACGGACCCGGTGACGAACCGGCTCAGGGCGCGTTTCCTGTCCTCCTCCGCGACCTCGTCCACCACAGAGCCCTCAATTGTCAGTGCCGGGTGCCAGACTTCGGCAGGTGAGCGAATTCCCCGACAGCGCAAGCAGAGTGCCGCCGCCGGCGCCGAGCCGAGTGCCCGCCCGGCCGAGGCAGGCCGACCGGCCGAAGCGGCGGACGGCGCTCCGGCACCGGCTCACTGAGCTGCGCGGCGCGGATCTCCCCGCGCGACCGCTGGACGCCCGGGCCCTGGCCGCGCTCGCGGCCAACCCGGGGTGCAGACGGCGCGCGCTGCTCGACGGCGCGGGCGTGGACAAGACGGCGCTCGCGCAGTCGCTCGGCTCGCCCTCCGGCTTCGGCCAGTCGCAGTTCGCGTTCATCCGGGGCAATGCCTTCGAGGCGCGGGTCAAGGCCGACGGCGGCGCGGAGCTGCTGCGGCTGACCCACGGCCGGCTGGGCGGCGGACCCGAGCCCGTGCCCGGCGAATCCTCCGTGCCCGATCTGTCCGCCGCGGGCCCCGAGGGCCGCGCCGCGCGCACCGCGCTCGCGCTGCGGGAGGCCACCGGGTCCGGCGGCTGGACGCTTCTCGACCACCCCATGCTGGCCCTGGACGTCGCCGGGACGCCCGCCTTCCTCGAACCGGACGCGGTGGTCGTCCACCCGGACGGCACCTGGACGGTCGTCGAGATCAAGTCCTTCCCGATGATCGACGGCTCGGCGGACGCCGCGAAGGTCGGCGCGGCCGCGCGCCAGGCCGCGGTGTACGCACTGGCGCTGGAGCGGGTGGCCGGGCGCATGGACCCGGCGCCCCACGTCCGGCACCACGTCCTCCTCGTCTGCCCCAAGGACTTCTCCAACCTGCCGGCCGCGTCCGCGATCGACGTACGCAAGCAGCTGTCGGTCACCCGTCGCCAGCTGGAGCGGCTGACCCGGGTCGAGGACATCGCGGCGGAGCTCCCCGAAGGCACCACGTTCGACGTGCGGCGCCCGGCCGACGAGCTGGCCGCGGCGGTCGAGTCGGTCCCCGCGACGTACGCGCCCGAGTGCCTGGCCGCCTGCGAGCTGGCCTTCCACTGCCGGGACCGGGCCCGCGCGCGGGGCGACGTGACAGCCCTGGGGCGCTCGATCCGCGGTGAGCTCGGCGGCCTGAGCACCATCGGCGAGGTTCTCGCGGCGGCCGCGGGGACGGCGGGGGATCCGGCGGACCCGGCGGTCGCGGCGTTGCGCCGGGCGGCGGGGCTGCGCCGTGCCGCGGTGTCCGGCGGGGGCGCCTTGGGGGGTGGCTCTTGCTGAGGCCGGCTCTTGTGGGCGTCTTTCCGGGTGGGGCTTCCGTTGTGGGGCGGCTGCCTGCCCCGCTCTGCGGCGGGTTCTCCCCACCCATCCACCCGTTCTCCGCAAGGGGCTGCCCATGTCGCTGATCGACACTCTCGCCCGCCTTGAGGCGGTCAGTACCGGGCGGGCCCAGCCGCGGGCCACTGTCCGGCACCGGCACATCTCGCAGCGGCCCCTCGTCCTCGTGCCGCTCACCACCGCGGGCGAGACGGGTGCGCCGCTCGGCGCGCTCGTCGGGACCGAGCGGACCTCGCCCCGTCTCCTGACCGTCCCGCAGCCCCGCGACCGCGACCTGCGCTTCGCGTTCCTCGCGCAGCTCGCCGAGGTCGTCCTGCCGTACGTCGACAGTTTCGCGCAGGACGTCGAGGCCGCCGAGCGGAACGAGACCGACCCGGAGACCGGCAAACGCGTCAAGGTCGAGGTCGAGCTCTGCGCGGACGCCCCGCAGCTGATCGTCCCGAGCCGGGCCGGCATCGAGTTCGTACGGCTCCTCGGCCGCTCCATGCGCTTTCGCCGCACCGCCGAGCAGGACCCCGAGGCGCCCTACCCTGCGCCGCCCCGCGTCCCCCTCCTCGGCCGCTGGCTGACGCATTTCGGGGAGCGCGCCCGCGTCCCCGGTTCGTCGCTGCTCGTCGCCATGACCGAGCTGCTCTCCCGGCACTGGGCGACCGGCCAGTCCAGCCTGGAGGACCAGCATCTGGGCGCCCTGCTCGCCTGGATCGAGGCCCCGGAGGGCACCTCGGGCGCCGAGGCCGCGCTCCGTGCCGAACTGGCCCGCGACCGGAACGGCCAGCTGCTGTGCCCACCCGCGGGACCGGCCACCGACCCGGCGTTCGACAACGACCTGCTCGCCCCGGCCATGGAGCGCTACGACCGCGCGCGCACCGCCCTGGCCGCCGCGGAGGACGGCGTCGAGGCCGACCGGCGGCTGGCCGCGCTGACCGCCGCCGAGCGGGAGATCCACGCCCTCATCGAGAGCAGGACGCGTCCCACCTGGGACGCGGTATGGCGCGGTCTCGACGCCCTGTGCACGCTCCCCGAGGCCCCGCGCGCCGCCGAGCGGTGGACCCGCGACCGCTGGTCGTTCACCGGGCACCGCGACCGCGTGACGGCGGGCGAGCCGCCGCAGCCGCGCGTCGACGACGCGGTCACCGCGGCCAACAAGCTGGCGACCCGCGAGCGCGAACAGGCGCGCCTGGACGCCCAGGAAGCCCTCGACGATCCCCTGGTGATGGCGGGCCGCCGCCTCGCGGGCGAGGCCTTCGCCGGTGAGGTGACGGAGGTCGTCATGGCGTACAGCGAGGCCAAGAGCCCGCGCCCGCGTCCCCTCGTCACCGTCCGCACGGACGACCGGCCGCACCTCGGCGAGCGCACGAAGGTGTACCGCTCGCTCCAGGGCAAGCCGCAGACCGCGGAGTTCGTGGCGTACGAAGGGGAGGGTGCCGTCGTGCTGCGCCTCACCGACAAGATGGGTCGCGGCAAGGAGCCCGATCAGGGGTCCGTGCCCGAGAAGGGCGACCGGATCTGCTGGACCCTCTTCGAGCACGAGCAGCGCGGCGGCCCCAAACTGCCTGATCCGGAGGCCACCCCCTGGACGCACGGCGGACCGCCCGCCGACACCACGGACCCGGCCCGCGCGCAGAGCCCCGACCCCGTCACCGCGGAGGACATCCTGTGATGCAGCTCGCCCCGCCCGCGGGCGGCGCCTGTGACCCCGGCGCCGACGCCGCGCGCGCCACGGAGGCGATCCTCCACGACACGCTGCACGGCACGCACCGCGGCGTCGTGGTGGACTCCCCGCCCGGCGCGGGAAAGTCGACACTCGTGGTCCGCGCGGCCCGTGAACTGGCTGCGGCCGGGCGCCCATTGATGATCATCGCGCAGACGAACGCGCAGGTCGACGACCTGGTCCTGCGCCTCGCCGAGAAGGACCCCGAGCTTCCGGTCGGCCGTCTGCACAGCAGCGACCCCGACCCGTACGACAAGGCGCTCGACGACCTGGCGAACGTACGCAAGTCGACGAAGGCGGGGGATCTCACGGGTCTGGACGTCGTCATCTCGACGGCCGCGAAGTGGGCGCACGTCAAGGCCGACCAGCTGGACGCGCCGTGGGGCCACGCCATCGTCGACGAGGCGTACCAGATGCGTTCGGACGCGCTGCTCGCCGTGGCGGGCCTCTTCGAGCGGGCGCTGTTCGTGGGCGATCCGGGGCAGCTGGATCCGTTCTCGATCGTCGGCGCGGAGCAGTGGGCGGGTCTGTCGTACGACCCCTCGGCCTCGGCCGTGACCACACTCCTCGCCCACAATCCCGAACTGCCGCAGCACCGCCTCCCGGTCTCCTGGCGGCTGCCCGCCTCGGCCGCGCCCCTCGTCTCCGACGCGTTCTACCCGTACACGCCCTTCCGCAGCGGCACGGGCCACGGGGACCGTTCGCTGGTCTTCGCGGTGCCGTCGGACGGTTCGGGTCCGGACCGGGTGATCGACGAGGCGGCGGAGTCGGGCTGGGGGCTCCTCGAACTGCCCGCGCGTAACACGCCGCGCACGGATCCCGAGGCGGTCCACGCGCTGGCCCAGGTCGTCCGCCGCCTCCTCGACCGCGGGGGCGCCGCCACGTCGGAGCGCGGCCCCGACCCCGCGCCTCTCACCGCCGACCGCATCGCGGTCGGCACCGCCCACCGCGACCAGGCGGCGGCGGTCCGCGCGGCCCTCGCCGATCTTGGCGTCCTGGACGTCACGGTGGACACGGCCAACCGCCTCCAGGGCCGCGAGTACGACGTGACGGTCGTCCTGCACCCGCTCTCGGGCCGCCCCGACGCGACCGCCTTCCACCTGGAGACGGGCCGCCTCTGCGTACTGGCGTCGCGCCACCGGCACGCCTGCATCGTGGTCTGCCGCGCGGGCGTCAGCGCCCTGCTTGACGACCACCCGTCGACGGAACCGGTCCAGCTGGGCGTCACGGTGAAGTTCCCGGACGGCTGGGAAGCGAACCATGCGGTGCTGGCACGGTTGTCGGAGCATCGGGTGGGCTGGCGTTCCTGAGACACGGTGCGGCCTGCGCCGTACACGGTCCGGCGTTCGGACCGCTGTTGGTCATGCGTTGGTCATGAGACCGCCCACGGACGAGGCAGCTTCCTTCCCTTCCTCGTGACGACCGTATGTGGGCTACCGTCCCGAGTTTCCTGTTCTCTCAACTGGGCCACCTTGACCCGGCTGTCACAGCGTCGCGAGGATCGAACAGGACACTGACCTACGCAGGGGGTTAGCCAGTGAAGCTCAACCAGCTTGCAAGCGAATGTGACGAGGGGCCGTGCCCGACCGTGTGGGCGGTAGAGGGCACCGAGAACGTCTTAGTGCAGGGCTTCAAGGTGGACGACGAGGAAGCGCTCACCACCATGCAGCTACCGAACAACGAAACCGCCGTGCGTATCCCCATGTCTCTGCTTTTGAGGGTGGCCCGTGAACATCTCGCCTGAAGACTTCGGGAACCTCTTCAAGGAATTTCAGCGGGAAGCGTTCCGGCTTGAGACCCTGGACGACTACAGCAAGTCGGGCGGGGTCAACGCTTACCACGCATTCTTGGCCGGTAAGCCGCAGCCGGAAGAGTACAAGTCAGCCGGTTGGGTCACGACCGTACGGGACGCCACACAAGCCGGTAAGCGCATGTACCGCGTGCACATCCTGGCTCGCCCCTTGAGCGATTACCTGCGGTTCGAACTCGGATGGGGTTACGTCCGAAACCAGGAAGCCGGGGAAGAGTTCTTCATCCTCGACACCACCGAACAGCCGAACCCTCTAGAAGGTGTGCCGGACTTCTGGGCCTTCGATGAACGCTCGGTCGTGACTATGCAGTACGGCGACGGCGGAGAATTTCTAAGCGCAGAACTGGCCCCCGAGGAGCAGGCGCAGGAATGGATAGAGTACCGAGACGCAGCCCTGAGTAACGCTATCCCGTTCCGCGACTGGTGGGAGCAGCACAAGCCAGCGTGAACAACATCAATATCGGTCGGGCGCTACGGGAACTGCGAGAAGCCAGCGGAAAGCAGGCTAAGGCGGTCGCCCGTAGCGCTGTCATGTCTCCAAGCAAGCTCAGCAAGATTGAGAACGAAGCGCTTGCGCCGAGTCTGATAGACGTGGAGCGCATCCTCACGGCCTTGGAGGTCTCGGAGGAGGTCAAGGCCCGACTTACCGAAGCTGCCCGTAAGGCGGCGACGGAGGCGACGGCGTGGCGCATCCTGCGGCGTACCGGGCTCCACAAGCACCAGGACGAGATCCGGGCGATAGAGGCTCAGACGACCCTCATGCGGCTCTTTCAGCCGTCATGCATTCCTGGCCTACTCCAGACCCCCGAATACGCCCGCGCCATCCTTAGCAGGCACGGCTACACGCAAGGCGCCCTAGAGAAGATGATGGGTGCACGTCTGCTCCGGCAAGAGGTCCTGCACGACACCGGCCGAACCTTTCGGTTCGTGATCACTGAGTCCGTACTCAGGTGGAGAATCGTTCGCCCCTCGATGCTGGCAGCGCAGCTAGACAAGCTCATCACTATGTCGAGAATACCGAATGTGGGTATCGGGGTACTTCCCCTGTCGGCACCTATGACTGACTTACCTGGCTCCTCGTTCGTTCTTTTCGATACAAACCTAGCCATTGTCGAAATCCCTCACGCCGAGATCACCACTACCGAAGCCAGAGACGTCGAGCTGTACGTGAGTAAGTTCGTTGGTTTCGAGAGCACGGCTCTCGTGGGTGAGGAAATGCGGGCCTTCGTTGCAGGGCTCCGAGATGACTTCTTGAGACAACGGGAAAGAGGCTAGAGGTCCCTCGCTGGCAGTCCGAGGATGTACTCATGCCGTCCGAACCGAAGCACCAGAGACAGAGGGCCCCGCAGGGTTGGCGGATGGACCCGATCCCGAGCCGTCCGGCATACCGGGATGCTGATGGGAAAATTCGCGTTCCTGTGTGGCTGACGAAGAACGGTCGGCATATGGCAGACACGGAAATGATTCTGCTCCCGTCCGAGGCGTCCTTACTGGCCGACAACCTGACCAATGCGATGCGCGACAACTCCAGGTCGATGCTGCACGAGCTCTTTCGGGAGTCGGCGACGGCCCTTGCCCCTGGCGTTGTGTACGTGTCGAAGTCGGATCAGTACCAGCTCTGAGTCTGTCTCGTCTTTGACCTCATAGGAAGGCATACCCATGCCCGGAACCGACCTGTACAGCCTGCCTATCGAAGGCGCCACTTTCCACAAGGCGTGCGGGGGCAACACACACCCCGACGGCGAGGCCTGCGCCACGCTGGCGAAGATCGGCCCCCACGCGTGGGCGTTGGGCGACAGCAAACGGCCCGGTGCGGAGCCGTTGCGCTTCACCACCGAGGAACTGCACGCGGCCGGTATCGACCCGGCCCGCTTCGGCCTGTCCGCCTGACGGCCATCCCTGGCGCCCCCTGGCCCTGACTCACCCCCGAGAGACAGGGCCGGTCGGGCGCCCCTCTTCTTCCTGCACTGAACGGGACGACAGTTGCACCACCACGGCTACCTGTGGACCGGCTCCAAGCAACGGTTCGATGACGAGGCACTGCGACGGCCTCCGCACCCTGACCCACCACCGGCCGACAAGCCGGAGCTGATCCAGCGGTACAAGGAAGTGAAGGCGGAGTTCCCCATCGTGGGCCTTCCGCCGCTCGAAACGGCGTACTGGCTCATCAAGCCCAGGAAGCGGGTACGCGGCACGTGGGAGGAACCGAAGGAAGCCGCGCAATGGCTCGGGGAACAGCTCACCGAGTACGCGCCCCGGTTCGATTCTGAAGCCGACCGCGACAGTACGCGGCTGGCGATACTGGTCCACTCCGCCGCTGAACGGCTCGGTTGGGGTGGTGACGTGTCGCACGGCTGCTACCTCGAACGACCCTCGTTCCTGTCCCTGGCCCTGGTGTGCTGCTCGCCGAATCGGGCCGTGCCGGAACTTCCCTGCCCGACGCGATAGCCCCGCCCCGGACGGAGTCCGGCACGCCACCGGTGGCGGCCATGGAGTCGGGCTGCGGGCTGTTCGTGGTTGCTCGCGGAGTTCCCCGCGCCCCTGGAACGCCCTCCGGGGCGCCCCTGAGAGCGCGACCGCGTACTTGCGCGGCAGGGGACAATGGGAGACGGCCGGACGCCGCAGGAACGGCGCGCCCCCGTACGAGGAGGATCAACCATGGCGGAGCCCGAGCGGCCCCGGACCGAACAGCGCATGCGACCCGCGCCCCTGCTCTTCGAACCGGCGGAAGCCACCGGTGATCCCGAGCACTTCTTCGACCTGGAGTCGATGGACGACCCGCGCGAACTCCTCGATCGTGCGACCGAGCTGGCCCACGCGTTCCGCGCCGCGGCGGACCGGTCCGTCGAGTTCCAGGCGATCGCGGCCGCGCAGCTCGCCGACCCCCGCCGTTTCGACCGGCTGACGCTCGCGCTGATCGCGGAGCGCGCCGAGTGGACCGAGGACTACGCGAAGAAGATGGTCGAGTTCGGGCGGGACCTGCTGCGGGGCGGCGCCGAGAAGCGGTAGCCGAGGGGGCGCGGGCGGGGCGCCGGTGGCCCGGAGGGCCGAGGCGGCCGGGGGCCGAGGGCCGGGCGGCCGGATCGTGAGGGAACTGCTGGCATATGCCAGAGGGGCAAGGTACTCCTCTCCGCACCCCGCTGTCCCGATTTCCCGCAACTCTCGGAGATGAACCCCTCACTACCGGTACATGTACCTGGCATGAGCAGTACTCCCCTCCACACCCATGACGCCTGTGACGTCACCGCCCAAGGGGCCGCCTGGCTCGCGTCCGCGGAGACGTACCCGCGCAGCGCCCTCGCCCTCTGGCGGAGCGAGCCCACCGCCCCCGCCGTACTCCCCTGCGGCTCGGCCTTCGACGTGGTGAGCGTCCCCGCGGTCTTCGGGCGGCGGATGCTCGACCGGTTATGGGGCGAGGGGCCGGGTTCGGGGCCGGTCGCCGCCCATCGCGGGCGCGTCCTGCTCTTCACCGCCCCCGGCACCGCCCAGCGCCTGCCCGCCCTCCTGGAGTGGGAGGAGTGGGGCGCCGCCGTCCCGTCCGTGCTCTGTCACGGCACCGGGGACGCGGTCACCGTGCCGCCCCTCACGGCCGTCACCGGCGCCCCGGGCGCCACACCCGGCGGCCGGCTCGGTTCGCGGTGGCTTGTGGCCCCCGACACCCGCCACCCGTGGCTCCCGGGGCCCGAGGTGATCCTCTGGGCCTGTGTACGGGCGGCCAGGTCGGCGGCCGGGTCGGCGGCCTCCTCCGCGGTCCGCATATCGATTTTTCCTCGCGGCGATCAGAGTGCTAAGGTCTACGACGTCAGCAGGCGCCGCTAGCTCAGTTGGTTAGAGCAGCTGACTCTTAATCAGCGGGTCCGGGGTTCGAGTCCCTGGCGGCGCACAGATGGTGAGAAGCCCCTCGCGGAAGCGGGGGGCTTCTCGCGTATGCCCGGCCGATGCCGACGGGGCCGGCTCATAGCCCGACGCTCGGACCGGCTATCAGCCCGACACCTGGACCGGCTATCAGCCCGTCGTCACCTTCACCGTCCAGGCCCCGGAAGCCGTCCGCCCCGCCACCTCGACGCGTACGTCGTCGCCGGGCACCGTGAAGCTCTCCCCCGCCCGCACCGGGGCGTCCGCCAGCTGCGGATAGACCGAGTCGCCCCAGCAGGACTCCGAGTCCGGGTGGGCGTCGACCACCTCGACGGGGCCGCCGCCCGACGCCGCCCCGCTCCGCACCCGGTAGAGGAGGATCCCCTCCGTGCACGTCGCCCGGTCGTTGGCCACGGCGCCGCGCGCCTCCAGGGCGAGTGCTGTGCCCCGGCCCGTACGGACGACGGCGAGCCGGGTGCCGCCGAGGGCGCCGGGCACCGGCGGCGCCGCCAGCGGGTCCAGGGTCAGCCGCCGGGTCCCCGCGCCCAGGCACCGCACCTGCCGCCGCTCCAGCCAGCCGAGCTTCCACTTGTGCCAGCCGAAGAGGTCGGGGGCGAGGCCGAACTGGCTGCCCATGACGTCCCAGTCGCCGACGTAGGTGTCCCAGTCACCCTTGCCGTCGGTCGGCCGGTGGTACAGGTCGGGCAGGTCGAAGACGTGGCCCGTCTCGTGGGCCAGGACGTTGCGGTCCGGCGGGTGGCGCTCGAAGACGGTCACGATGCGCCGGATGTCCGTGCCGTCGGCCCGCATCGGCCGATCGAGGTTCACCACCTTCGTGGCGTCCGAGTCGACGCCGGGCGCGTCCGGGTCGGCCACGAAGTAGATGACGTCGTACCGGGAGAAATCGACCTGCGGGTCGGCGGCCGTCACCGCGTCGCGCAGATAGGCGGCGCGGCGCTTGGCGTTCCAGTCGCGCTGTATGGCGTACGACAGGGAGCCCTGCGGCATCTCGACCCACTCGCGCTGCGGATGCGGGGCCAGTCTGAACTTGCCGTACGAGGCGCGTTCGAAGAACTGGCCGGTGGCCGGGAAGTAGTCGGCGGCGAGCTCCCCGGGGGTGGTCAGCGGCGGGGAGTCCGGGAAGGAGAGGAACACCATGACGGCGTTCAGGGTCCTGACCGGGCGCGGGTAGGCGGTGTTCCAGGTGTCGAGGCCCTCCGAGTGGTGCGCGGAGGTGCGGCTCAGGGCGCACGGTCCCGCGGTGGCGTCGGCGTTCGCGGGACCGGCGACCAGGGAGGTGGCGGCCAGCGCGGTCAGGGAGGTGAGCAGGGCGGCGGCGCTGCGAAGACGGGAATTCTCCCCTCCACGGGTGAGTCCCCTAGGGGGGAGCTGACGCGGCACGTCGACCTCCGGGTGCGGAATGCGGGACACCCCACCCACCTTGTGATGATTTATTACTGTTTGCCCTGTTGGTCTGGCCCTTCCGAGTGAGGGAGAGGCAGGATGGCGACACCCCGAGCGCTCACGGAACGTCACAAGCGATCGGGTCGCAACGGAACCAGTTCAGGGCTGAGCAGAAACGATCTGCCGAGGGTGCCGGGCGCCGTCCGCCCCGGCGGTACGGCTGGAACGGGCCTCCGGCCAGCCTCTATGATCGGCACACTTTCCTGCGCGGGCCCGGCCTCCCCCCACCGCCCGCCTCAGCCGGCCGCCCGACGAGACCTGTTCGAGAACCAACTGCACTGCGGGAGCGAGCGGTGAACGGAACGTCCGAAGGGCCCACCCCCACCACGGTCACAGCACCCGGCCGGAGCTCCACCGACGTCACGGAGCGTCGCCGCGCGGAGCGCCGGCGCACGGAGCGGTCCGACTACCGCGCCGCGTTCGCGGCCGCGCCACTGCCCCTGGCCGTCGTCGACCACGAGGGTCTGGTCCTCAGCGCCAACGACGCCCTGGCCGACCTCTTCGGCACGGCCCCCGAGGCGCTCACCGGAAGCGTCGCCGCCGACCTGATCGACCTCACCTCCGACGCCCGCACGTGGCACGCGTACCGCGAGGTGCTCCACGGGCGGCAGGCAAGGCTGCGCTGCACCCGGCGCCTGAAGCACCCCGACGGGCACTCGCTGTGGGTGCAGATCACGGTCTCGCCGATGCCCGAGCGGATGCCGGAGCGGACGCCGGAGCGGATGCCGGAGCATGTGCCTGTGTCTGTCTCGGCGCCTGTGCCTGTCTCGGCATCGGCATCGGCATGGATGTCGGATCCGGAGCTGGAGCTGGACCCCGTGCCGGGGCTTGGCTCGGAGTCCATGCCGGACTCGGGGTCGATGCCGGACTCGGGGTCGATGCCGGACTCAGGGTCGATGCCGGACTCAGGGCCCGTCGGCCGGGGCGGGGCCGGGAGCGGGAAGGGCGGGGCCGTGCTCCTCGCCGCCGCCGACATCAGCGCGCGCCGCGAGTTGCAGGCCCGGCTGCGCCATGTGCAGATGCACGACCCGGTGACCCGGCTGCCCAACCGCAACCTGTTCTTCGAACGGCTCGCCGCCGCGCTCGAAGCGGGCATGTACGACGACACGAGCACCGGCCGGGTCGGGCTCTGCTACCTCGACCTCGACGGGTTCAAGGCGGTCAACGACACCCTCGGCCACCGGGTCGGCGACCGGCTGCTCGCCGCCGTCGCCGAGCGGCTCACGCGCTGCGCCGACCGGGCCGGGTACGGCAGGGCGGCGGCGCCGCTGGTCGCGCGTCTGGGCGGTGACGAGTTCGCGCTGCTCGTCGAGGACTCGACCGGCACGGACCAGCTGGTGGACCTCGCCGAGACGACGCTGGCGGCCCTGCAGGAGCCGTTCGACCTCTGCGGGCAGCGGCTCTCCGTCTCCGCGTCCATCGGCGTCGTCGAACGGCGCGCCGCGGGCACCACCACGACGGGGCTCATGCAGGCCGCCGACACCACGCTGTACTGGGCGAAGACGGACGGCAAGGCCCGCTGGACGCTCTTCGACCCCGAGCGCAACGCCCACCGCATGACGCGCCAGGCGCTCGCCAGCTCGTTGCGGCCCGGCGTCGAGCGGGACGAATTCGTCCTGGAGTACCAGCCGTTGGTGGGGCTCGACGACGAGGGTGTGCGCGGGGTGGAGGCGCTCGTACGGTGGCGGCATCCGCAGTTCGGCCTGCTGACGCCGAATCGGTTCATCGGACTCGCCGAGGAGGACGGGTCGATCGTGCAGCTCGGCCGCTGGGTGCTGCGGAGTGCCTGCCGGCAGGCCCGGCGCTGGCAGCTGGCGCATCCCGAGCGCGACCCGGTCTTCGTCAGCGTCAATGTGGCGGTACGGCAGGTGTGGGACTCGGACCTGGTCGCGGACGTCGCGGAGATCCTGGCGGAGACCGGGCTTCCGGCGCACCTGCTGCAGTTGGAGCTCACCGAGTCGGCCGTCATGGGCTCGGCGGGGCGCCCGCTGCAAGCCCTTCAGGCGCTCAGCGACATGGGCGTGCGGATCGCCATCGACGACTTCGGGACGGGGTACTCGAACCTGGCGTACCTGAGCCGGCTGCCGGTGTCCGTGCTGAAGCTGGACGGGTCCTTCGTACGGGGCTTCCAGTACGAGGAGGGCGAGGAGCGCACCAACCCCGCCGACGAGGTCATCGTCGAGGCGATGGTCCAGCTCGCGCACCGGCTCGGGCTTACGGTGACGGCGGAGTGCGTGGAGACTGCGGCTCAGGCTGCGCGGCTTCGGAAGATCGGTTGCGATACGGGGCAGGGGTGGCTGTACTCCCGCCCCGTGCCGGCGGACCGCATCTCTACGTTGTTGCGGGGCGCCCCGTAAGGGGCGCGAGGAACGGCGCGCCCAGCCCGCATATCGGCCGCACCGGCCGATCCCAACCGGACCCACGCGGACGCGTCTGCCTGCGGCGGCCTGCCCGCGGGTGCGAGTCGTCGGTGGTCGCTCGCGCAGTTCCCCGCGCCCCCAAAACACCCCCCGCTTCCCCCCACGGCAACGGCGGCGGCACACCGACTCCCCCAAGGGGCGCGAGGAACGGCGCGCCCAGCCCCCTGCGGGCCGCGCCGGCTGCTGCACCGCACCACGCAGACGCGTCTGCCTGCGGCGGCCTGCCTGCGGGTGCGGGTCGTCGGTGGTTGCTCGCGCAGTTCCCCGCGCCCCTAAAACACCCCCGCTTCCCCTCGCGGCAACGGCGGCGGCACACCGGCTCCCCCAAGGGGCGCGGGGAACGGCGCGCCCAGCCCCCACCCACCCGCGCCCGTCAAACCACCCCTCCCCGCTACGCCAACGGCAACCCGTACTCATCGGCGATGAGTTCGTACGAGCGCAGGCGGATCTCGCCGCTGTGTGCGTTGCCTGTGATCATCAGCTCGTCCGCGCCCGTGCGCTTCGCCAGGTCGTCCAGGCCCGTGCGCACCTGGTCGGGGGTGCCGTGGATGACGTTGGCGTTCCAGGAGTTGACGAACTCACGCTCCATCTCGGTGAACTCGTGCGCCGCCGCCTCCTCGGGGGTGGGGACGAGGCCGGGGCGGCCGGTGCGCAGGCGGACCATGTTGAGGGCGGCGGCCAGGACCTGGCGGCGGGCCTCGCTCTCGTCGTCGGTCGCGAGCGCCGAGACGCCGATGAGGGCGTAGGGGGCATCCAGGACCGCGGAGGGCCGGAACGACTCGCGGTACAGGTCGAGCGCCGGGATCGTGTTCTGCGCGGAGAAGTGGTGCGCGAAGGCGAACGGCAGTCCGAGGGCACCGGCGAGGCGCGCGCTGAAGCCGGAGGAGCCGAGCAGCCACAGCGGCGGGCGGTGCGTGGACTGGACACCGCCGGGCGAGGTCGCCTGGATGGGCCCGGGGACGGCGTGGATGCGCCGGTAGGGGTGACCGTCCGGGAAGTCGTCGTCCAGGAAGCGGGTGAGTTCGGCGAGCTGCTGGGGGAACTCGTCGGCGCCTTCGCCCAGCCGGTCCGTGCGGCGCAGGGCCGCCGCGGTCGCGCCGTCCGTGCCGGGCGCGCGGCCGAGACCCAGGTCGACGCGGCCCGGCGCCATCGCCTCCAGCGTGCCGAACTGTTCGGCGATGACGAGCGGCGCGTGGTTGGGCAGCATGACGCCGCCGGAGCCGAGCCGGATGCGGTCGGTGTGGGCGGCCAGGTGGGCGAGGATCACGGCCGGGGAGGACGAGGCGACGCCCGGCATGGAGTGGTGCTCGGCCACCCAGTAGCGGTGGTAGCCCCGCGCCTCCGCCTGCTTCGCGATCCGCACGCTGGTGCGCAGCGCGTCCGTGGCGGTGCGCCCCGCGCCGACGGTCACCAGGTCGAGTACGGACAGCGGTACGGGCGCGCTCCCGTGCCGTTCGCCGCGGATGCCGTCGCCGGTCGGGTCCACTGTCACTGGGGTGCCTCCTGCACTGCATGCGTATGTACGTACGCGTACACGTACGTACGTCGCGTCGGTCCTGACGGAAGATCGGGTACGGCCGGAACAACAGGAGGGTCACTCCGTTTATTCCCGGTCCACCCGATTTCCCGCACCCCGTCGCCCCGCACGACTACCGTGCCGACCATGGCCGATCCCCTGAAGACCCTCGTCGACGGAGTCGAGGTCGAGGTGCCCAACACCATCCCGGACATCCGCGCCGCCCTGCCCGAGCGGCGGCGCGCCGAGTTCGACCGGGCCATCAACGCGGCGGGGATCGACGAGATCCACGCCGTGATGCGCCACTGGATGCTGGAGGCCGTGCCCGATCCGGAAGCCGAGGCCCGGCTCGCCCGGCTCGCCTCCGACGAGGCCGAGAGGCGGGGCACGTCGTGAGCCCTCGCCACCGCCGGAGCCACCGCGTCACCTACGCGCCGCCCGCCGACGACACCCTCGCCAAGATGGGCGACCCCGACGCCTTCCGCGCCGCGCTCGTGCGGACCATCGGCCGGGACCCGTACGGGCACGGCTCCACGCCCGTACGGGACGACCCCGACCGCCGGGAGGCGACGATCGACGGCGCCATCGTCCTGTACTACGTCTCCGGGTCGGTCCAGACGTTAACGGTGGTCAGACTGATCCTCAGCCCCTGAGCCCCGTCCTCACCCCTCCGCCTGCACCACCGGCTCCCTTGTGAACAGGTGGCCGAGCCCCGGCGCGTTGACCCGGCGCTGGGCCAGCCGCAGCGCCTCCCAGACCGTGACCTGGTTCGCCGTCAGGACCGGCTTGCCGAGCTCGGCCTCCAGATCGGTGACGTACGCGGCCGTGTGCAGCGCCGTGTCCGGCAGGAGCACCGCCTGCGCGTCCGGGTGGTCGCCGTCCCTGGCGAGGGCGAACACCTCGTCGCGGCCCCACGTGCCGACCTCGGCCGCCGTGACGATGCCGCTGCCGCGCGCCGAGACGACCTCCGCCCCGGCAGCCTTCAGGAAGGCGGAGAAGTGGGCCGCCACATCCTCCGGATACGTCGCCGCGACCGCGACGCGGACCGCGCCGACCTCCCGTACGGCATGGGCGAAGGCGAACGACGTCGACGAGGCGGGCAGGCCCGCCGCCATCGCCAGCTTGCGCACCTGGTCGTGGGCGCCCTCCCAGCCGTACACGAAGCTGCCGCTGGTGCACGCCCACACCACCGCCTCGGCGCCGGAGAGCCGCAACTCCTCGACGCCCGCGGCGAGCCGTGCGTCCGAGCCCATTTCGAGCAGCGCGTCGACCCGGTGCGCGTCCTCACCGATGTCAGTGTGGACGACCTGCAGCCGGACATCGCTGCCGAGCATCTGCTCCATGCGGGGGTATTCGTCCTCGGCCGAGTTCCCCGGGTAGAGAAATCCGAGTGCCGTCACGTCCAGCCTCCTCCTTCTGCGGGTGGTACTTCGGGCAGGCCCTGCGGCGGTGCCGGCGGGGCGAGCGGAATCGCGCCCGGCCGCGCCGACGGATCGATCAGTGCCTGGTAGGGCCCTACCGCACGCGTACCCAGCCGACGCAGGGCGGACCACATCGTCACCTGGTTCGCGGAGATCACCGGCATCCGTAGTTCCGCTTCCAGTTGTGGGATGACGTCGTACGTCGGGAGGTTCGTGCAGCTGATGAAGAGGGCGTCGGCCCCTCCGTCGCTGCCCTGGATCGCGCGGCGCGCCATGTCCGCCACATCGCGGTAGGGGACCTTCCAGATGTGCCGGGTGAGGCCGAGGTAGGCGCGGGCCGTCACGGAGACGCGGGCCTCGCCCAAGTACTCCTCCAGAGACTGGGTCACCGACCAGGTGTAGGGCGTGACGAGCGCGATGCGCCGCGCGCCCAGTTCGTCGAGGGCCTCCAGGAGCGCCCCCGACGTGGTCACCGAGGCGACCGCGCCCTCCCGCGTCATGGCCTCGCACATCGCGCGCTCACCGGCGGTGCCGCCGACGAAACTGCCCGACGTGCAGGCGTACGCGAGGACTTCGGGCTCGGCGGCGGTCAGCGCGCGGACCGCCTCGCCGAGTGTCTCGTGCTCACTGACCAGGCGAGCGAGGTCGAGGCTGACCTCGACGGGCACGTACGGCGTACGGGTCAGATGGAGGGAGATCTCGTCCGGGATCCACCGCCACAGTTCGCGGTCGAGGACGAAATCGAAAGGGGCAACGACACCTACACCTCGCTGTGGGTGCGGTCCGCCGAGGAAAGAGACGTCCATGAACAGTCCCCAAGTTCGTGCGTGTGTTCAGGGACCGGCCGGAGGCCGGGGACGAGCGATGCCGGCGACGCGCCGGGACGGCGGGACGGGGATGCTGCGCGGACGTACCGCACAGAGTGTGCTAGCGGCTGCACGGAGAGTACTGGCTACAGGGTCCGCCGGTACAGCAGTGCCTCTGTTGACGAAGGTAGGTTCGGGTGCGAGCGTGGTCAATCCGCACATCTCAGACGGCCGAACCGGGTTTCCGGCACGTGTTTCCGACGCGTTTGCGACCCGGCGCGGCCGTACCTCTGACAGGGAAGCGGAACCTCATTGCGAAACGGTTTCCCCTCGATGTCCGAAACGACCGTCCTCGTCCTTGACGCGGGCCCCCCGACACCACCACCGCGCCTCGGCAGCCTGACCGGCCGGGCCCGGATCCTGCACGCCGACGAGACCGCCCTCGCCGAGCGGCTGCCGCTCGCCGACGTGCTCCTCGTGTGGGACTTCACCTCCGACGCGGTGCGCCGCGCCTGGCCCGGCGAGGGGCGAAGGCCCCGCTGGGTGCATACCGCGAGCGCGGGCGTGGACCATCTGATGTGCCCCGAACTCGCCGCCTGCGACACGCTGGTGACCAACGCGCGCGGCGTCTTCGACCAGCCCATCGCGGAGTACGTCGCCGCGCTCGTGCTTGCCATGGGCAAGGACCTGCCGCGCACCCTGGAGCTGCAGCGCGAGCGGAGCTGGCGGCATCGCGAGTCCCGGCGGATCGCGGGCACGCGCGCGTGCGTCGTGGGCTCGGGGCCCATCGGGCGGGCGATCGCGCGCACGCTGGAGGCGCTCGGCATCACCACCGCGCTGGTGGGCCGCACCGCGCGCCCCGGCGTGCACGGGCCCGGGGAGCTCGACCGGCTGCTCGCGCGCGCGGACTGGGTGGTGTGCGCGGCGCCGCTCACGGACGACACGCGCGGCATGTTCGACGCGCGACGCTTCGGCGTCATGCAGCCGTCGGCGCGGTTCATCAACATCGGCCGCGGCCCCCTCGTCGTCGAGGGCGACCTGGTGGCGGCGCTGACCGACCGGTGGATCGCGGGCGCGGCGCTCGACGTCTTCGACCGGGAGCCGCTGCCCGCGGACAGCCCGCTGTGGACGGTTCCCGGCCTCCTCGTCTCACCGCACATGAGCGGCGACACGATCGGCTGGCGCGACGAACTGGGCGCCCAGTTCGTCGAGTTGTACGAGGCGTGGGAGGCCGGACGGCCGCTGGCGAACGTGGTCGACAAAGAACGTGGGTATGTCCCAGGGCATTGATGGCACGGCACCCCACCCGTCTGGCTTCTGAGGAGCGTGCATGACCGAGCTCACGGATCTCACCGCCGTACAACTCGTCGACGGCTACCGCAAGGGCGAATTCAGCCCGGTCGACGCCACCCGTGCCGTGCTGCGCCGGGCCGAGGAGACCCAGTCGGCGGTGAACGCGTTCGTCCGGATCGAGCCGGAGACGGCTCTGGCGCAGGCCGGGGCCAGTGCGGAGCGATGGCGGCGGGGCGAGCCGCAGGGCCTGGTCGACGGCGTTCCCGTGTCGGTGAAGGACCTGCTCCTGATGCGCGACGGGCCGACCCTGCGCGGCTCGCTGACCGTGCGCCCGGAGGGGAAGTGGAACGAGGACGCGCCGTCGGTGGCCCGCCTGCGCGAGCACGGCGCGGTGTTCATCGGACGCACCACGACCCCGGAGTTCGGCTGGAAGGGCGTCACGGACGGCCCGCAGAGCGGCGTCACCCGCAATCCGTACGACACGTCGCGCACCTCGGGCGGTTCGAGCGGGGGCAGCGCGGTCGCCGTCTCGGTCGGCGCGGGCCCGCTCTCGCTCGGCACGGACGGCGGCGGCTCGGTGCGCATCCCCGCGGCGTTCTGCGGGATCTTCGCGCTGAAGCCGACGTACGGGCGCGTGCCGCTGTACCCCGCGAGCCCCTTCGGCACGCTCGCCCATGTGGGTCCGATGACGCGGGACGCGGCGGACGCGGCGCTGATGATGGAGGTCATCACCGGCCCCGACGCGCGCGACTGGTCCCAACTCGGCGCGGTGGCGGGGAGTTTCCGTGCGGGCCTCGGCGGCGGCGTACGGGGTCTGCGGGTCGCCTACTCGCCCTCGCTGGGCGGCCAGGTCGCGGTGCGGCCCGCCGTCGCGGCGGCGGTGCGGCGGGCGGTGGAGTCCCTCGCGGCGCAGGGCGCGTACGTCGAGGAGGCCGACCCCGACTTCTCCGAGCCGGTGGAGGCCTTCCACACCCTGTGGTTCAGCGGGGCGGCGCGCGTAGTGCAGCATCTGGCGCCCGACCGGCGGGAGTTGCTCGACCCGGGCCTGCGGGAGATCTGCGGGCAGGGCGCGCGGTACAGCGCGCTGGACTACCTCGCGGCCGTCGACGTCCGCATGGACCTGGGACGGCGCATGGGCCGCTTCCACTCGACGTACGACCTGCTGCTCACGCCGACGCTGCCGATCACCGCGTTCGAGGCGGGGACCGAGGTGCCGAAGGGGTCGGGGCACCGGCGCTGGACGGGCTGGACCCCGTTCACGTACCCCTTCAACCTCACCCAGCAGCCCGCCGCGACGGTGCCCTGCGGCGTCGATGACGACGGGTTGCCCATCGGGGTGCAGATCGTCGGGGCGCGGCACGCCGACACGGTGGTGCTTCGGGCGGCGCACGCGTTGTACGAGGCCGGAGCGGGAGGCATCGCACCGCCAGCCGTGGCTTGAGGACCCGGGGGCCCTGCCCCCGGACCCCCGGTCCTCGATCGCCGGACGGCGCTACTGCCTGCGGAAGTTGAGCGTCTCGTCCTGGGCGCCCGCTCGCCACAGGTCGTTGCAGGCCTCGGCCATCCGGTCGAGGCCTTCGACGATCTGGCCCCAGACGATGCCGGGGACCCAGCCGACGTCACCGTTCAGGAGCAGGTTGTTGCGCTCGTAGAACAGGGCGAGGTCGACGACGGTGGTGCCCGCCCGCACGTCGGCCTCCGCCTCGTAGCCGTAGGCCTGCGTGCCCAGTTCCGTGCCGGAGAAGGAGAAGTAGCAGAGGTCTCCCGGGATGGGGGTGACGGTCGGGTTCTCCAGGGGCGGCTCCCGGTCCGCGAACGCCGGGAAGAGGGCGTAGATCTCGTTGCGCGCGTACTTCGCGTGATAGACGTCCGAGCCGAGTGGCAGCGCCTCCCACACCGCCGCACACGTCAACGGGGCCCGGTCGTCGAGCAGTTTCGCCGTGCACTGGACTCCCCGCTTGGCGAGGGAGACTTCGATGAATCGCTCTGGCATGTGTCCCATGCTCCTCACTGGGTCAAGAGGACAACGATCGCATCAGGGGCCGGAATTCGTCGGCATAACTCGCTTCGAGTCGGGTAGCCGCGCGCCCATGGCTCCACCACTTGGGAACAACGAGGGATTCATCGGCAGAGCGGTCCGCCGCCGCGCCCTGCTCACCGGAGCGGGCGGGGCGGCACTGGGCGCTCTCGGGGTCTCGGCATGCAGCCGGGTTCCCGACGAGGGGAAGGTTGAGGGGGGCGATCTGCTGGACCGCCTGCGCGACAGCGGCACGGTCAGGATCGGTGTCGCGGGCGAGGTCCCGTTCGGATACATCGACGAGAACGGCGAGGTCACGGGCGAGGCGCCGGCGATCGCCAAGGTCATCTTCCCTCGCCTCGGCATCCCCAAGGTCAAGGCGGTGCCCACCAAGTTCGGCGCCCTGATCCCCGGCCTCACGCAGGCCCGGCAGTTCGACGTGGTGTCGGCGGGCATGTACATCAACCCGGTCCGCTGCGAGCAGGTGCTCTTCTCCGACCCCGACTACCTCATGCTCGACTCCTTCATCGTGAAGAAGGGCAACCCGCACGGCATCAAGGGGTACGAGGACATCGCCAAGAAGGGGCTGAAGCTGGCGAGCGGCACCGCCTACGCGGAGATCGACTACGCCAAGGCGGCGGGCGTGAAGTCCGTACTCGTCCTGCCCGACCAGGTGGCGGGGATGGACGCCGTGTCCCAGGGCCGGGTGGACGCCTTCGCCGGCACCAACGTCACCGTCCGCACGGTGATCAAGAAGAACTCGCGGGTCGAGGCGACGAAACCCTTCCAGCCCGTCGTCGACGGCAAGCCCGCCTACGGTGCCGGTGGTTTCGCCTTCAGGCTCTCCGAGAAGAACCTGCGGGACGCCTTCAACAAGGAGCTGCACAAACTCAAGGAGAGCGGCGAGCTGCTGCGGATCGTCAAGCCGTTCGGCTTCACCGAGGCCGAGATGACGGACCTGACCGTGGCCAGGCTCTGCCCTCCGGCGAAGGGCGGCTTGTCATGATGTCGTCGGAGTTCTTCGGGAACTGGTTCCTGCCGGGCATCTGGATCACCGTCCAGGTCACGCTCCTCAGCGCGGCCCTCGCCTTCGTGATCGCCTTCCCGATCGGGGTGCTGCGCACGTCCCGGTTCTGGATCGTGCGGTTCCTGGCCGGGGCCTACTTCGAGATCTTCCGCAGCACGTCGTCGCTGGTCTTCATGTTCTGGATCGCGTTCACGGTGCCGCCGGTGTTCAACATCAGCTTCCAGCCGATGTTCGCGGGCATCCTCGCGCTGGGCATCACGTACGGCGCGTACGGCTCGGAGATCGTGCGCGGCGCGCTCGCCGCGGTGCCGCCCGCACAGCGCGAGGCCGGCATCGCCCTGAACTTCACCCCGCTGCAGCGGCTGCGCCGCATCGAACTGCCGCAGGCCTGGCCGGAGATGATCCCGCCGTTCAACAACCTGCTCATCGAGCTGCTCAAGGGCACGTCGCTGGTGTCCCTGATCGCGGTGGCCGACATGACCTTCGCCGGTGACCTGGTGCGGCTCGTGAAGAACGAGAGCGCGCCGATCTACACGCTGCTGCTCGCCCTGTACTTCGTCTTCGCCTTCGTCCTCACGCGCGGCATGCGGCTCCTGGAGCGGCACGCCAAGAAACGGGTGGGCCAGACGCCGGAGAAGACCAGCCTGTTCGGCGGACTGCGCTCGAAGTCGTCGATCGACGTCGTCGCCGGCACGGGGGGTGCCAAGTGAACTGGAACTGGTCGCATGTGGACGACTTCATGCCGGTCTTCTGGGACGGTGTGGGGCTCACCCTCAAGGCGCTGCTGTTCGGCTCCCTGATCGCCTTCTCCCTCGGCCTGGTCTGGGCGATCGCCCAGCGCTCGCCGAAGAAGTGGATCCGCTGGCCGGTCACGGTGGTCACCGAGTTCATCAGGAACACCCCGCTCCTGGTGCAGCTGTTCTTCCTGTTCTACGTGGTGCCGGAGTGGGGCCCCTCGATGTCGCCCCTCACCACGGGCATCGTCGGCCTCGGGCTGCACTACTCGACGTACACCTCGGAGGTCTACCGCGCCGGCATCGACGGCGTCCCCGAGGGCCAGTGGGAGGCGGCGACCGCGCTCAGCCTCTCCAAGCGCCGCACCTGGACGTCCGTCGTCCTGCCGCAGGCGGTGCGCAGGGTGATCCCGGCGCTCGGCAACTACGTGATCGTCATGCTGAAGGAGTCGCCGCAGATGGCCGCCATCGGCGCGCTCGACATGCTGGGCCAGGCCCAGAACTACAGCCAGACGACCTTCACCTACGAGGCGATCAGCGTGGTCGGTGTCGCCTTCATCGTCATCGCCTACCCGGCCTCTGTTCTTCTGCGAGTTTTGGAGCGTCGCCTTGTCCGCTGACAGCAGCACTTCCCAGGAAATCGCCAACCCGGCCGTCGACGGCAGCGAGCTGATCCGCTTCGACAAGGTCGTCAAGCGCTACGGCTCGAACGTCGTCCTCGACGAGCTGGACTTCTCCGTCGCCTCCGGCAAGCACGTGACGCTGATCGGACCTTCCGGTTCCGGCAAGACCACGATCCTGCGGCTGCTCATGACGCTGGTGAGGCCGGAGCAGGGCACGATCAAGGTGGGCGGCAACTACCTCACCCACGAGGAGAGGAACGGCAAGCTCGTCCCGGCCGGCGAGAAGCACGTCCGGGAGGTCCGCAAGAACATCGGGATGGTGTTCCAGCAGTTCAACCTCTTCCCGAACATGAAGGTGCTCAGAAACATCACCGAGGCCCCGGTCACCGTCCTCGGCCTGTCCAAGGACGAGGCCGAGGAGCGGGCCCGCGAGCTGCTCGACCTGGTCGGGCTCGGCGACCGCATCGACGCGTACCCGACCCAGCTCTCGGGCGGCCAGCAGCAGCGCGTCGCCATCGCGCGCGCCCTGGCGATGCGCCCGCAGGTGCTGCTGCTCGACGAGGTGACGTCCGCGCTCGACCCCGAGCTGGTGGCGGGCGTCCTCGACGTGCTGCGCGACATCGCGCACACCACGGACATCACCATGCTGTGCGTGACCCACGAGATGAACTTCGCCAGGGACATCTCGGACCAGGTGCTCATGTTCGACTCGGGCCGGGTCATCGAGTCCGGTACGCCGGAGAAGATCTTCACCGAGCCGGAGCACGAGCGGACCCGGGAGTTCCTGAGCGCGGTGCTGTGAGCGGGTGCCGGGGCGCGGTGACGTGATCGGGGGCCGGTGTGCCGGGGCGCGGTGACGTGATCGGGGGCCGGTGTGCCGGGCCGGTCGGGTGCCCGGGAGGTGTCCGCGTACCGGATCTTGACACTGACATATGCCAGAGTGGCGCGTTCCTGCTGACACGGCCGGAGCGCGCCACCATTCTCCGCAACAGACGCTCCGAATGGGCCAGTTGACGGCTATCCTGGGACGGAGCCCGACTGTCCGGAACCGTTCCACGCAGGGGGATGCCGTGGCGTTGCAGCACGAGGCGACCACGCCGCACCGCTCCGTCCAGAGCGCCCTGCGAGTCCTTGAGACCGTCTCCCGGCACGACACCGGCGTGACCGCGGCCCGGATCGCCCGCGACACCGGCCTCCCCCTCGCCCAGCTCACCCCCTTGCTCCGCATGCTGCGCAGCGAGGGGTACGTCGAGCAGCTCACCGACGAGGCCTCCGGCGCGTACGTCACCGGTGAGACCCTCAGCCGCCTCGGCTCGGCCCGCGACCACGCCGACGCGCTGCGCGAGAAGCTCCAGCGCACCCTGGACGGCCTGCGCGACTCCATCGGCGCCGCGGTCTACATCAGCCGCTACGTGGACGGCGAGGTCCGCGTCACCGACTTCGCGGCAGGACCCCGCACCCCCGCGGTCAACGAATGGGTGGACTTCCGCTCCTCCGCGCACGCCAGCGCGGTCGGCAAGAGCCTGCTCACCCAGCTCGACGTGAACGGCCGCAGGGACCACCTCTCACGCCACAAGATGGCCCGCCTCACCTCCCGGACGATCACGAACGAGCGGGTCCTGCTCAACCGCCTCGCCTCCCAGCCCGCCACGGTCCCGGTCCTCGACCTCCAGGAGTACGCGGTCGGCACGGTGTGCGCGGCCGTACCCATCACCGCGGGGTCCGCGGTGGGGTGCCTCGCGCTCTCCCTGCCGGTCGAGCACGCGCACCGCCTGCGCGAGGCGGCGGACACGCTGAACCGCGGGGCGGCGCCGGTGCTGCTGTCCCTGGCCATCTAGGTTCCCCGCCGTGGTCGGAGGCACCCTCTCGGACCAGGTACTATTTACATGTCAGCAGGCGCCGCTAGCTCAGTTGGTTAGAGCAGCTGACTCTTAATCAGCGGGTCCGGGGTTCGAGTCCCTGGCGGCGCACTTGCGAATGCCGAAAGGGCGTTCCCGGTCTTCCGGGGACGCCCTTTCGCGTTGGTCCCCTCGGGGGTGGGCCAAGGGTGCGGTTTTCCGCACCCCCACTCGACGGCAACCCTCATACCGCCACTGACCTGCACTTTCTAGCGTTGCCCCCTATGGACCTCACGACTCTCGCTCTCCCCCAGGAACCCGCGGGCGGCATCGCAGGATGGGCTGCCGACCTCGTCGATGTGCTGGGCGGTCCTGGCGCCGGGCTCGCCATCGCGCTGGAGAACCTCTTCCCGCCGCTGCCCAGCGAGGTGATCCTGCCGCTCACCGGTTTCGCCGCGGGCCAGGGCGTGATCAGCCTGTTCTCCGCGCTGTTCTGGACCACGCTCGGCTCGGTCGTCGGCGCGGCCGCCCTCTACTGGATCGGCGTCCTGTTCGGGCGCGAGCGCATGCACGCCCTGTGGGCGAAGCTGCCGCTGGTCAAGCCCGCCGATCTGGAACGCACCGAGGCGTGGTTCGACCGGCACGGCACCAAGGCCGTCCTCCTCGGCCGGATGGTGCCGATCTTCCGCAGCCTGATCTCCGTACCGGCCGGCGTGGAACGCATGCGGCTGCCCCTCTTCCTCGCCCTCACCACCGTGGGCAGCCTCGTCTGGAACACCGTCCTCGTCATGGCGGGCTACTGGCTTGGCGACCAGTGGGACGCGGTCGAGACGTACGTGGGCCTGCTCTCCAAGGCCGTCCTTGTCCTCGTCCTCCTGGCGGTCGCGGTGTACGTGGTGGTGCGCGTGCGGTCCCGGAACCGGCCCGGTGACCCGGCCCGGGACGCCGCCGGGGCCCGGCACCGCCGCTCCCGATAGGGCTCGGCTAATGTCGGACGGCGTGAAGGAGCCCGTGGCCGCCCCGTTCGTCCTCAGGGTCCTCGGCGTGCTCGTCGGCTGCTTCACCGCCCTGCTCGGACTGCTGTACTTCGTCGTCGCGGGCACGGCCCTCGGCGCCTTCCTGCTCTGGCCCCGCACCCGCCGCCGCGCCCACGCCCTGCTCGCCGCGGGCGCCCGCAGGCTCACCGCCCTGGAGCGCCGGCGCCGCTCCCTCTTCTTCCACGACGTCTTCCCCGAGCACCGCGCCTGCGACCAGCAGATCCTGCGCTACCTCGCGGCCCGTACGTACTCCGGGCTGCTGTGCGCGGTGGTGGTCGGCCTCGTCGACTTCGGCGCCGTCCTCGCCGGGATCTTCGCCGTGTCGCTCACCCACTCCTCGATGACCTGGATCGACCTGCTCAGCCAGGTCGTGCTCGGCGGCACCCTGCTCTTCCTCGCCGTGCAGGGCCTGCGCGCCCTGACCGACCAGGACGCCCGTCTCGCCCGCGAGTGCTTCGGCCCCTGCGAGCGGGAACTCATGCAGCGCCGCATCGACGAACTGGCCACCAGCCGCGCCGCGGTCGTCCGCGCGGTCGACGTCGAGCGGCGCCGCGTCGAACGTGATCTGCACGACGGCGTCCAGCAGCGGCTCGTCGCCCTCGCCATGCTGCTCGGCCGGGCCCGGCGCGGCCGCACCCCCGAACGGGCCGACGCCCTGCTCGAACAGGCCCACAAGGAAGCGCGGGAAGTCCTCACCGAACTGCGCGAGGTGGCCTGGCGGGTCTACCCCACCGCCCTCGACAGTCTGGGCCTGCACGAGGCGCTCGGCGGGGTGTCGGAGCGGTGCGCGCTGCCCGTCCGCATGGAGTACGACGTACCGGACCCGCTGCCCTCCTCCGTCGAGACGGCCGCCTACTTCGTCGTGTCGGAGGCCGTGAACAACGCCGCCAAGCACGCGGCGGCCGACGAGGTCTTCGTACGGGTGCGGAAGACCGGATCCACGCTCGCCGTCCTCGTCCGCGACAGCGGCGTCGGCGGCGCGGACCCGGCGGGCAGCGGGCTCACCGGGCTGCGCAGCCGTGTCGCCGCGCTCGACGGCACGCTGCGGGTCGACAGCCCCCTCGGGGGACCCACCACGATCACCGCGGAGCTGCCGTGCGCGTAATCCTCGCCGAGGACTCGACCCTGCTGCGGGAGGGCCTGGTCCGGCTGCTCGCCGAGGAGGGCCACGAGGTCCTCGCCGCCGTGGGCGACGCCGACGCGCTGCTGCGCGAGGTCGAGGCGCGCGCCCCCGACGTCGTCGTCACCGACATCCGGATGCCGCCGGACCACACCGACGAAGGCCTGCGCGCCGCGGTGCGGATCCGCGAGCTGCACCCCGAGATCGGCGTGGTCGTGCTCTCCCAGTACGTGGAGCGCAACTACGCGGCGCAGCTGCTCACTTCGAGCGCCGAACGGGTCGGCTACCTCCTCAAGGACCGGGTCGCCCAGGTCGAGGAGTTCCTTGACGCACTGGAACGGGTGCACGCAGGTGGCGCCGCCATCGACCCCGAAGTCGTACGGCAGTTGCTCATCCGCACCACGCACGCCGACCCGCTGACCCGGCTCACGCCGCGGGAACGCACCGTCCTCGAGGCGCTGGCGGAGGGGCACACCAACGCGGCCATCGGGCAGAAGCTGTTCATCTCGCTGAGCGCGGTCGAGAAGAACCTGAACGCGATCTTCGACAAGCTGGGCCTGTCCCGTGCCGACGGGTACAGCCGGCGGGTGCTCGCGGTGCTGCGGTATCTGGAGTCGTGAGGGCGGCGGTATCCGGAGTCGTGAGAGCGGCGGTATCTGGAGTCGTGAGAGCGGGGGTATCTGGAGTCGTCAGGGCGGCGGTCGTGGTGGTTACGACAGTACGAAGCCGTCCATGAACAGCGCCGCGGCCAGCCCTGCCGCCAGGAGGTACGTGCCTAGCCTGGTCCGGCCCCGGCGGCTCAGTTCGATCACTCCGCCGCAGAGGATGAGCAGCAGGCCGTAGACGCCGACGACGAGCACGGAGGACCTGCTCGCCAGGCGCAGCGCGAGCACCACCGCCGCGGCGGCCATCAGGACCGAGGCCGCGGCGATGCGGGCGCGGCGGGCGCGGGCGGCGGGGGTGGGGGTGGGGGCGGGGCTCTGCTGGTTCTGGGCGGCCTCGTCCGGTGTGTCGCCCTGTGCCGTGGTCTTGGGCTGTGCCGTTGCCCCGGGCTGTTCTGACGCGCTCATGGACGTGGATCGTAATCGGTCAAGCGAGCGGTTTTACCGACTTGTGTTCCTTCCCTACTGATCCCTCACGCCCGCAGGTAGGCCGCCGCCTCGGAGACGCCCAGTTCACCGGCGACCGCCGCGTTCGACCTGCCCTCGGCGACGCCCCCGGGCCATGGGGGCACGGTAGCGGGGGTGTGTGCGGGTCCGTTTGGGCTGGGGCGCCTGTTGTTCGGTTGTGGGGCGGGGCCGCGGGGGTATGTGCGTACTCGCTATCCCTGCGTCACGCTGCACGAACAATGGCGCTACAGGATGCTCGGTGCTCCGTTCGCACATACCCCCACGTCCCCTCCGGCCGGTTTGGCGGCTGCGCCCCGGTGGGGGCGTGTCCCTACTCCGGCTGTGCGTCGCGGGGCAAACGGGTGGGTGGGTGGGATGCATCCGCCGCGGAGCGGCGGGACTGTCCGCGCCCGCAGGCGGAAAGCGGGGGAGAAACCCCCACCCGCCCGCCCATCCCCGCGAAGCGGCAGGCTAGTGGTCCAGCAAGTCCTCCCGGCCCCGCGCCCTGAACTGCCGCAGCAGTTCCTGGACGGCGGGCGGGGTCAGCCGGTGGTAGGCCGACGTGCCCGGGGGGCGCCACCACACCGGGTCCCCGCACCGGAATCCCTCCCGGCGCAACACGCTCCGCGCGACCTTGTTCGTCGCCGTCACCGGCATGCTCGGGACCACCCGTACGAAGCGGGGCGCCATCTTCGTCCCCAGGTCCGGCTGCGCGGACAGGAAGGCGGCGAAGGCGGTCGGAGAGAAGGAGGTGGCGGGCGGCGGCGCGAGTGCCGCCATGACCTGGTCGCCCGCCACCGGATCCGGCACCGCGTACACCGCCACCGCCGCCGCCCCGGCGAACCTCGCGAGGATGTTCTCGATCACCGCCGCCGCCAGGTTCTCGCTGTCCACGCGCAGCCGGTCGTCCGTGCGGCCCGCGAAGTAGAGGTAGTCGTCCGCGTCGCGGTAGAAGAGGTCGCCCGTCCAGTACCAGCCGTCCCGCTGCCGCTCCGCCTGGGCCTCCTCGTTGCGCCAGTAGCCCTCGAAGGGGTTCGGGCCGCGGTTGACCAACTCCCCTATCGCCGTATCCCCGTTCAGCAGGCGGCCGTCCGGGGAGAACCGTGCCGCCTCGCACTCCCGCAGCGTCCCGGGGTCGACCACCGCGAGGTCGTCCCCGGGCGCGGCGCGGCCGATCGCCCCGGCCGGTGTGCCCGGGGTGCGCTGGATCGCCGCCCCGCCCTCGGAGGACCCGTACCCCTCGACGAGCCGTACCCCGAACCGTTCCTCGAAGCGCGCCGCGTCCACCGCCCCCGCCTCGGTGCCGAAGCCGACCCGCAGCGGGTTCTCCCGGTCGTCGGGGCGTTCGGGCGTGGCCAGGATGTACTGCACCGCCCTGCCCACGTACGTGAAGTACGTCGCCCCGAAGTCACGTACGTCGTCAAGGAAGCGGGACGCGGAGAAGCGGGCGCGCAGCGCGACGCACGCGCCCGCGGCCAGCGCCGGCGCCCAGTCGGCGATCACCGCGTTGCCGTGGAACATGGGCATGCAAATGTAGTGGGTGTCCGAGGGCCGGACGCCGAAGTGCGCGACCAGCGAGCCGCCAGCCGCCGCCAGCCGTCCCTGGCTGCAGATCGCCGCCTTGGGTGCGCCCGTCGAACCGGAGGTGAAGTAGAGCAGGAGAGGTGAGTCCGGGCGTACCGTGCGCGCGGGTTCCGGCTTCGCGTCCGCGTAGGGCGCCAGCAGTGCCTCGTACTCATCGGTGCCGACCACCAGGGTGCGTACGCCCGGGAGTTCGAGGCCGTCGAGCAGCGGCAGGTGCGCTTGTTCCGTCACCAGGATCTGGCAGTCGGTGTGCAGGATGTCGCGGGCCAGCTCCGGGCCGCGGCGGGTGGGATTGATGCCCGCCACGGCCGCGCCCGCGAGCGCCGCCGCGCTCAACCACTGCGGGAATTCGGGGGTGTTGTCGAGCAGTACGCCGATGTGCGGTGCGCCGCGCCGTCGCAGGAGGTCGGCGAGGAGTGCGGCCCTGGCCGCCGCCCCCGCCGTCACCTGGTGGTGGCTCAGCTCACCGCCGGTGTGGCGCAGTCCTGCGCGGTGATCGCCCCACCGCGCCTTTACGAGTTCCGCGACCGTGGCTCCGGTGCTCTCCATGACCGCGCACCATAATTGACGGAGCGTCAGGTGTGGAGCCCGTCGGCCCAGCCATCGCGTTGATGAGTGCTTCCGCGCACGCCGTGTGGTCGGCACGGCGTGCGCGGAACCTGCCCGAGGAGTGCGGGGAAGTCCTCGGGCAGGGCTCAGAAGGCGACGTCCGAGCAGGCGTAGAACGCGTTGGACGTGTCCGCGACCGTCCAGACCGCGACGATCACATGGTGCCCGCTGCGACCGCCGGGGATGGTGCCGCTGTGCGACAGGGTGGCGGGCGGCTGCTGGCTGTTGTACGGAACGCTGAGGAACGGCGTGGTGTCCAGGGCGGACCTGGTCACCGCCTTGCTGTCGTCCCAGCCCTGCTTGGTGATGTAGTACTTGAAATCGGTGGTGCGGTGACGCGCGGTGAACTGCCAGCGGAAGGTGTAGTTCTGACCGCCACTCACCTTCGTCGTCGGCCAGGCCCCGCCCCCGGGCGTCTTGGGCGAGTTGAGCTGGTCGAATCCGGCTACGCCCGCCGAGCAGATCTTGCCGTCGGCCGGGCCGCCGGCGGGAAAGCCCTTGGGGCCCTCGGCGCTCTGCGGTTCGTACTGGATGGAACCGCAGTTGGACACCACGCCCTTGGCGCAGTTGATCTGCCGGCTGGCCGGCAGGTCCGTGTAGCCATGACTGCTGGCGCCACCGGCGGAGAGCGCGAACGCGCCGACCGTACCGAGGCCGACCAGGGCCGCGTAAACCTTCTTGTTTCGCATGTGCCGCTCCTGCCGAACGTGGGGAGTTCCGTGGGACGTGCGCGCACTGCGGTCTAGACCAAGCTCAGATTATTGCCGTTAGTTGAACATGTCCATACCAATAGCGGCGAGGATCCGTCCGCATCGTTCACCGGCCGGGGGCCCGCGGTCAGTGACGGTCTCCGTGGCCCGTGCAGAACGCCACCGTCAGATCCTTCACCAGGGCCTTGCGCTCGTAGTCGTCGAGTTCCACGAGGCCCCGGGTGGTCAGCCGCGTCACCGTGTCCTCGACCGAGTCGACCACCGAGGTCAGCACGGTGTCGCGGTGGCGCGCCTCCAGCGCGGCGACCCGGCGGCGCTGCATCGCGGCGGCGACCTCGGGGGCGTACTCGATACGGGTGGGCCGGGCCGAGAAGATCTCGACGCCGACCGCCTCCGTGTCCGCCGCGAGCGCCCGGGTCAGCGCGGCGCCGACGGCCTCGGCGTCGCGCAGGGTGGGCGCCTCGTCGTGGAAGGCGTCGGCGGGCAGCCGCGAGACGACCCTGGCCGTGGCCGCCTCCACGCACTCCCGCAGATACTCCTGGTGGTCCTCGATCGCCAGCGTCGCCCGCGCGGGGTCCTTCACCCGCCACACGAGGAGCACCACCACGCGCAGGGCCACGCCGCTGCGGTCCACGGCCGGCATCGGCTCGCTCCGCCAGTGCCGCAGCCGTACGTCGACCCGGCGGCGGAGCAGCAGCGGGTTCACCCACATCAGGCCGGTGCGCCGGACCGTGCCCCGGTAGCGGCCGAAGAGGCTGAGCACCCAGGCCCTGCCCACCCGGCCGCGCGCGAGACCGCCGAACCCGAAGAGGCCGAGCGTCCCGGAACCGGCGAGCGACGCCCACTGCGCGGGTCCGAGCCCCGCGCCCTCGTAACCCGGCAGCCCGGTCAGCCGCAGCGCCGGCTCCGGCAGCACCCCCGCCCACCACAGCGAGAGCGCGCCGCCGGCGACGCCCGCGCAGCCGCCGAGCACTCCGGCGAGTCCGGGCAGCACCCAGGCCCGCCGCTCCAGCGTCGCGGGGTCGATGTCGGTGACGGGCCGTGCCTGCGGTTCGGCGACGGCGGGCGGTGCGGGCCGCCGTGCCGTGCGGGGCTGCTCCCCGGTCCCTTGCCTGCGCCGCACCACGGCGGGCGGGAGCGGTACGCCCGTCGCGTCGTCCGGATCGTCGCGGAAGAGGAGGTGCACGGGGATCTCGGTGGTGGCCTCGCTCTGGATCACCCGGGGCGGTCGCGCGCCGGCCGGCTCGGGCGCCCCGTCGGGCTGCGGGGTCTGTGGCTGGGAAGCCGCCGTCGCACTCATCCGTCTCTCCGGCTCATCCGTGCCTCCGCCTCATCCGTCTCTCCGGCTCATCCGTGTCTGCGGCACATCCGTGCCTCCGCCTCATCCGTCTCTCCGGCTCATCTGCGCCTCGGTTCATCTGTGCCTCGGCTCATCGGTGTCTCGTCCTGCTCCACGCCCTGACGCGAATCGTGTCCGTCCGGTCCCGTCCGGTCCGGCGCGGGGCACGTTCTTCGGGCGTACGCACGACAGTGCGGGCCCGCCCCCCGTCTCCCCGTTCCGCCCACCGCGCCGCCCTCACCGGAACAGCCGCCGCCACGTCTCTGGCCCCGGGTAACCGTCGGCCGCCGCGCCCCGCCAGCCCTGGGCCCGCTGGAACGCCTCCACATTGCGCCGGTCGCTCTCGCTCCAGCGCGGCCCGGGGCCCCGCGCGTAGTGCTTACCGAAGCCCTTCTTCACCAGTTGCCTGCCGAGCCGCTCGATCGCCGCGTGCGTGCTGCCCGGGCGGAAGACGCCGCGGCCGGGGTAGGCGGGCGCCTGCGCGCCGCCCGCGCCGGTCACGGGGCCGTCCGCGCCTGCGCCCGGTGCGGGGATGTTCCGGCCCTTTCCCTTCATCAGGTACGACCACGTCATCGGCCCCGGCAGCCCGTCCGCGTTCCCGCCCCGCCACCCCTGCGCCAGCTGGAACGCCTGGGTCGCCCTGCGGTCCGCGTCGCTCCAGCGCGGCCCGGGACCCGACCGGTAGAAGCGCTTGCCGCCGCGGGCGACCAGCGCCTTGCCGAGCCGCGTCACGTACTTGTTGTCCGCCCCGGGCCCGAAGGAGCGCGCGCCCGGGTACGGCGCGGCGGCGGAGTCCGCGCCGCCCGGGGTGCCGTCGCTCACACCCTTGTAGCGATAGGCCAGATAGCGGTCCCCGTCGGTCCAGTAGGGGTAGGGGGTGACCTGTTTCCTGGCGTGCGGGCGGGTCTGTTCGTAGGCGACGTAATGCGTGCGCTCCGCGTCGGTCCACCCCGCGAAAAGCGTGACGTGCGATCCCTTGTTGGGGTCCGCCGGATTGTGGAAGAGGAGAATGTCGCCGGGCTGCAGTTCATCCTTGGCGATGCGCACCGCGTACTTTCCGAGGCTGCCCGTCCATTCGTTTCCCGGGAGGTTCCAGGCCATCGAGACGAAGCCCGAGCAGTCCTGCCGATAGCCGTCGCTCCAGAACTTGTCCATGGTGTACGGCACCTTCGCCGCGATCCACTTCTCGGCCCTGGCGATGATCTCCGCCCGGGTGATGGGCTGCGCCGCCGACGCGGCGGGCGCCCCCGGCGTCGGGGTGCCCGAGCCGCCGTGCAGCGGGGCCACCGCGCCCTGCGGGGTGTCGGGGGCGTCGTCGGCCGGGGCCGCGTCCGGCGCCGCCGCATGGCCTCCCACCTCGACCGATGCCACGGCGGGCAGCGACTGACCGCCGAGCGCCGCGCCCGCCGCCGCGGCGAGGACGAGGGCGCGGCGCGCGCCGTGCGCCGCCGGGTGGCCGCCGAGCCGCGGCGGCAGAGTGTGCTCCGTCCGGCGCCAGTGAATACAGCCCGGACAGCCGCAGTCGCTCTCGGGAACGAATTCCTCGAACTGCGGAGCGGCCTCCATGCGATTCCCCTCACACCCCGAATAAGAATCTCCGCGCATCTGCACGTCCGTCAGTTTTGCAACTGTCCCGGGATATCGCATGTTGACGGTCCGAATGATGGAGCGGCCGCCGTTCGGCACTCCCCCGGGCGCCCCGGGCCCCGGCGGACCGGTGCCGGGTGGTCCGGAGCACCGCCCGACATCCGGTAGAGTTCTCCGGGTCAGCAGGCGCCGCTAGCTCAGTTGGTTAGAGCAGCTGACTCTTAATCAGCGGGTCCGGGGTTCGAGTCCCTGGCGGCGCACAGACAGCGAAGGCCCTCCGTTCACGCGGGGGGCCTTCGTCGCGCCCCGGGGGCGCCTTCCGGTCATGCCCGTCCGGGGCCTGCCCCCGCATGCGTACCGCTACCGTTGCGCCATGGCGCGCGACATCCAGGAGCGGATCAAGAAGCTCATCATCGACTCCAGGCTGCCCTCGGGGGCCTCACTGCCGACCGAGCCCGAGCTGATGGAGCGCCTGGGTGTCAGCAGGAACTCCGTCAGGGAAGCCCTCAAGGCGCTCCAGGCGATGGGAATCGTGGAGATCCGGCACGGTTTCGGCACCTATGTCGGCCCGATGTCCGTCGCGCCGATGATCGAGGGCCTCGCCTTCCGCACGGTCGCGGGCCACTACCGCGGCGAGGACAGCCTGCTCCAGCTCCTCGAGCTGCGCGAGGCCGTGGAGACCGGCCTGATCACCCGCCTCGCGGGCCGGGTCCCCGACGCCGACCTGGCCGAACTCGACGCCCTGGTCGAACGGATGGAGGCCGAGGCGGCGTCCCCGGAGGCAGCCGTGCGCGCCGAGACCGACCGGGCCTTCCACGCCACCCTCTACCGCGGCCTCGGCAACCTCCTCCTCGGCGAGGTCCTCGAGGCGTTCTGGGACGCCTTCCACCGGGTCCGCACCGATCTGGTGGACGTGCCGCAGGACCCCAGGGTCACCTGCCGCCAGCACCGCGAGATCCTGGCGGCCGTGCGCTCGGGCGACACCCTCAGGGCCGAGCAGGCGGTGCGTGAGCACTTCGGCAACATCCGCACGCGCCTGAGCTCACCCGTCTCACCGGATGCCCCAAATCGCACATATGACCGGTAAAGAGGTCTTCGCCCTTGCGATCATGCCGTAGGGCGTAGAACCCTGTTCTGGAGCCATCGGCTCTCATGAGGCCGACGACGCGGGGCAGTTGGGGACCCGGTTCGGCCGTGGCGGGACAAGGGGCGGGGTCCCGTTCATGAAGCGATGCCGAGGGGGGCATCATGCAACCGGAAGGTCGCCTTTCGCTGTCTAAGCCGACGGTGGCCTGCCTCTGATGCGTTCGCGAAGGTCGAGGGGGACCGAGCGGACCGGAACGACCAACGAACACGCGGGTGATCGCGTGCGGGGGGATGACTCATGACGTCGACGCCGACGGGCGCGGGCGCACAGCAGAACGACCCGTCAGAGACGACCCAGCTCAGGGCGGTTTCGCACCGGACGGGCGGTTTCCGCAAAATCAAGAACTCCCTGCCGCGGTACGACTACGAGCACTACAGCCGGCTCGCCGGGCCGCTGACCCAGCCCGACCCGGGCAAGCCGTACACGGTGCGGTACCGCTCGCTGCTCTCCCAGGAGCCGCACAAGGTACGGGCCGCGCTGATGCTCGGCGCGGCGCCGCTGCTCTCGCTCGTGCTGCTCGGCTGGCTGCTGCAGCCCGAGCACTGGACGGAGCGCGACTACGTCGCCAACGACTGGCTGCCCGCGCTCGACATCGTCATGCTCATATCGATCGGTCTGATCGAGTTCTTCCGCTGCATGAACGTGCTCTCCAACGCGCACGCGACGCTCGTCGCCCGCGACCCGGTCCCCGTGGTCCCCGAGACCGGCACCCGCGTCGCCTTCCTCACCTCGTTCGTGCCCGGCAAGGAGCCGATCGAGATGGTGACGAAGACGCTGGAGGCCGCGGTCAGGATCCGGCACCGCGGGCTCATGCACGTCTGGCTCCTCGACGAGGGTGACGACCCGGAGGTCAAGGAGGTCTGCCGGCGGCTCGGCGTCCACCACTTCTCCCGCAGGGGCGTGGCGAAGTGGAACACGGCCAAGGGCCCGCACCGCGCCAAGACCAAGCACGGCAACTACAACGCCTGGCTCGACGCGCACGGCGACGAGTACGACTACTTCGCCTCGGTCGACACCGACCACGTCCCGATGCCGAACTACCTGGAGCGGATGCTCGGCTTCTTCCGCGACGAGAACGTCGGCTTCGTCATCGGCCCGCAGGTCTACGGCAACTACGACAATTTCGTCACCAAGGCCGCCGAGTCCCAGCAGTTCCTCTTCCACGCGCTGATCCAGCGGGCGGGCAACGCCTACGGCGCCCCGATGTTCGTCGGCACCTCCAACGCCGTACGCATCAAGGCGCTGAAGCAGATCGGCGGCCTGTACGACTCGATCACCGAGGACATGGCGACCGGCTTCGAGATCCACCGCGCCACCAACCCGGCGACCGGAAAGAAGTGGAAGTCGGTCTACACCCCCGATGTGCTCGCGGTCGGCGAGGGCCCCAACGCCTGGACGGACTTCTTCACCCAGCAGCTGCGCTGGTCGCGCGGAACGTACGAGACGATCCTCAAGCAGTTCTGGAAGGCGCCGTTCTCACTGCCCCCGGGCCGCCTCTTCAACTACACGATGATGGTCATCTTCTACCCGATGTCCGCCATGAACTGGATCCTCGCGGCGCTGAGCTGCGCCCTGTTCCTGGGTCTCGGCGCGTCCGGCGTGAACATCGACCCGACCATCTGGCTGATGCTGTACGGCAACGCCTCGGCGCTCCAGATCGGCCTCTACATCTGGAACCGCAGGCACAACGTCTCCCCGCACGAGCCCGAGGGCTCCGGCGGTGTGGCGGGCATGGTGATGTCGGCCCTCTCCGCGCCGATCTACGCCCGCTCGCTCCTGGACGCCGCCCTGCGCCGCAAGAGCAAGTTCGTGGTGACCCCCAAGGGCGACTCGGCGAGCCCCGACACCCTCTTCGGGACCTTCCGCATCCACCTGTTCTTCATCCTGGTCTTCGCGGGCTCGATGGCAGCGTCCTTCGTGTACGGGCACTCCCACCCGGCGATGATCACCTGGGCCTCGTTCGCCCTCCTTGTCACGGCGGCGCCGATCTTCGCGTGGCGCTGGGGCATGCGGCAGGAGAGGAAGAAGGCCGGGCACTCCGGTGGAGCCGGGCCCTCCGGGCCGCCGCAGCGACCCGGGACGACGGTCCCGCAGCAGCGCGACGCCACGGCTCCCCTGCCGCAGGCCCACCCCGCTCCGTCCGGCCAGTTCGGGCCGCCCGGCCAGTTCGGTCCGCCCCCCGGGCCCCACGCCCCGCGGCAGAAGCCCAGCTGGGCCTCCGCACCCGATCAGACCATGCAGATTTCCCTTGGGGGACGTAAGAAATGAAAGACCGTTCCAGCCGCCGTCGCGCCCGCCGCATCGCGATAGGCGCGGCGGTCGTCCTCGCGCTGGCGGGGATGAACGGACCGTGGCTGTGGCGCGTGGGCTCGGAGAAGTACCACGACTACAAGATCAACAAGCCGGAGTACAAGGCCGAGAACGGCCACTGGCAGGTCATCGACTTCCCCGAGGAGTACCGCCAGAACACGATCCACGCGGCCCTGCTGCACACCGGCAAGGTGCTCCTTGTCGCCGGGTCGGGCAACAACCAGAAGAACTTCGACAAGAAGAAGTTCGACACCCGGCTGTGGGACCCGGTCAAGAACACCATCAAGAAGATCCCGACGCCGACCGACCTGTTCTGCACGGGCCACACCCAGCTGGGCAACGGCAATCTGCTGATCGCGGGCGGCACGCAGCGCTACGAGAAGCTGAAGGGCGACATCACCAAGGCCGGCGGCCTGATGATCGTCCACAACGAGGACCCCGACGAGCCGAAGACGATCCCGGCCGGGACCAAGTTCACCGGCAAGAAGAACGGCAAGACCTTCGTCTCCAAGGACAACATCCTCGTCGAGAAGGCGAAGAAGGTCTTCGACAAGCAGACCGGCGCGTTCCTGCGCACCGAGCCGGGTCTGGGCCGGGTCTATGTGGAGGCGGCCCGCAGCGGCTCCAAGTACGAGACCGGCACCCAGGACAACTACCGCATCCAGGGCCTCAAGGGCGCCGACACCCGCAACGTCTACGGCATGGCGCAGAAGCTCGCCCTGGACAAGAAGGACTTCCAGGGGATCAGGGACTCCTTCGAGTTCGACCCGGTCGCCGAGCGGTACATCAAGGTCGACCCGATGAACGAGGCGCGCTGGTACCCCACGCTGACCACGCTCACCGACGGCAGGATCCTCTCCACCTCAGGACTCGACGAGATCGGCCAGCTGGTCCCGGGCAAGAACGAGGTGTACGACCCGAAGACGAAGAAGTGGACGTACACCAAGGGCATCCGGCAGTTCCCGACCTACCCGGCGATCTTCCAGCTGGCCGACGGCAAGCTCTTCTACTCCGGTTCCAACGCGGGTTACGGCCCGGACGACGTCGGCCGCAAGCCCGGCATCTGGGACCTGCGGACCAACAAGTGGCGGGGCATCCCCGGCCTGAGCGACGACAAGCTCCTGGAGACCTCCGGCACGGTCGAACTGCCGCCCGCCCAGGACCAGAAGTACATGGTGGTCGGCGGCGGCGGTGTCGGCGAGTCCGAGGAGTCGAGCAGGAAGACCCGCATCGTCGACCTGCTGGCCGAGAAGCCGAGGTTCGCCGACGGACCCGAGCTGGAGAAGGGCACGCGCTACCCGCAGATCTCCACGCTGCCCGACGACACCGTGCTGATCTCCGGCGGCTCCGAGGACTACCGCGGACGCGGCGACTCCAACATCCACCAGGCGCGGATCTACGACGCGAAGACGGGCGAGATGAAGCGGGTGGCCGACCCCGAGGTGGGCCGCAACTACCACTCCGGTTCGATCCTGCTGCCCGACGGCCGCGTGATGTTCTTCGGCTCCGACTCGCTCTACGCCGACAAGGCCAACACCAAGCCGGGCGTCTTCGAGCAGCGCATCGAGATCTACACGCCGCCGTACCTGTACCACGGCGCGCAGCCGGCGCTGGGCGCGGGCCCGAAGACGATCGGGCGGGGCGAGTCGGGCACGTTTCCGACCCGCCAGGCCGCGTCGGTCAAGACGGCCCGCCTCATCAAGCCGAGCGCGTCCACGCACGTGACGGACATCGACCAGACGTCGATCGCGCTCGACCTGAAGAAGTCGAAGGACTCGGTCACGGTGACGGTCCCGAAGAACCGGTCCCTGGTCGAGTCGGGCTGGTACATGCTGTTCGTGACGGACGGCAAGGGCACACCGAGCAAGGCGCGGTGGGTGCGGGTGCCTTAAGGGGCGCCCGGAGGGCGCTTCAGGGGCGCGGGGAACTGCGCGCTCAGCCCGCGAAAAGCCGCAGTCGCGTCTGCCGAGACACCGAGCAGACGCGGCTGCGGCTGTTTTCCGGCTCGCGCCCACGCGGCGGAGCCGCACATGTCACAGCCCCGCGCACCTAGGGGACGTTCCTCGCGAGGCCCAACGCGTAGTCGGGCCACCATTCGCCGGCCTTGGGGCCGCCCCGGCACGTCCCGTCGGACTCACCGGGACGCTTGACCCAGAGATACGCGTCGACCAGCGGGTCGGACGTCTTCGTCGTCGGGGTCTCGCCGAGCGCCCGGCCCGGCGGGTTGCACCAGGGGTCCTTGCCCTTGGTGTACGCCCCGTTGCCGTTGCGGCCCGTGTCGATGACGAACGGCTTTCCGCCGATCTTCGCCGACAGCTTCTTGCCGAACTCGGTGCTGGCCTCGGTGGTCTGGAAGTTGGAGACGTTCACCGAGAAGCCGTCGGCCTGCTCGACGCCGGACCGCTTCAGGGGCTCCCAGAGCGAGTCGGGGTTTCCCCAGCCCGCGTTGCCCGCGTCCAGGTACACCTTGGTGCCCTTCAGGGACTTGAGCTTTCCGATGGCGCCGTTCAGGAGGTCGTAGCGCTCCTCGTGGAACTGCTGCGGCGTGCACTTGTCGACCATGTGGAGGACCGCGTCGGGTTCCAGGATCACCGTGGCGTGGCGGTCGCCGATGCCCTTGGCGACCTGGTCGATGAAGGCGCGGTACGCGTTGCCGTCGGCCGCGCCGCCGCCCGAGTACTGGCCGCAGTCGCGGTGCGGGATGTTGTAGACGACGAGCAGGGCGTCCCTGCCGGCCTTCTCGGCGGCCTCGGTGAAGCCGCGCGCCTGGTCCTCCGCGTTCTCCGGGACGAGCCACTCGGCGACGGGCTGCTCGGCGATCTTCCGGATCAGCGCGGCGTCGTCCTTCTTGCTGTCCTTGGCGTACGAGGCGACCTGCTTGGCCGCGTTGCCGTCCGGGTTGACCCAGTACGGGTCCTTGGCCTTGGGCTGCTGCCCGACCGGTGGACTCGACGTTCCCCCGGAGTCACCGTCGGAGGAGGAGCAGCCGGCCAGGAGCATCGCCGCCCCCGCGAGCGCCACCCCTGCCCGCACTCCCCTGGCCGCGAAACCGTGCCCGCGACCGGTGTCTTTGCGGTACATCCACTCCCCCTCGGGTGCACTGTCCGGTCTCAATCCTGACATACGGCCTCCTTGCCCCACGAGGTCCGGCCAACCCCCGCGAGGAGCTGTAGAAGAGCTGTTACAGCGTCGCGCCGCCGGGTAGGCGGAGTCTGCGGGGAGTTGGGGAGGAGGGGCCGTGCGGGACCCTGACAGTGAACTGCGGCTTGCCGAAGTTCTCGTGGAGACGGCGGACACCCTGGCCGACGACTTCGACACCGAGAGGTATCTGCGGTGGCTCTCGGACCGCTCGGTGGAGCTGCTCGGCGCGCAGGGCGTCGGCGTCATGTACACGGGCGGGGCGGGCACGGTACGTCTCATTCCCAGCAGCCGCCAACAGGAGCGGGTGCGGGACCTGTTGGCCGTGCAGCACCTCGGCGGCCCGTGCCTGGAGAGCTTCGGTTCCCGAAGGCCCGTGCCACCGGTCCGGATCGGCTCCGGCCGGGTGCGGGCGCGCTGGCCCGCGTTCACCGGGCAGGCCGTGAAGTACGGCGTCGCGGAGACGTACGCGGCGCCGATGCACCGGCGCGGCGCCATGCTGGGCGTCCTCAACGTCTTCGTCCCGGGGACGCGTCGACCGGCCACGTCCGAGCGGGAGTTCCGGGCCGCCCTCGCCCTGGCCCGAGCCGCGGCGGTGGGCCTCGCCAATCGCCATGCGTTCTGCGAGTGCCGGACCCTCTCGGAACAGCTCCAGACCGCGCTCGACAGCCGAATTCGCATCGAACAGGCCAAGGGAATCCTGGCGGAGCGGTGGAAGAGCGGCGTGGACGAGGCATTCGAGGCGCTGCGGAGTTATGCGCGCCGCGAGCAACAGTCTCTCGATCTCGTCGCCGCCGCGGTGATCAAGGGCTCGGTCGGCAGTGAAACGCTGCTGGAAGGCATTCCGCGACCCGCCCGCTGAATTCGGTTCGACCCGTGCCACCCGCGGTGATCACGGAGGGAGAGGGAGAAGCGACGTGGTGTCATTCCGGCTCGGACGCCCTCTAGGATCGCGCGCCTGTTCGTTCTACAGTCGGTTGCACGGCCCGAGCCCCCGGCCTTTGCCCACCATTCCGTGATCCGTCATTCGGAATGGTCCCGGACCTCCCGCGTCGACGCCGGGTTACTCCCGCAACCCGTGCGCGCGCGGTCGAGGACCTGTCCGGTCGGCGGCTCCGGGGGGAGCGGGCCGCCGACCGGGCCAGGTGGAGGGCCGGACGCGAGGCCGGTGGCGCGTGCGGTGACATGTCCGGCGGCGCGTGCGGTGGTCACCTGTCGACTCCCGTGAGGTACGCCGAGACGACGACGTTCGCCGTGTAGGTGCGGGCGTCCTTGTCGAAGGCGCCGCCGCAGGTGATCAGGCGCAGCTCGGCGCGGCCCTTCTCGTGGACGCCGTAGGCCTTCTTCGCGTCGAAGCGGGCGCGGGTGATGACCCGGACGTCGTCCACCGTGAACTCCGCGACCGTGCCGTCGTCGCGGGTCACCTCGATCTTCTCGCCGGGGCGCAGCGTGCTGAGGTCGTAGAAGACGGCGGGTTCCGTCTCCGTGTCCACGTGGCCGACGACGAGGGCGGCGCCGGAGGCGCCGGGGCGGGTGCCGCCCGCGTACCAGCCGACGGTGTCGGCCTGCGTGAAGGGCGGCGGGTCGATCGCCCCGTCGGCGTCCAGGCCGCGGGCATGGACGGGGGCCCGCACCTTCAGCGACGGCACGTCGACGCGCAGCGGACGCGCGGGCGCCAACGGCTCGTGCGGGGCGGGCAGTTCGACGCTGAGGGGGCGGCCGACCGCGGCCACGTCACCGGTGGCGGGCCCGGAGAGGCCGCCGCGCAGACCGGCGACGTCGCTGCCCCAGAGGCACAGGCCGGCCATGAGGACGGCCCAGGCGACGCCGGTCGACAACCGCCTTGATCCATGGGGGTGTTCACCACTGGACACGACTGTCTCCCGTCCGTCACTGGGAGCGTCGGCGGCGGACGCTGCGGAACGCGACGGCGACGGCCGCGACCGCGGCGAGGACCAGGCCGATCACGGCGTGCCGGGTGCCGGGTCCCGCCTCGTTGGCATCGTGCGCACGGGACGCGGCCGTGGTCACGTGGTGTGCGGCGCCGCCACCGCCGGCCCGTACCGGCGAGACAGGATCCTGGTGGTGTTCGATCACCTGGAGCGTGCCTGCGCCCTGGTGCGGGTGGCCGTCGCAGGTGATGGTCACGTCGTGCGCGCCGTAGACGCCCTGCCGGATCCTGGCGCTGCCCGCCAGCGCGTACTGGCCGCCGTCGCGGCCGGTGAGCTCGGCGTCCCCCTCGAAGACCCCCGAACCCGCCGTTCCTGTCGTGCCCCCGCAGCCCGTGACGCTCACCTCGACGGTGGCGCCGGGCGCGGCGGTGGACGGGGTGATGGTGGCTCGCACGGAGCCGCTGTCGTGGGCCTGGGCCGCGGTGGCGGGCAGGGCGGCCGCGAGGGCGACGGCCACCCCTGCTCCACGGACGGCAAGGGAACGTATACGCATCGTGAACCTCCTGTATACGAGGTTCACGCGCCGGGCGGCCCTTCGCATCTCGGGGCGCGCCGCCCGAGGACCCGTGGGGCGCTGCGCCGCAGGTCAGAGCCGTTCTGCGGCGAACACGGACTGCGTCAGACGCGGTCGACGAGGTCCGCGATGGAGTCCACGACGGTGGAGGGCCTGAAGGGGTGCTTGTCGATGTCGGCGCGGGTCGTCAGGCCCGTCAGCACCAGGAACGTCTCCATGCCCGCCTCCAGACCGGCCAGGACGTCCGTGTCCATGCGGTCGCCGATCATCGCGCTGGTCTCCGAGTGCGCCCCGATCGCGTTCAGCCCGGTCCGCATCATCAGCGGGTTCGGCTTGCCCGCGAAGTACGGGTTCTTGCCGGTGGCCTTGGTGATCAGCGCGGCGACGGCCCCGGTGGCGGGCAGCGGGCCCTCGGTGGAGGGGCCGGTCTCGTCGGGGTTGGTGCAGATGAAGCGGGCGCCCGCGTTGATGAGGCGGACGGCCTTGGTCATGGCCTCGAAGGAGTACGTGCGGGTCTCGCCGAGCACCACGTAGTCCGGGTCGTGGTCGGTGAGGACGTACCCGATGTCGTGCAGGGCCGTGGTCAGGCCCGCCTCGCCGATGACGTACGCGGTGCCGCCGGGGCGCTGGTCGTCGAGGAACTTGGCGGTGGCGAGCGCGGAGGTCCAGATGTTGTCGACGGGGACGTCGAGGCCCATGCGGGCCAGCCGGGCCTGGAGGTCGCGCGCGGTGTAGATGGAGTTGTTCGTCAGGACGAGGAACGGCTTGCCGGACTCGCGCAGCTTCTTGATGAAGGTGTCGGCGCCGGGGATCGGCACCCCTTCGTGGATGAGCACGCCGTCCATGTCGGTGAGCCACGATTCGATGGGCTTGCGCTCTGCCATGAGGTGCACTCCTGCGGTCTGCGGTCAGCCTGGTGGTGAGGGGACGCCGGGACAGCGCTGTGCCGACGCCCCACAGCCTAATCAGGATCCAGTGATCTTGACCCCGTCGATCACCGGAGCCCAGAGGTACGACGGTGAACTCTCAGCTGCCGGTCGCGGACTTCCAGTCCTCCACGTACGACGGAAGGTTCTCCGAGACGTCCCGCCAGTCCGGCCGGAAGATCTCCACGCCGTCCATGATCTCGCCGAGGGCGGTCGCGTTGGCGTCGGTGGGCCTGACGTCCTCGCGGGCCGGGAAGCCGCCGCCGATCTCGCTGACCTGGCGCTGCGCGTCGCGGCTGAGCAGGAAGTCCAGGAGTTTCCGCGCGTTGGCGTCGTGCGGGGCCTTGGTGACCAGGCCGGCCGCGTAGGGCAGCGCGAAGGTGGTCGGCCTGTCCGGGGCCTTCGCGGTCGCCGGGAACCAGATGTTGAGGTTCGGCAGGTCCTTGGACTGGGCGTAGTTCATCTGGACGTCGCCGTTGGCCGCCAGGAGCTCGCCCTTGTCGACCTTGGGCGCGAGCTTGCCGGTGGAGGCGGACGGGCCGACGTTGTTGGTCTGGAGCTTCTTCAGGTACTCCATCGCCGGCCCCTTGCCGCCGAAGTCGTGCATCGCCTTGATGAGCACGGCGGTACCGTCGCCCGCGACGCCGGGCGTCGAGTACTGCACCTTGTTCTTGTACGTGCCGTCGGTGAGGTCCTCCCACGTCCTGGGCGCCTTGCCGCCGGGCAGCTCCTTCTTGTTGTAGATGAAGCCGAAGTAGTTCTTCACCACGGAGGTCCACTTGCCGTCGGCGTCCTTGTCCGCGGCGCCGACCTCCTTCGACCCCTCGGGCTCGTACGCCTTCAACAGCCCCTTCTCGTCGGCCTGTTGGATGAATGGTGGCAGCGTGATCAGCACATCGGCCTGGGTGTTGGACTTCTCGCGGACGGCGCGCTGCACCATCTCCCCCGAGCCGCCCTCGACGTAGTTCACCTTGATGCCGGTCTTCTTCTCGAACTCCTCGAAGACCCGGTCGTACCAGCCGTCGCCGTTCTCGCCCTTGAGGCCGTCGGCGCTGTAGACGGTGACGGCCTTGTCGTCGGACGCGGCGGAGCTGCCGCCGCACGCGGTGAGGGATCCGGCAAGGACGAGGCCGCCGGTGACGGCGGCGGCCGTGCGCAGGTGCTGGGCTCGGGTAAGGCGGGACATGACGTTTCGTACTCCTTGGCTTCAGCGGTAGGAGGCGCGGGTGCGGATACGGGAGACGGCGAACAGCACGAGGAGCGTGGCCGCCATCAGGACCACCGCGACGGCGGCGCCGGTGAACGTGGACCCGCGGTCGGTGGCCGCGTAAATCCGCACCGGGAGCGGCATCCAGTCCGGCGGGTAGAGCATCATCGTGGCGCTCAGCTCGCCCATGGAGAGCGCGAAGCAGAGCCCGGTCGCCGCCGTCAGGGACGGCAGCAGCAGCGGCAGCTTCACCTTCCACAGGACGTACGAGGGCCGGGCGCCGAGCGAGGCCGCGGCCTGCTCGTACGCCGGGTCGAGGCGGACGAGGGCCGCCGCGACCGACTGGTGGGCGAACGCCGTGACGAGCAGGGCGTGCGCGAGGATCACGATCCACCGCGTGCCGTTGAGGATCATCGGCGGCTTGGAGAACGCGACGAGCACCGCGAGGCCGACGACGACCGACGGCACGGCGAGGGGCAGCACGAACAGCGCGTCGACGAGCGCCTTGCCGCGCTTCTTCAGGGCGGCGGCGGCGAGCGCGGCCCACGAGCCGACGGCCAGCGCGAGCAGGCTGGCGCTCACCGCGGTCACCAGGCTCGTGGTGAGGGCCTCCAGGGACTCCCCGCGGGTGGCCGACGCGTAGTGCTCCCCGGTGAATCCGGTGGGGAAGGCCCCCGACCAGTGCTCGGCGAACGACGCCGTCAGGATCACGAGCAGCGGCAGCGCGAAGAGCGGCAGGAAGAGGACGAGGAAGAGCGCCCAGAGGGCCCATCTGCCCTTGCAGCTATGCACCAGCACGACGGCTCACCACCCGGTAGAGGCCGTAGAGGCCCACGGAGATCGCGATGTTGACGACGGCGACGACACACGCCGCCGGGTAGTCGGACTCGAGGATGGCCTTGCTGTAGACGAGCATCGGCAGGGTGGTGACCCCCTTGGCGCCCGTGAAGAGCACGATCCCGAACTCGTTCAGGCACATGACGAGGACGAGGCTGCCGCCCGCGGCGAGCGCGGGCAGCGCCTCGGGCAGGATGACGCGCCGGACGATACGGGCGGGCTTCGCCCCCAGACCGGCCGCGACCTCCAGCTGCGCCGTGTCGAGCTGCGAGAACGCGGCGAGCAGCGGCCGCATCACGAACGGCGTGAAGTACGTGATCTCGGCGAGCAGCACGCCCCACGGGGTGGTCAGGAACTGGAACGGGCCCTCCGCGGCGCCGGTCGCCTCCGTCCACACCCCGTTGGCCATGCCCTTAGTCCCGTAGACGAACAGCAGGGCGAGGGTGATGAGGAAAGACGGGAAGGAGAGGAAGACGTCGATGAACCGGGCGACGGCCTTCCCGCCGGGAAACGGCACGAACGCGATGATCAACGCGAGCGCGAACCCCAGTACGAGACACCCCGCGGTCGCCCCGACCGCCAGCCACACGGTGGTCCCGAGCGCCTCCCGGAACACCTCGGACGCGAACACGTCGGAGTACGCGGCGAACGAGGTCCCACCCGTATCGGGCCGCACCGACTGCTGAACGACGAGCACGAGCGGATAGAGGAAGAAGAGACCGAGGAGGAGGACGGGCGGCAGGGCCCACACGAGTGCGGGAACGCGCCGCTCCCGCCAAGGCGAGCCGTCCCGCTCCCGCTGTGGGCAGGCGTTCGGCTCCCGCTGTGGGCAGGTGTTCCGTGCGGCGGAACGGGTGGGCGCAGCCCCCGGTGCCGGGGCACTGTCGGCGAGGCGCTCAGCGGGACTACCCACCGGTCACCCCTCCGGCCAGGAGCACCGCGTCGTCGGGCGCGAAGTGCAGCGTCACCGTTTCCCCGATCGCCGGGGGCGTCCGCAGCTCTCGTACGTCCGCCTTGATCCGCTCCCCGCCGACCGCCACGTACAACCGGTGCGTGGCCCCCCGCCACTGGACCTCGACGACCTCCCCCACGACGGAGTTGGGCCCCTCCCCCAGCCCCACCAGATGCGGCCGCACGCACAACGTGGCGGTCACCCCCGCCGCCACCGCCCCCGTGTCGACGTCGAGTTCCGTGCCGCCGAGGGAGACGCCCTTTGTGCCCACCGTCACCGTGAGGAGGTTCGCGTTGCCCACGAACGACGCCGTGAACTCCGTCCGAGGAGCCCGGTACAGCTCCTGGGGCGTCCCGCAGTCCTGGAGCCTCGCCCGGTCCATGACGGCGATCCGGTCGGCCAGGGTGAGCGCCTCGACCTGGTCATGGGTGACGTACAGGATCGATACGTCGGGCAACTCCCGGTGCAGACGGGCGAGTTCGGCCAGCATTCCGGAGCGCAGCTGTGCGTCGAGCGCGGACAGCGGCTCGTCGAGGAGCAGCACGCCCGGCCGGACGGCGAGCGCCCGCGCGATGGCGACCCGCTGCTGCTGCCCGCCGGACAGCTCGCGCGGAAACCGTTTCGCGTAAGCCGCCATGCCGGTCATCTCCAGCGCCTCGGCGACCCGCCCGGGTATCTCGGACTTCGCCACCTTCCGCGCCTTCATGCCGAAGGCGACGTTGTCCGCGACGCGCATGTGCGGGAAGAGCGCGTACTGCTGGACGACCATGCCGATGCCGCGCCGGTGCGGCGGCAGCGCGGTGACGTCGCGGCCACCGATGAACACCCGCCCCGCCGCGGGCCGCACGAACCCGGCGACGGCCCGCAGCGCGGTGGTCTTGCCGGACCCGGAGGGCCCGAGCAGGGCCATGACCTCGCCGGGCTCGACGGTCAGGTCGAGGGAGTCGAGGACGGTGGTGCCGCCGTACGCGACGGAGACCCGGTCGAAGCGGATGCCGCTGCCCATCAGCCGACTTCCCGGAGCAGGGCGGGCAGTTCGGCGACAGAACCGAGCACGTGGGTGGCCCCGGCCTCGCGCAGCGCGGCACCGTCGTGGGCGCCGGTGAGCACGCCCGCGACGACGGAGGCGCCGGAGCGTACGCCGCTGAGCATGTCGTAGGCCGTGTCGCCCGCGACGGCGACGTCCCGCACGCCGTCCACGGCGCCGGTCCGCAGGAAGGCGGCGAGCACCATGTCCGGGTAGGGGCGTCCGCGACCGCCCGCGTCGGCGGGGCAGAGGGTCAGGCCGACCAGGTTCCGCCAGCCGAGCGCGTCGAGAATGGCGTCCTGGGTGACCCGGGCGAATCCGGTGGTGAGGACGACGGTGCGGCCGTCGTCCGCGAGCTCCTCGATGGCCTCGCGCGCCCCGGGGACGGGTGCGATGCGACCGCCGTCGACGAGGGTCCCGTACGCCTTCTCGAAGGCGACGTTCGCCTGCCGCGCGAGCTTCTCCTCGCCGAACAGGTGCCGGAAGACGGAGATCTTGGACTCGCCCATGGTGGCGCGGACGTACTCCAGTTTCGCGGCGTGGTCGGCCGATTCGGGTTCGACGCCGAGTTCGCGCGCGGCGGCGGCGAAGGCCTGCTCGACGAGGCCGCCGTCGGCGACGGTGGTGCCGGCCATGTCGAGCACGACGAGCCCGATCCGGCTGCCGTCCGTGGTGTGCGTCATGGTGTTCGTCAAATCCCTCACCATCCCAGTTCGTCGGCGGTCTGCTCGGCGATCGCGGGCGAGCAGGTCATGCCGCGCCCGCCGGGCCCGGTGACCAGCCACACGCCGTCGCGCACCTGCTGCCGGTGCACGACACGGCTCGTGTCGACGCACTGCGCGTACACCCCGGCCCAGCGCCGCCGGATCTTCGGCAGCGGGCGGCCGAGGAAGCCCTCGACGACCTCGATGAGGTGGTCGTAGGGGTCCTCGACGGTGTCGAAGGCGAAGGGGTGCTCGTACTCGTGAGTGTCGCCGATGGTCAGCCCGCCGTCCTCGCGCTGCACCATGAGCAGCTGCATCTTGTGCGCGGCGGCGGTCGGCGCCTGTGGCTGCGCGGCGTTGAGCGCGTCGAGCGCTTCCGACCGGTACGCCGGGTAGTAGCGGAAGCTGTCGGCGTCGGCGACGGAGGTGGTGAGCCGCTCGCCGAGGGGTTCGGTCTGCATCATCTGCAGCCTTACGCGGCGCACCGGCAGGTCGGGTCCGGCCAGCTCCCGGACGAGCCCGCCGAGCCAGGCTCCGGTGGCGAGCACGACGAAGTCGCCGGTGTGCACGTCGCCGTGGTCGTCGCGGACGCTGCCCGCGCCGACGACCTCGCGGACCTCGCGGCCCGGCAGGAAGGTGTAGCGCGGGGACTTCGACAGGGCCTCGCGCAGCCGCAGTTGCGCGGTGCGCGGCTCCACGGCCGCGTCCCGCTCGCACCACAGGGCGGCGCTGAACTCGCCGCGCAGGGCCGGGTTGAGGGCGCGCGCCTCGTCGGCGGCGAGCAGCTCGTAGCCGCGGGCGGCGGCGTCGGGGCGGGCCAGCGCGGCCTCGGCGACGGCGCGTTCCCTGTCGTCGCGCACGAGGGTGAGGGAGCCGTTGGCCCGGAAGCCGAGGCCCGGGACGCGCTTCCCGATGCCCTCCCACAGCTCACGGGCGCGCAGGGCGGTGTCGAGCTCCTCGCCGCCCGCCCGGCCGCTCACCCATATCTGCCCGAAGTTGCGCAGCGACGCTCCCCGGGCCTCGCTCTCGCGCTCGATCTGTACGACCTCGTGGCCGCGCTCCACTGCGTGCCAGGCGTGCATGGTTCCCACCACGCCGGCTCCTACGACGATGACTCTCACGGCGGCAACGCTGCTGGGGAGCGGTGACCCGCGCGGGGCGGACTGGCAACGGGACGGTGAACGCCCACCCAAGCTTGGACTAGACCCGTTACGCATCCGTGACTTTTGAGGGGCGGTGCATTCGATGGGCGGATCAGCCGAGGTGGGTGGTGAAGGAGAACCGGTCCCCGCGGTAGAGGGTGCGTACGCGTTCGAGCGGCCGACCGTCCGTGTCCCGGGAGAGCCGGTGGATCAGCAGCATGGGGAGCGCGGGCGGAGTCCCGATGAGAAGGGCCTCGCGGGGGGTGGCGAGGACCGTTTCGATCCTCTCGTCGGCGTCGCCGAAGGAGATGCCGAGGCGGTCGCGCAAGTACGCGTAGAAGGAGGAGTCCGGTGCGAAGTCGACGTCGAGGCGGGGTACGCGGGCGACGGAGACGTACGTGCTCTCCAGGCCGACCCGCTCGTCGTCGGCGAGCAGCACCCGCTCCATGTGCCAGACGGGCTCGCCCGCACCGGCGCCGATCTCGGCGGCGAGCACGGCCGGGCACGGGAAGCGGTCCAGCGAGATGAGATTGCGGCCGGGCGTACGGCCCTGGCGCCGCACGCCCTCCGTGTAGCTCGCGAGCGACAGCGGCTGCTCCAGCTTCGGCCCCGCGACGACGGTGCCGCGCCCCTGCCTGCGCAGCCGCCCCTCCAGGAGCAGTTCGCGCAGCGCCTGGCGCACGGTCTCGCGCGCCACCTCGTACCGCTCGGCGAGATCCCGCTCGGTGGGCAGCGGCTGCCCGTCCCCCAACTCCACGATGAGCGCGGCTATCCGGGCCTTGACGGCGTAGTACTTCGGGATGCGGCCGTGCTCGGGGATGCCGGAGCGGATGGGGGCGCCGGGCACCTGGTCCAGCAGGTGGGCGGGGTGGTGCGCGGGGTTCGGGTTGTCCACTCGGGGATGCTCGCAGACGTACGTGAACACGCGGGTGAACGGGAGGTGGCGGGGGCCGGGGGCGGTCCTGGGCCGAGGTCAGCGCGCTCCGGACCGCAGGCGCCTGCGCCGGGCCGCCATGACGATGGCGCCCGCGCCGAGGAGGACGGCTCCGGCGGCGATCCCGGACACCGTCGGGGCGCCCGGACCCGTCTGGGCGAGCTGTTCGGCGGACGGCGTCGCGGGGCCTTCGGTCACGATGTCGAACGGGTAGTCGTTGGAGTCGCCGACCCAGTCGCCGTCGTCGTCCCTGCGCTGCACGAGCGCGGCGGACGCCACGACGCGGTCGGCCTCGGTGTCCGAGGTGAAGGTGAGCCGGACCTCGACCGTGACGGTACGGCCCGGCGCGACCGTGAACCCGGCGAAGCCCGCGTCGTCGAAGACGCCGACGTGCTCTCCCTGACCGGTCCTCTCGAACGGCACGGGCCGCCGCCGCTTCCCGTCGTCGAACTCCAGCTGGATCTGCTCGGGCCGCAGTGTCCGCGCCCGGTCGACGAGGACGACGATCGGGTGGATCCTGGCGCAGGTCTCGTCAGTGGTGTTGGTGAGGTCGATCGACCAGTGCTGGTAGCCGTCCCCGGGGTGGTAGGTGCCGGGCCCGCGGTGGATACGGGTGTCGATGGGGAAGTCGGCGCTGTCGTCCGTGGCGCAGGTGGGCCGTTTCACGGCGTGGGTCCAGGCCGCCCGGGAGGCGCGGCTCCCCCGGCTCCCGTCTCCGTCGGCCACCGCGGACGTCCCGGCCGTCGCGGGCGCCGCCACCACCACGGGCACGAGGACGGCGGCAGCGACGGCGGCACCGAGGACGAGGGAACGGCACAAGCGCATGAACGGCCTTTGCTGAGCTGAACACCGACGAGGGGAGGCGGGGCGGGACCGGGAGCGGGAGGGAGGCGGACGGCGGTCGGCGTCCACCGGTCGGGGCATGCCTCGAGACCTTCCCCGCACGCGCGACCTCAGCGCCGCCCCACCGCGCGATGGGCCCGTTCGGCCGCCTGATCCCCCTCGTTCAGGCGAGTTTCCGCCGGAGCGGGTCGGCGGGCCCATCGGTCGACCGCCCACCGCCCGGACACCGGCCCGGAGCCCTACCAGGGGACGGTCTCGCCGTGCCGGTCGAGGAATTGCAGCCCAGGGGCGCCCGACCGAGGCGCAGCACGACCCGGACACGGCCAAGAGCTTCCACAAGCGCTATCTCGGCCCGCGCCGCGCTCTGGAGCGCGACATGCTGGCGCGCGCGGTCGACGCGGGCGAGATCGCGCCCGCGCTCGGCCCCGAGGCCACGGCCGACGCCGTCGTCGGCCCGATCGTCTATCGCGCGCTGACGGGTTCGAGCATTCCGCGCGGCCTGGTGGACACACTCGTGGAGGATCTGCTCAGGCCGCGCACGAAGTAGCGAGCGCCAACGGCGGGAGAGCCGTCGTCGAGCGCGTCACCGGCTGGACATCGAGCGCGTCACCGGCGAGAAGGGCCCGTGCTCCCCCAGGCCGCCTCGATCATCTCGAAGACCTCGTCCACCGCTCCCCGCGGATCGTCCGCCTCACGGGCCAGCGAGTAGGCGTCGACGACGAACCGGGCGACCGCCCGGCAGGCCGTCGTGGTCCCCGGCAGGCCGAGATCGGCCGCGATGGCCGTGGCCAGCGACTTCGCATGGCGCAGCCGCATCGACTCGTCGTACTGCCGCAGGGCGGGCGATTCGTTGATCATGCGCCAGATCGGGCCCGCGCCGTCCGCCGTGCAGTGCCGCACCATGGCGTGGATCTCGCGGCGCAGCGCGGGGAGGAGCGGCTCGTGCGGCTCCCGGTCGACGACCGCCCTCGTGAGGCGCTGCTCGAAGTCCTCGTCCTGCTCGAAGACCAGGGCCTCTTTCGAGGCGAAGTGGGAGAAGAGCGTGGTGACGGCGACGTCGGCCTCGGCGGCCACGTCACGGATACCCACCGCGTCGTACCCGCGCTCCTGGAAGAGCCGCAGTGCCGCGTCGGCGATCTTCTGGCGGGTGGCGGCCTTCTTGCGCTCACGGCGTCCGGTCGGCACGGTCATGGCCGGATGCTATCAGGTACGAAACCACAACGGTGACGCAAAAACAACAGCTACAAAACACTAACCGTTAGTGTTACGTTCGGCGGCATGAAGAAAGTGAGCTTCGCCGAGTTCGGCGGTCCGGACGTCCTGCGCCTCATCGATGCCGAGGAGCCCCACGCGGGACCCGGCCACATACGCATCGCCGTGCGGGCGGCGGGGGTGAATCCCGTCGACTGGCGCGTCCGTGAAGGCCAGATCCTGGCCGCCCACCCCCTGGAACTGCCCGCGGGCGTCGGCCTGGACGCCGCGGGAGTGGTGGACGAGGTGGGCGAGGGCGTCGAAGGGATCGAGGTCGGCGATTCCGTCTTCGGCGAGGGGTCGAGCACCTACGCCGAGTTCGCCGTGCTTTCGGCCTGGGCGCGTATGCCTGAGGGGCTGACCTTCGAAGAGGCGGCCGGATACCCCTCCGTGGTGGAGACCGCGCTGCGCGTCATCCGCGAGGTGGGGGTGGAGGCCGGGCAGAGGTTGCTGGTCAGCGGGGCGTCGGGAGGTGTCGGCTCGGCGGTCCTGCAGATCGCCCGCGACCGCGGCATCGTGGTGATCGGCACGGCCGGTGCCGCGAACCAGGACTACCTGCGCGACCTGGGCGCCCTCGCCACGACGTACGGCGAGGGCTGGGTCGACCGGGTGCGGCGGCTCGGCCGGGTCGACGCGGCCCTCGATCTCGCCGGGTCGGGCGTGATCCGCGAACTGGTCGAGCTGACGGGTGACGCGCGCAAGGTGCTCTCCATCGCCGACCTCGACGCACCGCAGTTCGGTGTCCGCTTCTCCGGCGCGGCGGGGAGCGTGCCGGACGCGCTGGCCGAGGCGGCCGAACTCATCGCGCGGGGCAAGCTCCACATCCCGGTCGAGAAGTCGTACTCGCTCACCGAGGCCGCGGCAGCCCACATCGACAGCCAGGCCGGCCATACGCGCGGACGCCGGGTCATCGTCATCTGAGCGGCTTCCTGGGGGGCGGGGTCAGCCGTCATCCCGGGCCGTCGTGCGGAACAACTCCCTCCGCCCGCCCGAAGAGGGGAGCGAGGACCAGCTGGGCCGCCCCCTCGGCGACTCCGCGCTCCCCTCCCGCGGCGAGGCTCACCGGCACCGGCGTCCTCCCACCCCCGCGCCGGACGCGTTCGGCGACGACCGTGCCCACCCCTCGTACGAAAAGGTCCTCGGCGGCGTAGACCGTCCGGCCGCCCAGCAGCACGCGGTCGATGTCGAGCAGGCCGACGACGTTGCCCGCGGCCGTGCCGAGCACCCGCGCCGCCTCGTCGAGGTCGCCCCGGGCGACGGCCGCGAGGCAGAGCGCCTCGACACACCCCCGGTCCCCGCACTCGCAGCGCGGCCCGTCCAACTGCAATACCTGGTGGCCGAATTCACCCGCGCCCGTGCGCGCGCCGCGGTAGAGGGCGCCGTCGAGCACGAGCCCGGCGCCGAGTCCGGTGCCGAGGTGGAGGTACGCGAAGGAGTCGGCGGCACCGGCGAGGGCCAGGCCCAGGGCGGCGGCGTTGGTGTCCTTGTCCACGACGACGGGCAGCCCGAGCCGCGCACCGAGCGCGTCGCGCAGCGCGAACCCGTCCCACTCCGGGAAGCCGGTGACACGGTGCAGTACGCCTGCGGCGTGGTCGAGCGGCCCGGGGAGCGCGACCCCGACTCCGGAGATCCGACGCCCGGCCCCTCCCTCTCCCTCTCCCCCTCCCTCTCCCTGCCCTTCGCCCTGCCCTTCGCCCTGCCCCCGCCCCTCTCCCTCTCCCGACCGCAACAGCTCCCGCACCTCGCCCGCCGCCGCCTCGACCACCGCCCGCGCGCCCGCGCCGAAGGCGAGCGGGGCGCGGCGTTCGGCGACCACCGTGCCGGTGAGGTCGACAAGGACCGCCGTCAGCGCGTCGCGGTCCAGGTGGAGGCCGACCGCGTGGCCCGCGGCGGGGACGAGCCGCAGCACCGTGCGGGGCTTGCCGCCGGTGGACGCGCGGCGGCCCGCCTCGGCGGCCAGGCCCTCGTCCCGCAGCCGCGCGGTGATCTTGCTGACCGCCTGCGGGGTGAGCCCGGTGCGCTCGGCGAGTTCGAGGCGGCTGATGCCCGCCTCGCCCGCGGCGCGCAGCAGATCGAGCACGAGCGCGGCGTTGTGCCCGCGCAGCGCCGGCAGGTTCACTCCGGGGTTCACCCTGTTCACGTACGGCTTCACGGATCCATTGTCCCGCCCGCTTGCACTTTGGCAACACCGTTGCTTAAGTGGAAGGCATGACTGGCACAGGCTCTTCACGCTCTCCCCTCCGCGTCGGCCTCGTCGGGTACGGCCTCGCGGGCTCCGTCTTCCACGCCCCGCTGATCGCCGCCACCGAGGGCCTCGTCCTCGACACGGTCGTGACGTCGAACCCCGAACGGCAGGCGCAGGCCCGCGCCGAGTTCGGCGACGACCTGCGGTGCGCCGCGTCGGCCGACGAGTTGTGGGAGCGCGCGGACGAGCTCGACCTGATCGTCATCGCCGCTCCGAACAAGACGCACGTGTCGCTCGCCACCGCCGCCCTCAAGGCGGGCCTGCCGACCGTCGTGGACAAGCCGGTCGCGGGCACCGCCGCCGAGGCGCGCGAGCTCGCGGCCCTCGCCGACGAGCGCGGGCTGCTCCTCTCCGTCTTCCAGAACCGCCGCTGGGACAACGACTTCCGCACGCTGCGGCAGCTGCTCGCCGACGGCGGGCTCGGTGACGTATGGCGCTTCGAGTCCCGCTTCGAACGGTGGCGACCGCGCCCGAAGGGCGGCTGGCGCGAGTCCGGGAACCCCGAGGACATCGGCGGTCTCCTCTACGACCTCGGCAGCCACGTCGTCGACCAGGCCCTGGTGCTCTTCGGCCCGGTGGCGAGCGTGTACGCGGAGTCGGACGTCCGGCGCCCGGGAGCGGAAACCGACGACGACACGTTCCTCGCCCTCACGCACACCAACGGCGTCCGCTCGCACCTCTACGTCAGCGCCACCACCGCCCAGCTCGGCCCGCGCTTCCGGGTCCTCGGCTCGCGGGCGGGCTACGTGAAGTACGGCCTCGACCCGCAGGAGGCGGCGCTGCGCGAGGGCAGGCGCCCGGCCGCGCGGGACGACGCGTGGGGCGTGGAGGACGAGTCGATGTGGGGCCGGGTCGGCGCCGGGGAGTCCCCGCTGACCGGCGGCGGCAGCCCGCTGCGGACCCTGCCGGGCGACTACCCCGCGTACTACGCGGCGGTGGCCGCGGCGCTGCGCGGCACCGGCGGGAACCCCGTCACCGCGCACGAGGCCGCCGCGGCCCTGGACGTCCTGGAAGCGGCCCGCCGCTCGGCCCGCGACGGTGTGACGGTGACGCTGTGAGCACTCCTCCCGCCCCCGCGAACGCCCCCTCCATCGACGAGCTGGAGGCCCAGGAACGCCGCCTGGTCCTGCCCCACTTCACGTACGACGACGCGTGGGCCCTCGGCACGCTCCTCGTGGAGCTGGCCCGCGAACGCGACGCCCCCGTCGCGATCGACATCCACCGCGGCGGCCAGCAGCTCTTCCACGCGGCGCTCCCCGGCTCGACGCCCGACAACGACGCGTGGATCGCCCGCAAGCGCCGCGTCGTCGAGCGCTACCACTGCTCCTCGTACCTCGTCGGCTCCCGCTTCCGCGCCAAGGGCACGACCTTCGAGGACTCCTCCCGCCTGGACCCCGACGTGTACGCGGCCCACGGCGGCGCGTTCCCGATCGCGGTCGATGGCGCGGGGGTGATCGGCACGGTGGTGGTGTCGGGGCTGCCGCAGATCGAGGACCATGCGCTGGTGGTGGCGGCGCTGGAGCGGTTCGCCGGGACGATCTGAGCCGAGGGGGCCGCACGGCCGAGGGGGGCCGCACGGCCGAGGGGCCCCGGCGGCGGGGCCCCAGGGCGCGCGCTACGCCCCCTTCAGCTCCTGCCGCTGCCGCCCGAGCCCCTCGATCTCCAGCTCCACCACATCGCCCGCCCGCAGGTACGGCTTCGGCTCGGGCCGGCCCATCGCCACGCCGGCGGGCGTGCCCGTGTTGATCACGTCGCCCGGGTAGAGCGTCATGAACTGGCTCACGTACCGCACGACTTCGGCGACCGGGAAGATCTGGTCGGCGGTCGTGCCGTCCTGCTTCAGCTCGCCGTTGACCCAGAGCTTCAGGGAGAGCGCCTGCGGGTCCGCCACCTCGTCCGCGGTGACCAGCCAGGGGCCCAGCGGGTTGAACGTCTCGCAGTTCTTGCCCTTGTCCCAGGTGCCGCCCCGCTCGATCTGGAACTCCCGCTCGGAGACGTCGTGCGCCACCGCGTACCCCGCGACGTGCGCGAGCGCCTCCTCGTGCGACTCCAGGTAGCGCGCCGTACGTCCGATGACCACGGCGAGCTCGACCTCCCAGTCCGTCTTCACCGAGCCGCGCGGCACAAGCACCGTGTCGTCCGGGCCGACCACCGTGTCGGCCGCCTTGAAGAAGACGACCGGCTCGGCGGGCGGCTCGGCGCCCGTCTCCCGGGCGTGGTCGTGGTAGTTGAGCCCGATGCAGACGACCTTGCCGATCCGCCCGACCGGCGGCCCCACGCGCAACCCCCGGGCGTCGACAACGGGCAGGTCACCGGCGTCGGCAGCGGCCCTGATCCGGCCGAGCGCGCCCGCGTCGCCGAGCACGTCGCCGTCGATGTCGGCGACGATGCCCGACAGGTCGCGGAGGGTGCCGTCGGCATCGATGAGTGCCGGGCGCTCCGCCCCCGCCGTACCGACTCGCAGCAGCTTCATGGTCAGACTCCATTCCTTCGGTAGCCCGGCCGATGGGATGCGGCCATCGGAGGTTTGGTCGATCGTCCAAGCTCGCCGTCCGGTCCGCAATACCCCGTTCACGTACTGGACCTTTACCGGGCGGTAGCCCCCGCCCTCATACGGCGGCGGCCAGCGCGCCCGCACTGCCCGGCATGTCCCGGTACAGCACCGCCCGCTCCACCGCGCTCCACGTCGTACTGGTCACCACGTACAGCGCGGCGGCCAGCGGCACCACGGCCACGGTGAACAGAGTCATGAACGACATCAGCGGCATCACCTTCGCGATCGCGCCCATGCCCGGCACCTGCTGGTCCCCGGCCCCGGCCTGCGGCAGCGGGTTGGCCACCATCTGGCGCTTGGTGCGCCGGAAGTTGAAGGTGGCGACGGACGCGACGATCACGAAGAGTCCGACGTAGACCAGGCCCTGCGCACCGAACACCCCGCCGCCCGCCAGCGCGTCCGTCCACCGGCCGCCGAGCGGCGCCGCGAACAGGGTGTGGTCGAGCAGCGCGTTCGCGTCGCCGCCGATGCTGGAGCTGGAGAAGAGGTGGTAGAGGAGGAAGAAGGCCGGCAGCTGGAAGAGGCTGGGCAGGCAGCCGGAGAGCGGCGACACCTTCTCCTCGCGGTGCAGTTCCAGGACGGCCTTCTGCAGCTTCTCCGGGTTCTTGGCGTGTTTCTTGCGCAACTCGGCGATCCGCGGCGACAGCTCGGCGCGCGCCCGCTGGCCCCGGGCCGACGCCCGCGACAACGGATGTACGAGGAGTCGTACGCAGGCGGTGAACAGCACGATCGCGGCGGCGGTCGCCGAGCCGTGGAAGAGCGGGTCGAGCAGATCGGCGAGGTGCTCGACCAGACTGGCGAACACGGACATGAAAGCGGACATGGAGAAGCCCTCCGAGGGTCTCGTCGTGCCGGGAGAGAGGGCGACGGTCAGCGAGGGCTGCCGTCGCGTCGGCATGACGAACCGCGAGGGGACGCCAGGAAAGCTGGGTGTGTTCCCCTACGCGGCCGTCAGGAGGAGACGGCCGGGTGCTCGGGGGCGCCTGCGGCCCCGGGCGTCGGGGTCGCGTTGCGGCAGGAAGGCCGTACGCATCTCGCGGTCGCGGATCGCCGTGCGCACCCTGGTGCGGGGCACGGCGGGCGCGCAGCGCGCGGCGATCACGGAGCAGACGGCGAGCGCGGAGCCCGCGGCGGCGGTCGCGGCGAGCGCGACGGCGGCGGTGAGGCTGCCGGTGTCGACGAGGACGACCTCGACGAGGAGGAACAGGAGGAGGAGGGCGGGGCGGGCGGCGGCTCTGCCGTCGCGGATCACGTTGCGCAGCACTCCGCGCATGACCACCCTCCTCTCCTCGTCCGTGTACTCGTACGTGTACACCTACACGTACGACGATGCTAAGTACTACAGCCGTTATACAGGATCAACTTCGGCGCCCTGAAGAAGCCCCGAGGCTGAGGTCGTCGTCCTCCCCGTCGAGGGGATCGCCCGCGAGGACCTCGGCGTCCGGCCGGCTGTCGGCGCGGTCGCCGGGCCCCGCGTACGACACGGCGAGCGCCACGGCCAGGTTGAGGGCGAGCGCGAGGATTCCCGCGTTGACGCCGAGGACGGGGTCGTGGTCGCTGAAGACGAGCGCGCACACGACCCCGACCCCCACGACGAGCCCACTCAGCGCCCCGGCGAGGGTCAGCCTCCGCCACACGAGGCCGAGCAGCAGCATCGGTACGAGCTGCGCCATCCCCTCGTACGAGATGAGGGAGAGCCGTACGAGGGTGTTGGGCGCCCCGTAGGTCAGGGCGAGGGCGACGCCTCCCGCGACGACGACCACGCCCTGCGAGGCGAGCTTCTGCCGCTGCGGGGTGCGCCAACGGGGCAGGAGCGACAGCACGCTGCTGCCCCACATGGTCCCGATGACCAGCATGAACACGGCCATGGGCACGATGGAGGAGAGCGCGGCCGCGACCCCGATGACGCCGACGGCCCACGCGGGCAGCGAGTCGACGACCAGCTTGAAGAGCGCCAGGTTGGACTCGGCGCCGACGAGTCCCGGGACGACGAAGAGGGCGGCCATGCCGAGCAGCATGGGGACGAAGAGCAGGACGTTGTAGCCGGGCAGCCAGATGGCGTTGCGGCGCAGGGCGTCCGCGTTGCGGGCGCCGAGGTAACCGGCGACGGTGGTCGGGAAGATGACGACGGTCACCGCGTTGAGCAGCGAGGTCGTGGCGAACCACGCCTCTCCGTACGGGCTCCCGCCGCTGCCCGGCAGCGTGAGCCAGTCGCTCTTCTCGCGCACGATCCGGTCGAGGAAGTCCCCGTACCCGTCGAAGTAGTGGAGGGGTACGTAGACGGCGAGGAAGGCGAGCGTGCCGATGACGAGCACGTCCTTCAGGACCGAGACCCAGGCGCTGCCGCGCAGCCCGCTCACCACCACGAAGCCGGTCGTGACGGCGAAGCCGATGAAATAGGCCCAGTTGAGGCTGATGGCGCCGTAGGAAATGGTGGAGACGACGACGCCCATGCCGGTGATCTGCAACTGGATGTAGGGCAGCAGGAACACGGTGACGAGGAGGGCGACGCCCGCGCCGAGCCACGGCCGCCCGTACCGGTGGGCGACCATGTCGGAGATGCTGACGAGCCCGTGGCGCCGGGCGTAGGCCCAGAGCATGGGGCCGACGACGTACCCCACGGCGTATCCGCAGGACATGTACGCGACGACGTACAGCACGGGCGCGCCGTAGTTGTACCCCCAGCCCGCGGCCCCCAGATAGCTGAAACTGGTGTAGCCCTCGCCCGCCATCAGCACCCAGATGAACACGCCCCCGAGGCTGCGCCCGCCCACGGACCACTCGGCGATCCCGCCCTGCTTCCCGCGCCCGCGGACGGCGGCGAGGCCGAGCGCGACGGTCCCCACCATGAAGACGCCGAAGACGGCGGTGGCGACGGCTCCGTCACTCATGACCGCCGCTCCTTCAGTTTCCGGTCGCCCCGGTGGGTGAGCCACACGCACACGGGCGTGAGCAGCGTCGCGCAGAGCAGCCAGAAGAACAGGAAGGGCAGCCCGAGGACGACGGGCCGCACGCGGTTGGTGAGCGGCAGGGCCCCGAGGTAGAGCACGAAGGGGACGAGGAGCCAGAGGAGATGGGGACGTCGAGCGATCACGAAACCTGACCCTATCCGGGGCGCGGGGCGCGGCCCCCGCCCTAACGCGGCCGCATGGCGCGCAGCTTGCCCCACACGACGAGCCGGTACTTGGAGGTGTACTCGGGGGTGCAGGTGGTGAGCGTGACGTAGTACCCGGGCTCGCGGTACCCGTACCCCGCGCGCACGTCGCTGCGCGGCACCGTGCGGATCACGCCGCTGTCGCGTGCGGAGGTCCGCGCCAGCGTCTTCTCGACGACGTACGTATAGGTGGCCTGCGCGGTCTCGACGGTGACCTCGTCCCCGCGCCGCAGCCGGTCGATGTGGCGGAACGGCTCCCCGTGCGTGTTGCGGTGCCCGGCGAGCGCGAAGTTCCCGGCCCGGCCGGGCTGGGCGGTACGGGGATAGTGACCGGCGTACCCCTGATTGAGCACGGCCCCTTTGCTGACGCCCTCGGCGACGGGGACGCGGATGCCGATGCGGGGGATGCGGAGGACGGCGTAGGCCTGGTCCCAGCGGGGGGTGGGGGGACGGCCTTCGGTTCCGCTGCTGTCCGTACGGGGGCGATCGCTGTCCGGGGACGAGCTGGTGGAGCGGCCCCCTGCCCCAGCCCCTGCCCCAGAACGAGAACCGGCCCCGGAATCGGAACCGGAACCGGCCCCGTCGCCCGAACCGCCCCCGGGGCCGGACGCCCCGCCCTCACCCCTGCCCCACTCCTCCTCCAGGGCCTGGACCTTGCGCTCGGCGGCGGCGCGGGCTTGGCGGTTGGTCCACCACAGCTGATGGGCGACGAGCAGAAGGAGGACGAGTCCGAGGGTGACGGCGATCTCGGCCCCGCCCCACAGGGCGCGCACGACGGGGGTGCGGGGCGGGGTGCGTCGCGGGGCGCGGCGCGGGGCGCGTCGCCGGGTGCGTCGCCAGGTGCGTCCGTGCTGGACCACCGGAATCCGCTCACGCACGAGGCCTCCTCCTTGAGCTGCCCGGGCCCCCGGGCTTCCCGGGCTCCTCGAACCGCTACCGCTCCATCCGCTCGGGCCCGCCCGGCCGCCGGGAGGATAGGCGTTGCTCCGCCAACAATCCATGGCCGGACGAGGCAGCTGCCGAACCGCCCCTCCTGCTGGAGGCCCCCTCGGCAGTACCGTGTCCCGTATGCGCCCCGACAAGCCTGCTGCCGCCGACCACGTCGACGTCGACCACATCGCCGAAGCCGCGCGCCTGGAACGCACGGCCGGCCTGTACCCGGAGGACGCCGAACAGCTCCTCCTCCAGGCCGCGGCCCACCTCGAACTGGCCGGCGCCCGCGACCGCGCGACGACGCTCTACGACCGCTTGCTCTCCGCGGAGACGCCCGCGGGCTCGCCTCTCCTCATCCGCGCCCTGAAGGCGTCGAACCTCTGGGAGTACGGCCACGAGGCGGAGGCGAGGGCGATCATCGACGGCGTCCGCGCGGCGTCTCCGCGGGACCCGGCGCCCTGGGTGATCGTGGCGGAGTCACTCGAATCGCACGACGAGCTGGAGCAGGCGCACGAGACGTTCACGGAGGCGGCGACGCGGCTGCTGCCCGCGCAGGCGGCGGAGCCCCCGTACGCGACGCACCCGATCCTCTTCGGCCGCCACCGCGTACGCCGCCTCCTGGGCGCGGACCACGACGCGTGGGACACCCTGGCGGACCGGGTCTCCACGGCGCCGGTCCCCCTGGACGAACTCCACGACCCGAAGCGGGTCTGGTCCCTCGGCTCGGAGAACCCGGCGGAGCTGCGCGCGGAAATCGCCCGCATCCAGGCGGAGTTGGGCTCGTACAGGGAGGCTCTCTCCCGCCCCTTCCCGGTGGCGATCCTCCACTGGCCGGCGCCGGAACTGACGGAACTCCTGTCGGCGTACCCGTCCCTGTCCTCGGAGTACCCCTCCCACGAGGCGCACCTGTCGACCATAGAGTCATCACTGAGGGAACTCTCCGCCTCGGGAACCCCGAACCTGGGCATCGTCACGGGCACGGTCCCGTCCTACGAGGCCTTCGCCGCGTCCGAGGCATCCTCCCCGGAGGACCCCTCACTCCTCCCCCAGTACGCGACGACGCTGGCGGCGCGGGGGCGGGCGGTGGCTTGGCCGCCGGAGCGGGGGGCTGGGTGTTGGTGTGGGTCGGGCGTGGCTTATGGGACGTGCCACAGCAGCGATTGACAGCGGGACCCTCGACTCGTCCCCCTCCCTGAGCCACCGAAGTCCGGCCTAGTCCTCGCCCACTTCCAAACCACCGTCCGATCACCGGCATCGAGCGAAACTTCAGGACCACATGCCAGAGACGAACGAGCCACGCCCTCTCCCTGCGCCGAATAGCAAGGAGTTGCAGGACCTGGTCCCTGACTCCGAGACACGGGCCGTGTACCAAGTGCTCTACCAGTCGCAGGAAGAGCTACTGGCCATGCCTGCCATCAGGGAGCGCGTCAGCCTCGTCACCGGCAAGGCCAACTTGCAGATGGACCGGCGGCTTCGCTCGCTGCGCACCCACTTCGACGTGCCCGCACAGCGCATACCGGGGGAGAAGAACCTCTTCGTCTATCCGCTGCTCGGCTGGAATCCTCATTTCGGCAAGCGAACGGCGCGGAAGAACATCCGCGGATCCGTACGCGCCATGGTCCACCACACATATGGCAACCGCTGTGCCGCTTGTGGCCGCACGCCCAAAGACGACCAGGTGAAGCTGGTCATCGATCACATGGTCCCACTTGACCTAGGCGGAACCAACGAACAGGAAAACCTCCAGCTGCTCTGCGAGGAGGACAACCATGACAAGCAGTCTCTCTTCGCCGACCATCAAGAGAACGCCGCTGCCCTGCGAAAGTCGCTGGCACTCCCCGAGGTCCATCTGCGGATCGGCGAACTACTGAAGGCTATGGCAGGCGAGAACGTCCCAAAGGAGCTTATTGTTCTCGTTGCCCGGGAAGAGAATCACGGCGATCCGACCAAGCGAATGCGTGAGCTCAGATCCCTCGGCTGGATCATCGAGAACACTCAGCGCAGGAAGGGGCGGCGCGTCCTCTCGTTCTATCGCCTGGAACACTGGGAGCCTTGGCCCCCGGGAGGCCCGCAAGCCGCGATTGCCAAGCTTGAGCGGACGCGCCAGAGAGCGAAACGTTCGGCGACAGACGCAGCCGGGAACAGCTCGCAGGAGTAGAGCAGTGAGTGATCCGCAGCCCTGGTCTCCGCCAGAAGGCTCATGGGCATCGTCTGCCGCGAGGCGACGCAACATGCAGGCGATCCGGAGCCGGGACACCAAACCTGAACGGCTGATCAGGCGGCTCGTCCATGCCAACGGCCTACGTTATCGAGTCTCGACACGCCCGCTGCCCGGCCTTCGCCGAACCGCAGACATGGTCTTTCGGCCAGCAAAGGTCGCCGTATTCATCGACGGTTGCTATTGGCACGGATGCCCCGAACACTATGTGTCGCCAAAGACCAATCCAGGCTACTGGTCGGACAAGGTCAAACGGAATATGGAACGGGACCGGGACACCGACCAGCAGCTAACAGAAGCTGGCTGGCTTGTTCTGCGCTTCTGGGAACACACGTCCGCCGAAGAGTCGGCAGCTGAGATTACACGGCTGGTCTCGGAGCGGCGGAACCGCACATCAGATGAGGGTGTCCCGGACTGAAGCGCTAGTAGTGCCGTCCAGCTCACGGTCTCCCACAGGAGGTTCCATCAGATCCCCCGTGCGCTCCAGCGCGTCCTTGATGGCCAACCCGACAGCCTTGGCGACGGGCGGAGGGAACGCATTGCCCACCTGCCGGTATTGGGCGGTCTTGCGCCCAGCGAAAACCCAGTCCGTAGGGAATCCCTGAATAATCGCCGCCTGTTCGACAGTGAGCATTGGGCCGACGCGCTTCTCCTCCGGCACATCGATCGCCAAGTCCTTGTTGCCCAAGTCCCTTTCGAGGTTGGGTTCCTTCTCGTCGTTAGCGACACCCATCCCGTTCACCCCGAGGGCCCGCCAGGCATTCTTCGCTCGGGTCGGCCCGAGGTCAGCGCCACCATGCTTCTTGGAGCCGCCCACAAGGGTGGGGGCCACCGTTCCGGCTTCAGAAGCCTCCTTGAGCCACTTCTCAAAACCGTCAGGCCTGCCGGCATCGGTGAAACGGCGCTCCATCGTGTCCCTCAACGCCTGCGCCACTGTCTTAAGCTCATCTGTCGGCTTCGGCCAGTCAAATCCGCGGTAACAGTCCTTTCGGATCGCCACCAGAATCGCACGAGGCCGAAGCTGAGGAACGCCGTAGTCGGCGGCCTCCAGGAGACGCCACCCACACACAACATATTCCATGTCGCGAAGCTCGCGCTTGATATCTTCTCGATAACGGAAGAACTTATCGAAAGGTTTAACGAGACCGGCAACATTTTCGATCATTACCGCGCGAGGAGTCAGTTCTCCTACCAGTCTCAGCATCTCCGGGAAGAGATCACGCTCGTCATCCTGACCGAGTTGCTTCCCGGCGACAGAGAAAGGGGGGCAAGGGACCCCGCCGGCGAGTAGATCGAGATCTTTTACTGTCGGCTTGAAGTCCTTGACGTCCATGGGAAGGATTTCGCACTGAGCAGCCTCTTCCTCTCCCCAGACCTTGCGCTCCACCACGTTGAGCTTGAGCGTCTCGGCCGCAAACTTGTCGATCTCGACGAGTGCACGGTGACGGAACCCCGCCCCATGGAGGCCAACTGCCTGGCCTCCAGCTCCCGCGCAGATCTCAATCGAGGTCAGCGGCTGGTAGCTGGAACTCATCCAACCCTCCCGGTGGTGTAGCTACGACACGCTAGTGTCGCATCCACAGCACCGGAACTCGCCCGCGTCGCAGCTCTCCCGGTATGCGTCAGCTCTTGAGCAGAGCTTCGAGGTCCCGCCTGACCTCATCCCGCAACTCCGCTGGCAGCTGCCGGTACATCCCCCACGCGCGTTCAGCGCCGCTCAGTGGCCGCGCGTCGGCAGCCATCCATACCAACAAGTCCTTCTTGAACCGCACCGGCAGTTCCTTGATCCTGTCCCACACCTGCTCACGTGTCATCTGCGCACCAGTCAGGTGCTTCACCGTCTCGTTGCAGCGAGCGCACTCGGTGATCAAGTCTTCGGAGTTCGCCCCACTGCCGGACTTGTGCGGGTTCACGTGCCCCAGCGTCAATCGAGCGTGGGAGCCACGCTCACCCGCGTACTCCTCACCCGCGGCCACACCACAGCGACGGCACATATGGCCATCGCGCTCGAAGACGAACCGCCGAGTCTTCGCGCTGATCTGCCTCAACCCCGCAGCGCGGTGCTCCCTCTCCCAGACCGGGTGGCCGATCTTCTCCAGGTACAGCTCATCGGCCTGCAAGCTGGGCTTGTCGCGGTAGGTCTTGATATCCCAGCCCGCCGGCCGCAGGTCTCTCATGCGGCGGTCCACCTGCTCAGAGCCTGGGATGGCGGCCCGCAGGGCCTGCTTCTTGAAGGTCCGCCCTTCGCCGACTTCATCCCTCAGCCACAGAGCCACCCTCACGCGGGTGCCGAGCGCCTCATCTCGCCAGTCGGGCCTGCTTCCCATGACAACCCCTCCACACGTCAGAACACCGGTTCGCATAGTCCTTCGTTCGCGTCGAAACCTTAGCTTGCCGCCACTTGCCGCGGCAAGTGGCGGCAAGCTGCTCGGGACACTCGTCGGAACGACAGCCCCGAAGGGCACCCCTCGTGACACAGCTATCGACCAAGGTCACCCCCCGTCGCTCATGCCTCGAACTCTGCGCAGGTGCGGGAGGGCAAGCGCTCGGCCTGGAGAGGGCCGGGTTCCAGCACGAAATACTGGTGGAATTGGACCCTGACGCATGCCGCACTCTCCGCGGCAACCGGCCAGACTGGAATGTTCTTCAGGCAGATCTCCGGACGCTGAATGCGGATTCCTTCACCGACGTGCGACGTCATGACCTCCTCGCAGCGGGAGTACCGTGTCCGCCCTTCTCGCTCGCCGGCCAGCAGCTGGGCGCCGATGACGAGCGCGACCTCTTCCCGTACGTCTTATCGCTGGCCTCGGCGGTCAGGCCGCGAGCCGTCCTCATCGAAAACGTGAAAGGACTTCTTCAGAGCAAGTTCTCCGCCTATCGGTTCCAAATTGTCCAAGCTCTCTCGGCCCTTGGGTACACCGCGGAGTGGAGACTTCTGTACGCGCGGGACTTCGGGGTCCCCCAGCTCCGGCCGCGCGCCGTCCTCGTAGCCCTTGAGCACCACGTCTTCGAGCACTTCCGATGGCCGGATGAGACCACCTCCGCTCCCGTCGAGGCCGCACTCGTAGGGAATGTTCTTCGCGAGTCAATGGCGTCCCGCGGATGGGAACTGGCCGATCCCTGGGCTCAACAGGCCCAGAAGGTCGCACCCACGCTATGCGGCGGCTCGCGGAAACACGGCGGCCCAGATCTTGGACCCACACGAGCACGGCAGGCCTGGGCAGAAATCGGAGTCAACGGCTCAAGTGTGGCTGACATGCCACCCGGCCCAGGCGACGTGCTTCCGGTGAGGCTGACCGTTGCGCAGATGGCTCTATTGCAGGGCTTTCCCCCAGAGTGGAAGTTCGAGGGCTGCAAGACGTCCACTTACCGGCAAGTGGGTAATGCGTTTCCACCACCGGTGGCGCAAGCAGTCGGCCGTACGGTGATAGAGGCCTTCGATCATGCGGACAGTGCAGCCGGAGGCAACACCAGGCAGTCCCTTACCGGTCACCATGAGAATCAAGGTGACGAAGCAGCGCACGGACATCGGCCATGTCCATCCCCGCGGCAAGTGACGGTTCTTCCTGCAAGTCCGCGAGCTGCTGCACCGACGGATCATCGAGGATCTGCCCCATGAACTGAAGCTTGTCCTCCAACCGGAGAGCTACCACTTCGTCGATCGTCTCTTCTGCGGCGAGAACCGTGACCCGCGTCTCGGTATCGGGTTCGAGCCCCAGCCGATGAATGCGGTCAAGGCTCTGGAGAAACCTGCCTGCCATGAAGTCACGGTCCACATAGACGGCGTCGTGACAGACCTGGTGGAGGCTGATGCCCTCTCCCAGGGTCGCGGGATTGGAGAGAAGCACGTGGCAGTCAGGGTCTTCTCTGAACCGCCTGAGCTGCTCCTGGCGATCAGGTGTGCCTCCATGCACCACGGCTGGTTGGTAGGCGGAGAAGAGTCGCTCCATGGTGGTCAGACTGCGCACGAAGGTCGTCCACACCAGGGTTTTCCGCCCCATGGCCGCGTTCTCGGCGACGATGCTCAGCGCTTCCTTGTATTTCGGAGAGAGTTCGTATTGAGGCAGCTGTTTGAGCAGCGAGTACAGGGAATCCGTCCGTGGCACCTCCAAGGGCGGGACCCGGTAGTCGAGCGGTGCGTACCGGCTCTCTCCCTCCATCAGCAGGGCCGGGCTCGTACCCGCCATGAGCAGGCGCAGCATCGCCTTGCCCAGGGCGTCGAAGTCCTCCCGCCCGGCCTCAGCGCGAGCGGTGTAGCGGCCGACGAGCGCGTCGTACACCTCGCGGTGCAGCGGCGGGAGCTCGACGTAACGGATGCGTGTCTCGAAGGGGGGGAGGCCCAGTTCGTTCTTGGTGGTCCGGGTGAAGAGCGGGCGCAGCACCGTACTGGCATGGGCGAGATCACCGCCGGCCACGGCATTGGTCACAACCCGGCGGCCGTGACCAGGCCAGACGAAGGACAGGAGGTTCTCCAGGTCGCGAGCGCCGTTGGGAGCCGGCGTTCCGGTCAGGATGAGGCGCCGACGGGCCAACGGCCCTAGTGCCATGCAGGCACTTCCGTAGATGCCGCGCGCCCCGAGCTTCATGCGGTGGGCCTCATCGAGGATGAGCATCGAGGGTGCGCCACGCAGCCAGGTCGCGAGTGCGGCGAGTGACCGATCGAGGCGCTCGTAGTTGACGATCAGGACATCCGTACCCGGGCTGGGTGTGCGCTCCATAACCCGCGCGGTGAGCGGCTCTCTGAAGCACACCTCGCTCTCGTAATCCCACGACTCGTACGCGGACTTAGGGCTCACGACGAGCAGCCTGCGCACGCTCCCCTGTTCCCGCATCGCGGCGAATACCGCCAGACCGACACGCGTCTTGCCGGCCCCCGGTACGGAGAAGTTCGCCCCGTGCTGCAAAGACAGAAGACGAGCGATGTCTCGTCGCTGGAAGTCAGTCAGGTCCGCGCGCCACTCTGGACCGAGCCGCTCCAGGACTGTGTCCGGTGATACGGCGGCGGCCGATCCGGAGTCCTCCAGCCATTGCTCGGCACGCTCGGCGTCGTCGAGTACGCCACCGACGAGGGTTGCCAGCTCCCCTTCCCACTCAACGTCCGCAGATGGCCAAATAGTCAGCGCATCAAGCCCAGTGAGAAAGTCATCCAGGTCGACCTCCACGGACAGCAGCGTGCGCTGTCCGCCTGCGGGGAAACGTGCCGCCAGCTTCGCGAAGTCTCCTTCACGCCCCGGAGCCGCTCGCAGGACAGCGCGCGTCCGCGTGACGTCAGAGGAAATCCGCAGAGACGGTTCGGCGACGGCGGTCACATGCCCTCCTGCCTGACCGATTCGCGAAGCCAGGAGACGCCGTCACCTGGCGCCTTGATACTGCGCTGGGTCGCCACAGCCAGCTTCGTCAGGGTCTCTCGGAGCGTCAGCACCGCCTCATCAAATGCCTCCTCGTCGAGACTTCCGGAAGCCTTGGCTAGCGTGAGGTCGGTAATGCACTGCTCGATGTCCTGGCAGGCATCGGTGATGCGGTCCTGTGCTGCCTGCTTACGCTTGCGCACCCGAGCGTCCTTGCCTGCCGGCTCCAAAGCGTCCCCAACCGCCTTGTGCGCGGCGGCGAACGTCGCTGTCGCGGACTTACTGCGTTCGGTGAGGAGGCCGTCCTCTGCGGTCACCACTGCCTTCGCTTTCAGAATGGTGTCCGTCAGAGCCTTGGCCTGAGCGACCTTCGGCGCGGACGGCTTCATGGTCCGGTTGAGCCCTGGAATGGCCACCGCCGCCGGAGCCTCGGGCTCCGTCTTCAGCGCGTCCGGCAACTGCTTTTCCAGGTACCGGTCCCTGAAGTCGGGCTCGATCAGCCGTACGTCCGTCTTGGAGAACCCAAGGACAATGGCCGTGAGTCGCGTCTCTTTCAGGACCTCCGCGTTGTCCTTGCTCGCCGTCGACTCCTTGGCGTACCGACGGTACAACTCACGGAGCTTCTCCTGGTGCTGCTCGAAGTCCAGCAGCCGAAGCTGAGCACCTCCGTCGCCTGACCGCTCGATCAGGTCGCGAAGGCAGGAGAGAATCCACAGGTCCTGCTCGCAGGTGTTGGCACGGATACGGAACTCCCGCGCCACATCGGCCAGTGGCCGGCCCAGAAGCTGTTGCTCCTCCATGGCCAGCAGCCGGTTGATGTACGAGTACTCACGACGCTGGTCCGGCCGGAGCTGGAGCGACAGCTCTACAGCGTTGATGTCATCCCAAGTACATGACTCCGGCAGCACACCCACCCGGATGTTCGTGATGCCCAGTTCCTTGAGGGCCGCACGACGGGTGTTGCCGTTGACCAGAATGCCGTCCCGCGTGATGAGACCGGGCTCGTTCTGACGGTAAGAGCGGAGACTCTCCATCAGGTCGTCGAAGTCAGGGTCCTTCTTCGAGGGGTCGGCCGGCAGCATCTGCAGCAGGTAGTGCAGGTAGTCCTGGCTGTCCGGCGCCCAGGGCTCCTGCTTAAGCAGTTCGTCGCGCTCAGGCTCGTGATCCCGCTGGGCGCGGATGCGGTGTGTTCCCGGGTTGTAGTAGAGCGTCTCCACCGGCATGTCAATGACCTCGACGGAGAGCGGTTGTGTACGCCACTCGATGGTGAGCGTCTCCCGGACGACGTTCCCGCCGGCGATTTCCTTCAGTCGTTCTTCGACTCGCGCCTTGTTCTCTTCCGCCAGCGGCGGTCGGCCGAATTCCTTGTCCACTAGTAATCTCCTCAAGAGCATCAGATTTAGTACTGCTACGTGGGGGCCGCCTCCCACCCGAGGGAGGGAGGCGTAGCCTCCGGACTATCAAGGGTTACTGGCGCCTACTCACCCGCCGGCTTCAGGGCTTCGCGGATCTTCACCCTCGACTCCTCGGGAAGCGTCCGGTAGTCGGCCCAGAACGCCTCCGCCGCGCTGAACTCGCGCCGGTCCTGGTCCATCCAGCCCGAGAGCACCCTGCGTTCCAAGCCGCTCAGGCCCTCGGCACGCTTCAGCATCTCGCCCAGATCCACCACGGCGCCACGCCCTCCCACCCTGCAGCGATTGCACTCGGCTACGAGCTCCGTCTTCTCAGTGCCATTCGGCTGTCGCACAACTCGGCGAGCGATATCGATCTGGGCGGATTCGTGAGTGCCGGCATAGACCTCCCCCGGCGTGATACCGCACGACCGACAGAAGTGCCCGTCCCGCCTGAGCACTTCGCGCCGTCGGGTCTGAGTGATCGAAGTGCCGGGGCGCGTGCCCTTGCCCGGCTGCCACACCGGCTCACCCTGCTTCACGAAGCGCTGCTCGTGCTGGCCGAGGGAGGCGTCCTCACGGTTGGTGTTGATCTGCCAGCCGTGGTCCCTCAGGTCACGTACTCGGCGATCAGCCTGGCTGACCCCCGGGAAGGCTTCCTTCACTGCTTCCTTGGTGAAGATGTTCCCTTCGCCCACCACGTCCACCAACCACAGGGCAGCGCGCTTCATGGTGCCGAGCTTCGGGTCAGTCCATGACGGCATGTCCACCTCGTACCCCTCATCCTTGTGCTGGGTCTACTTGGGCCGCGAGCGGCGGGAGACCCGCCGGTCCGCGACACCAGGAGCCTTGCTCAGGCAAGGGTGCGAAATCCAGTGCCAACCGGGAATTGCACTGGCGCCATAAATTGCACGTCCGCAATGGCCGTAGCGCCTACTCATGAAGCCAGTTGCTCCAGCAGTATGGAAGGTCCACTCAGGCGACCGCGCCGTACGGAGAGGCTGGGCCCATATATGGCGACGAGATCCGCGGGGGTCCTTCCCCAGCAGGATGACAACGCTCTTCTGCCCTTACCCAGAGAGGCGTTCCTGGAGGCCCTGCGAGCTGTACTGACCGCAGTGGGCCTCACCCAGGGGACGATCGCCAGGCGGGCAGGCGTCAGCCAGTCCAGCCTGTCCTGTTACAACACGGGCAGGCGAGTGCCGGACGCAGGGAAGCTGGAGAGGATCTACAAGGTCCTGGAAGACGAGGCCCAGCGGACTTCGGCGAAGGCCTTGCCGCACACGCTGCCCTATCTGCTCCAGCTCCGTGACGCCGCTCGCGCTCAGCGCATCGCGCCCTCAGCGGCGAACGCCGCTATGGCGGCCACCACAACTCGCGCCGCTCAGCAGCCGGCCTACGCAACGTTCCACAACCAGCGCCGCATGAAGCGGATTCGGCTCGCTCGCCGCAGACTTGCGGCCCCGTCGGCACGGACAGAGGTGCCGGTCCCCCTTCAAGAGGGGGACCGGCACCTTGCCGACAACGCGCATGCCGCCGACATCGCGGATTACCTCGGCCACGTAGCGGCGGGCCGATATCGGGATGCGCAATTCAACGTCTGGGCGAAGGGACACAACCTCGCCTCACGAGAGTTCCCTCGCGCCGTAGCCGCCTACCGAGACGCCGGAGCGGAGGACGGGGCGGAAGCCATGCTCAACGCCGCCGCGAACCGTGACGACATCCAGGCTTCCGTCAACATCACCGCCGCACTGATTGATGAGGGTCAAGTAGACGATGCGCGCGTCATATTGGCGGCCATCCGCACGGATGAGTAGCCCGCCCCCGCCCTCGCCGGCGGGCCACCTACGCCGCTGCGTCGGCCTCCGCCTCGAAGTGCATCTGTGCCCGTTCTAGCGCCTCGCCCGGGTCTCCTCCTTGCGCGACCAGCCAGTGGAGCAGATCGGCGATTACGTCGGTGACCGACTCTTCGAGGACCGCGAAGGACGGCGCCAGGGCGGAATTCACACCGGCCACCCGTCGGTACTCGTCAAGTACCTGCGCGGCTCGCCGAACCCGCATACAGTGGCGGGCCGGTTCGAGGGAGAGTTCGCACCAGACGGCCTTTCCAGTTGCAGTGAGCAGCGTGCCCCACTCCTCACTCAGGGACGCCAGCAAGTGAAGGCCACGCCCGCACTCCGCTTCCCCGCACACAGCGCTTAGAGCCGGCGCGAGGCGGCTCTTGTCGTGGACCTCCACGCGCAGACGATCGCCGCGTGGTTCAAGGACCAGCGTCGCTGCCGTCCCTTCGCCGACATGCTTGATGACATTGGTCGCCAACTCGGTCGTGACCAGACCCACTTCGTCATTGACGTCCAGCGCACCCCACAGCTTCAGGTGGCGTCTCACCGACTTGCGCAGCAGCTGAAGTTCCGCCGGCGCCGCCTCGAATGGCAGGACACAGCGCAACCGCCGTTCCCCCTCGTCATGAATGGACATGGAGGCTCCCTCCTCCCAGACCACGCAGAGCTGCGCCCGCCGTATCCGTACGGCTACACCGCGTAGTGAACCACTGGCGAGGATGGCACAGAGAACTCTCGCTATGTAACTTCTCACGCGAATCCTTCGAGTGAACCTGCTGGAGGGCCAACCAGTTGGACACATAGCCTGAGCGCGACCTCAGGCCGGGCACCCGGCCGCTGGGGAGGAGCCGCATGTCAGTACGGAACACCACTCGCCGACGCCAGCTAGGCGCCATGATGCGGAAGCTGCGCGCCCGCAAGGGCATGACTCTTGAGGAAGCCGGCACCCTCGTCGGGGTGTCCAAGGCGACGGTGAGCAGGTACGAAACGCAAGCCGGTCCGGTCAAGTGGCTCGTGGTTGATGCTCTCTGCCGTGAGTACGCGGCAACCGAGGCCGAGCGCCGCGCCGTTGTGGCCCTCGCCAAAGACGCCAAGCAGCAAGGATGGTGGAGTTCGTTCACCGACTCGATTCCCGAGAGCATGAACCTCTTGCTCACGCTGGAAGACGAGGCCGTACGTGAAGACCACTTCTCCTGCGTCTACGTCCCTGGACTGCTGCAGACGCGGGCTTACAGCACCGCGGTCCAGCAAGCCAATGAAGTGCGCCTCGCCCCGGCCGAGATCGAACGCCTCGTGGACATCCGCATGAAGCGGCAGGAGGTTCTCACCCGGCCGACTCCCCCTCGGCTGTGGGCGATTCTCGACGAGTCCGTCATCCGTCGCGTCGTGGGATCCCCGGCTGACATGAAGGAACAACTCGGCCGGCTCCTCGAAGCGAACGAGTCACCCGGCATCACGCTGCAAATTCTGCCGTTCTCCAAGGGGGCCCACTCCGCTGCCCTCGGCAGCTTCGTGATTATCGGTGGCACGGAACCAGCGCTGGACGTCGTGTACGTCGACCTCCACACCGGTTCGCTCTTCCTTGAGAAGGACGAGGAACTGAACCGATACCGGCTTGCGTTCGACTACCTCCGCGCACAAGCGTTGGACATGGAAGCCTCCTCCTCCATGATTCAACGCGTCCGCAAGGAGCTGTAATGCCTGTTGTGCCTCCGTCCCCCTCAGCCATCTCGTGGTTCAAGTCCTCGCACAGCGGGGGCAACACCACCGAGTGTGTGGAGGCCGCTTTCCTGCCTCGCGGTGTGCTCATACGCGACTCCAAGCGAGCCGACGGGCCTCTCCTTCTGGTCTCTTCCACAGCGTGGGCCCGGTTCGTCGCGGACGCCGCCGACCGGCTCTGAAGGTCGGTACGTGGCGGTGACGCGGTTCTCCGCCTCCGTGAAGCACGGTCATGTGTGAGACCGGCTCAGCCGTAAACCCTGTACCCATGGGCGGCACGCCGCGACGTACGAGGAGGAGAACCCCTTGCCTTACGCCCCCGAACACGACCAGGACCGCACATTCCTCGCCCAAGCCATCGCCCTCTCCCGCCACGCCCTCGACCCCGGCAGCAAGAAGCCCTTCGGTGCCGTCGTCGTCATGGATGGGGAAGTCGTGGGGTCGGGGAGCAACTCCGTCGTCGAGTCGTGTGATCCGACCGCTCATGCCGAAGTCATGGCCCTGCGGGACGCGGGGCGGCGGCTCGGGAACTTCCTCATTGAGGGCGGCACCCTTTACTCCAGCTGTGAGCCCTGTCCGATGTGTCTCACCGCCTGCTACTGGGCGGGGATCAGCCGCCTCGTCTATGCCGCCGACCGGCACGACGCCGCCCGCAACGGGCACCCGGACCTGCAGTTCTACCTGGAGCTCGCGCTGCCCAACGGGGAGCGGCAGCTGTTGGACGAGGTGGCCGTCGAGGGGGAGGTCCGGGCCGCCGCGGTCGGGGTTCTCGCCGAGTGGGCCGCCGAGCAGCCCGGCCCCGTCGAGCCGAAGCTCTGAGGGTGCCGGCCGACGCCTCGTTGCTGCGCGTTAGCCTCACCCCATAGCAACATGGGCAACATGGGCAACATAGACAACCTGGATGTATCACCGAGAGGCGGATCGATCATGGTGAGGATTCCCACGGCAGTCGTGGCCGCGAGCGGGCTGGTCGGGGGCTACGCCACCGCGCGGGCCACCAAGAAGCGTCCCCTCGGCGGAGCCGTGCTCGCCGCGGCCGGGACCGTGGCCGCTCGGCAGTGGCGGGAGGCCGCCGGTGCCAAGACCGCCGCCGCGCTCACCGCCGCGTACGTCGCCGGGTTCGCCGGGTCGCATCCGCTCGCCAAGAAGGTCGGGGCCTGGCCCGCGGTGTTCGCCGTGGCTGGGGGCGTGGCCGCGGCCTCTTGGGCGTTGGCCGATCGTCGCGCCTGATGTGAGTGAATCCCGCTCGTGGGGCTCTCTTGAGGGTCTCGGGAGGGGGTAGGGCGCGCGGCGGAGAGTGCGGGGGTTCTCTAGCTGGTCGGTGTGCCTCTGAACGTTGTTCGGTACGTTGCCGGAGGCACCCCCACCCCCGCCACGAAGTGCTGCCTCAGCGACGCTCCCGTGCCGAAGCCCGCCTCCGTCGCTATGCGGTCGACCGTGTGGTCCGTCGACTCCAGCAATTCCCGCGCGCGGTCCACCCGGCGCTGTGTCAGCCACTGCATCGGCGTCAGGCCCGTCTCCTCGCGGAAGCGGCGGCTGAACGTGCGTACGCTCATCGAGGCTCGGGCCGCCAGCTCACTCAGCGTCAGGGGGGCGGCCAGGTTGTCCTCCGCCCACGCGCGCGCCGCGCTCGTCGACGTCGACTCCCGTACCGGGACCGGACGTTGGATGTACTGCGCCTGCCCGCCCTCCCGGTGCGGCGGCACCACCGTGCGGCGTGCCGCGTCCGCCGCCACCGCCGCGCCGTGGTCCTCGCGGATCATGTGCAGGCACAGGTCCACCCCGGCCGCCTCCCCCGCCGACGTCAGGATGCGGCCCTCGTCGACGTACAGGACGTCGGGGTCGACGGTCACGGAGGGGAACGTGCGGGCGAACAGGTCCGTCGACAGCCAGTGCGTCGTCGCCCTGCGGCCGTCCAGGAGGCCCGCCGCCGCGAGGACGAACGCTCCCGTGCAGATCGAGGCGATTCGAGTGCCCGTCGGCACCGAGGCGAGTGGCCCGGCCAACCGGTCCGGCAGGGCGCCGGGGGCCAGCGACTCGTCCTCCTCGTGCGACGCCGGGACAATCACCGTTTCCGCCCACGTCAGCGCCTCGGGTCCGTGCGGGGCCTCGATCGGGAAGTCCGCGTCCGTACGGAGCCTGCCTGGGCCGGTCGCCGCGCAGGTCCGCACCTCGTACAGGCGCTCCCCCGACGGGCCGCGCGCGGCGCCGAACAGCTGGTGCACCAGGCCCAGTTCCATCGGAAGCACGCCGTGCCGGACCAGGACGGCCACCCGGCGCCGCCTCGCACGGGGCGGCTGTCCGGCCGCTTCTGCTGGTCTCACTTGGCCTCCGCCGACGACAGCGGCGTCGCGATGTCCTCCAGCGAGCGGCCCTCCGCCTTCACCGCCAGCGCCGCCGCCACCAGACCCGCCGCGCACATCAGGCCCGCGCCGATCTGGAAGGCGAGGACCGTGTCGCCGACCACGCCCGACTCGGTCAGCTTGGAGAAGATCAGGGGGCCGCTGATGCCGCCCGCCGCCGTGCCAACCGCGTAGAAGAAGGCGATCGCCATGGCGCGGGTCTCCATCGGGAAGATCTCCGAGACCGTCAGGTACGCGCTGCTCGCGCCCGCCGACGCGAAGAACAGGACCACGCACCAGCAGGCCGTCAGCGTCGTCGCGCTCAGCGAGCCGCGGTCGAACAGCCAGGCCGTGGCGAAGAGCAGGATGCCGGAGAGGAGATACGTCGAGGAGATCAACGGGCGCCGGCCCACCGTGTCGAAGAGCTTGCCGAGGAGGAGTGGGCCCAGGAAGTTGCCCGCCGCGATGACGGCGAAGTAGTAGCCCGTGCTGCCCGACGGGACGTCGAAGAACTTGGTGAGGATCGCGCCGAAGCCGAAGGTGATCGCGTTGTAGAGGAACGCCTGGCCGATGAAGAGGGAAAGGCCGAGCACCGCGCGTTTGGGGTAGTCGCGGAAGACGGTCTTCGCGATCAGCCCGAAGCCGATGCTCTTGCGCTGGTGGATGGTGATCTCGCCGCCCGGGGGCGGCAGACGCTCGCCCTTCTCCTCCTCGATCTCCCGCTCCACGGAGGTGACGAGGGCGTCCGCCTCCTCGCCGCGGCCGTGGATGAACTGCCAGCGCGGACTCTCCGGTACGTGGCGGCGTACGAGGAGGATCACCAGGCCGAGGACGACGCCGAGGGCGAAGGTGAGCCGCCAGCCCAGGTTCTTGGGGAGGATCCCGGTGTTGAGCATGAGGACCGAGAGCAGTGAGCCGCCGATCGCGCCCAGCCAGTAGCTGCCGTTGATGATCAGGTCGACGCGGCCGCGGTACTTGGACGGGATCAGTTCGTCGATCGCCGAGTTGATGGCCGCGTACTCCCCGCCGATGCCGAAGCCGGTGAGGAAGCGGAAGAGGAAGAACCACCAGGCGTCGAAGGAGAGCGCCGTCAGGGCGGTGGCGGAGAGGTACACCACGAGGGTGACCATGAACAGCTTTTTTCGGCCGAACTTGTCGGTGAGCCAGCCGAAGAAGAGCGCCCCGGCGCAGGCCCCCGCCACGTAGAGGGCGGCCGCGACGCCGGTGACCTGGGCCGAGGAGATGGCCAGGCCGCTGCCCTCCTCGGAGAGGCGGCTCGCGATGTTGCCGACGGTGGTGACTTCCAGGCCGTCCAGGATCCAGACGGTGCCGAGGCCGATGACGATCATCCAGTGCCAGCGGGACCAGGGCAGCCGGTCGAGGCGGGCGGGTACGGCCGTGGTGACGGTCGACGTGTCGTCGGCTGTGGTCATGACACCTCCCGGGAGCCCCGTGGCTCTTCCCGGGGGCTCCTCCAGAGTGCCCGGCAAACGCGGTCTCACGCGCGGCGAGAAGGCCGTACAGCCGTCGTACGCGCGGCTGAACGCGCTCTCACGCGCGGCGGCAGGGCCGTACGGCCGTCGTACGCGCGGCGCGCCGCCCCAGCCGATACGTCGCTGCCCCGCACCCCGCCCTACGCCCCGAGCAGCCGCGACACCGCATAGATCGCAAGCCCCGCCAGCGAGCCCACCACCGTGCCGTTGATCCGGATGAACTGCAGGTCACGGCCGATGTGCGCCTCGATCTTCTTCGAGGTGTGCTCCGCGTCCCAGCCCGCGACCGTGTCCGTGATGAGCGAGGTGATCTCGGCGCGGTAGGTCGTGACCACGTAGACCGCCGCGCCCTCCACCCAGCCGTCGACCTTCTGCTGGAGGCGGGCGTCCGTCGCCATGCGGGCGCCCAGCGAGAGGAGCGAGGCGCGGACGCGCAGGCGCAGTTCGCTGCGTTCGTCCTCTGCGGCGGCCACGATCATGGCGCGCACGGCCGACCAGGCGGAGGCGATGAGGTCCTGGACCTCGTCGCGCCCGAGGACCTCCCGCTTCAGCCGCTCCACGCGTTCGCGCGTGTCCGTGTCGGACTGGAGGTCCGCGGCGAAGTCGGCGAGGAAGCGGTCGACGGCGCCGCGCGCGGGGTGCTCGGGCATGTCCCGCATCTCGGTGACGAAACGGAGCAGCTCCTTGTAGACGCGCTCGCCGACCCGTTTGTCGACGAACCGCGGGGTCCAGCCGGGGGCGCCGCCCTGGACCGCGTCCATCACGGAGTCTGCGTGCTCGACGAGCCAGTCGTGGGCGCGGACGCAGACCAGGTCGACGACCCGCTTGTGGCCGCCGTCCACGACGACCTTCTCCAGCATCTTGCCCATGCCGGGGGCGATCTCCTGGGCGTCGGCGCGGCGCGTGATCGCCTCGCCGACGACCGCCTGCACATCGGAGTCGCGCAGGACCGTGAGGGCGCCGCGCAGGGCCGTGGCGAGCTCGGCGGTCACCCGGTCGGCGTGCGCGGGCTCGGCCAGCCAGGTGCCGAGGCGTCCGCCGATGCCGACCGCGTGCAGGCGGCCCCGTACGACATCCGCGGACAGGAAGTTCTCCCCCACGAAGTCGCCGAGCGAGGCGCCCAGCTGGTCCTTCTTGTTCGGGATGATCGCCGTGTGCGGGATGGGCAGGCCGAGCGGGTGACGGAAGAGCGCCGTGACCGCGAACCAGTCGGCGAGCGCGCCGACCATGCCCGCCTCGGCCGCCGCGGCCACGTAACCCGCCCAGGGGCCCGCGCCGGAGTGCTGCGCCCATTTGGCGAGTACGTAGATGAGGGCGACCAGGACGAGCAGGCCCGTCGCCGTGGTCTTCATACGGCGGACGCCGCGCCGCTTCTCCTCGTCGGCGGGGCTGTAGGTGAGGCCGCCGGACCCGCCGGGCCCGCTTGCGCCGCCGCGGGCCGCGCCTACGCCGACCGGGCTACCGGCCGCGCCCGTCCTGGCCGGTTCGGTTCCCGTCTTGGCCGGTTCGGTTCCCGTCTTGGCCGGTTCGGTCGGTTCCTCCGTGTTTGTGCGTTCCACTCACTCCACCTGACCCGTTCGCCTCGTCCTCGTCCGCATCCGCATCCGCATCCGCATGGTTTCCTCGCCGTGCCACGTCTCGTGTCCCGATTGTCCCCACACCGTGTGGCGTACGCCCCTTCCTGACCGACTCCTGGAACGGACGACAAGTTCCCGGCGTCCCAGAGGACGGAGGGGGGCAGTGTCGGCCGCCTCACGGCCCATGCCGCATCATGGGGTGATCACACCGGAGCCTCGGGGCTCCCCCTTCCCGAGGAGAAAGAGCCCGCATGACCAAGCGACACGGTTATGCCCTTCTCGCCGCGGTCATCGCGGTCATAGTGGTGATCTCGGCCGCCATATACGTCGGGGTCTCCACCGACGACGGCTCGCAGGACCCCTTCAGCGCGGGTTCGCGCAACCCCCGTAACTCCGCCGCACCCGCCTCCTCCGGCAGCTGGGTCGGCTCCTGGTCCGCCTCGCCCGCGGGGTCCGAACCGGGCACCGAGCGGCGGGGGTTCGCCGGACGCTCCCTGCGCAACGTCGTGCACACCAGCGTCGGCGGCACCAGTGCCCGCATCACGCTGTCCAACCTGTACGGGCGTACGCCGCTCAGCATCACGCACGCCTCGATCGCGCTGGCCTCCGCGTCGAACAACCCGGCCGCCGCGGCCGGCACGCTGCGCAGGCTCACCTTCGGCGGCAACACGTCGGTGGTGATCGCGCCGGGGCAACAGGTGCTGAGCGACGCCGCCAGGCTGCGCGTCCCGCACGACGCGGACCTGCTGGTCACGACGTACTCGCCGACCCCGTCCGGGCCCGTCACCTACCACCCGCACGCGCGCCAGATCAGCTACGTCGCCGAGGGTGACCGCACCGAGGACCAGTTGGGTGACGCGTACACCGAGCAGAGCCCGTACTGGCGCTACCTCACCGCGGTGGACGTCCTCAGCAACGAGACCGAGGGCACCGTCGTCGTCTTCGGTGACTCGATCACCGACGGCATCTCCTCCACGATGGGCGCCAACCGCCGCTGGACCGACGTCCTCGCCGACCGGCTGCGCGACGAGCCCGGCGCGCCTCGTTACGGCGTCGTGAACCAGGGCATCAGCGGCAACCGCGTCCTCTCCGACGGGCGCGGCAATCCCGCCGTCAATCCCAGCGGGCTCTCCCGGTTCGGCCGTGACGTCCTCGACCGCACCGGCGTCAAGGCCGTCGTCATCGCGCTCGGCGTCAACGACATCCTGCGCAACCCGCACCAGAACGATCCCGACCGGATCGTCGAGGGGCTGCGTGAGCTGACCCGGCAGGCGCATGGGCGTGGCCTGCGGGTCGTCGGGGCGACGCTGATGCCGTTCGGGGGGCACCGGGGGTACGAGCCCGCTCTGGAGTCCGTGCGGGAGGGTGTGAACGCGCGGATTCGCTCCGGCGAGGTCTTCGATGAGTTCGTGGACTTCGACCGGGCGTTGCGGGATCCGTATGACCCGCGGAGGCTTCGGGCGCGGTTTGACTCGGGGGATCATCTGCATCCGTCCGATGCGGGGTTCCGGCGGATGGCTGAGGTGTTTGATCTTGCGGGGCTCAAAGGGTCGGCTGCGCTTTGACCCTCCCGGGGTGGGGGGCGGGGTTTAGGGAGGCTTCGGTCTGGCTGGTCGGGTGGTGCGGCCCACCCGTGGCTCTGTTGCGCAGTTCCCCGCGCCCCTTCTAGGGAGGCTTCGGTCTGCCCAGACGGCACGTGCACGTCACCCGTGGCTCTGTTGCGCAGTTCCCCGCGCCCCTTCTAGGGAGGGCTTCGGCGCGCCTGGCCTGTATGCGCAGCCCACCCGTGGCTCTGTTGCGCAGTTCCCCGCGCCCCTGGAGGAGGCTTCGGTCTGCCTCGTCGGTCAGCGTAGGCGTTCCATTCTGCGGATTTTTCGGTCTACGCCTATGCCGCCCATCAGGGCGTAGCCTCTGACCGTCACTCGGGGGGAGCCGGGGGTGCCCTCGCCCGTGGCCTTGTCGTCGATGCCGCCCATGATTCCGAAGCCCTTGACCGTGACGGTCATGTCCGGGGGGACGATCACCTGGATTCCGCCCATGATCGTGAAGCAGCGGATCTCGACCTCGCGTTCCGTGAACCTCGCCTCGCGCAGGTCGATCTCGCCGCCGCCCCACAGCGCGAAGCCGACGAACTGGCGGCCGACCACCCAGCCGCCCTTGCGGCCGAACCCGCTCCAGACGGCGAAGCCGAACGTGGAGGACGGCTCGCCGCCGCGCACCATCCGCTCGTCCCAGTCGATGGCGGCCGGATCGTCGCTCACCGGCCGCTTCACCATGGACACCTTGGCGCCGTGCGAGGGCAGATCGCGGGTGAGAGGGGCCAACTCCCCGTACGTACGCGCCCGGTACGCCGCGTCCAGGCGCTCCTCGAACTCCGACATGTCGAGGCGGCCCTCGGTCAGCGCGTCCCTGAGCTGTTCGGCGACCTTCTCGCGGTCGGCGTCGGAGGCGCGCAGGTCAGGGCGTTCGGGGTGTTGGGGGTGTTGGGGGTGTTGGGGGTGAACGGGGCGTTCGTCATTCATATGGGAAGCCTACGAGCTTCCCTTCTCCGCGTACATCTTGGCGATGACCGCTTCGATGTCCGGCTCCCTGACCGAGAGATCGGCCAGGGGATAGCGCGCCGCGATCCGCGCGACAAGCGGAGCAGCTGACTCCGCCATGGGGAAGGCCAACCACTGCCGAGGACCCTCCACCCTCACCACCCGCGCCGACTCGTCCTCGATGGGCGGCAGTTCACGTTCGAGGTCGACGACGAGGGTGCGCTCGCTCTCGCCCACCTCGTGCAGGCCTGCCAGCGGCCCGTCGTACATCAGGCGCCCGTGGTCGATGACCATCACGCGCTCGCAGAGCTGCTCGATGTCGGTGAGGTCGTGCGTGGTGAGGAGGACCGTCGTGCCGGACGCCGCGTTCAGGTCGCGCAGGAAACCCCGCACCTTCGACTTGCTGATCACGTCGAGGCCGATCGTCGGCTCGTCCAGATACAGCACCTCCGGGTCGTGCAGCAGCGCCGCCGCGATGTCGCCGCGCATCCGCTGGCCGAGGGAGAGCTGGCGTACGGGCACGTCCAACAGGGCGCCGAGTTCGAGGAGTTCGACGCAGCGGTCGAGGTTCTCCGCGTAACGGCCGTCCGGGATGCGGTACATCCGGTGCATCAGGCGGTACGAGTCGATCAGCGGCAGGTCCCACCAGAGCGTGGTGCGCTGGCCGAAGACGACGCCGATGCGGTGGGCCAGGCGGGTGCGCTCGCGGGAGGGGTCGATGCCCGCGACGCGCAGCCGGCCGCCGCTGGGCGTCAGGATGCCCGTCAGCATCTTGATCGTCGTCGACTTGCCCGCGCCGTTGGGCCCGATGTAGCCGACCATCTCACCGCGCGGCACGGTGAAGGAGATCCCGTCGACCGCCCGCACCTCGTGCCGTTCATGTCGCAGGAAGCCGGTCCGCTTGCGTACGTCGAAGACCTTCTCCACGCCGTCGAGCTCGATGAAGGCGGTACTCATGGTGGTTCAGCTCCCGGTGCTGCGGTACGAACGGAGGCCTGCGCGCCAGGCGAGACCGGCCAGGGCGAGAGCGCCGACGGCCACCGGCGGCGGCGCGAACGCCACCCAGGCCGGCAGGTCGAGCGGGTAGGGCCGGCCGAGCACGTACAGCGCGGGCAGCCAGTTGACGAAGGCGAGCGGCAGGACGAAGGTGACGCCGCGCAGCAGGTCCTTGGCGAAGACGGTCGGCGGGTACTGCAAAAGCGTGGTGCCGCCGTACGTGAAGGCGTTCTGCACCTGGGACGCGTCCAGCGCCAGGAACTGGAAGGCCCCGCCCATCACGAACACGGCCCCGAAGATGCCCGCGCCGCACAGCAGCATCAGCGGCACCATCAGGACCTTCACCGGACTCCAGTCGACGTCCAGGACGACGAGCGCGTACCCGAGGACGCACGCGCCCTGCGTGACGCGGCCGATCCTGTGCAGGCCGAAGCGGTCGGCGGCGACCTGGGCGATGACCGGGGCGGGCCGCACCAGGAGCGTGTCGAGTGTGCCGTCGCGCACCCGCCTGCCGAGCCGGTCCATGGAGCCGAGCGCGAGGTCGGCGAGGCCGAACGCGGTGCACGAGACGCCGTACAGGAAGGCGATCTCGGCGAGCGAGTAGCCGCCGAGCCGGTCCACCTGGGAGAACATCAGCAGGATCGCCACGAAGTCGAACGCGGTCACCGCGAAGTTGCCGAACGCGGTCAGCAGGAAGGAGACGCGGTAGGCCATCAGGGAACGGATCCACATGGCGGAGATCAGCCGGTAGGCACGGAACCCGTCGCGCACCTGCGCCACGCCGCCCCGCACCCGCGCGAGCCCGCCCCTCCCCGGCGTCGGCTCAGCCACCCTGGACCACCACCCGTCGCGTCGCCGCCGCCTGCAACAACCGCCCGGCCGTCAGGAGCGCCACCGCCCAGCCGATCTGGAAGGCGTACGTCCGCAGCACATCGGCGCCGGTCGCCTCGCCGAGGAACACGTCGGCGGGCATCTGGAGCAGCGCCGACCAGGGCAGCGCGCGGGCGATCTCGCCGAGCGCGCCAGGGAAGACGTTCAGCGGGAGCAGCATCCCGGAGAAGAAGGTGCTCGCGAGCATCGCCACCTGCGTGGTGCCCGCGCCGTCCAGCAGCCAGAACGCGGAGAGCGCCACCAGGAAGCGGATGGCGTAGCCGACCACCGCGCCGAGCACGACGGCGACCAGGAACGCCAGCCAGCGCAGCGGACCCGTCGGCAGCGTCAGATCGAAGACGAGCCCGCCGAAGAGCATCGGCACGACACCGCGCCCGAGCAGCTGGAAGGTGCCACGGCCGAGATCGGTCGCCAGCCACCAGAGTTGCAGGTCGGCGGGCCGGTACAGGTCGACGGCGATGTCCCCGGTGCGGATCCGCTCGATCAGCTCGCTCTCGAAGCCGCCGCCCATCAGGGCCATCGTCGCCAGCAGGCCCTGGCCCAGCCACACATAGGTGAGTGCCTGAGACTGGTCGTAGCCGCCGAGCCCCGGCCGCTCGTCCCACAGCGCGAGGTACGTGTACGCCAGAATGAGCCCGAAGACGGAGTTGGTGAACACCCCGGCCGCGGTCGCCACCCGGTACGTGGCGTATCTGCGGAAGCTGCCCCCGGCGACGGCCGCGTACAAACGGAACCGTCCTGTACGCACGTGCATCCCTTTCACCGTGGGCTTCGTCTTCACCTTGGGCTCGGTCTTCACCCCGGGCTGCGTTCCCCGCCGGGCCACCGGCCCAAAGCGCTGGAGCCTAGTGCGACCGGGGTCGTCCGTGCCAGGCAATTTCGGTGCGGGGGCGCGTGCCTGGTCACGAACGTGTGTGGCCACGGTGTGCAATGAGGTTGCAATGGGTTGCAATGGGGTTTACGAGGCGTACTGGACGTACGACGCTAACCGGGAGTTCCGCGAGACATGAGCGACGAGCCGCAGCAGCAGGGCCCTGCCGGGCGCAAGGGCTGGGCGCCCAGGGACCCGCAGGACACGCCCTCCGGCGAACCGGCGAGCGCGCCCGGGGGCGAGGACGTGGCCGGGGACGGGGATGCGGCCGGGGACGGGGGCGCGGCGGCGGCAGCGGCAGCGGCAGCGGCAGCCGAGGGCACGGGGTCGGAAAGCCCCGAGGCGTCCGAGATGTCCGAGACGCCCGGGAAGTCTGCAAAGCCCGAGAAGCCGAAGAAGCCCAAGCGGCCCAAGCGCAAGGGCTGGCGGCGGATCTTCCCGACCTGGCGCATGGTCCTCGGCGGCTTCATCCTGCTGGCCCTGCTGCTCGTCGGTGGCTTCATGGCGGGCTACATGCTCGTCGACATCCCGCCGGCGAACAGCGCGGCCACCAAGCAGAGCAACGTCTACCTGTACTCCGACGGCACCCAGATCGCCCGCGACGGCGAGGTCAACCGCGAGAAGGTGCCGCTCAAGCAGATGCCGCTGACCATCCAGCACGCCGTGCTCGCCGCCGAGGACCGCGACTTCTACGGCGAGTCCGCGGTCGACCCGAAGGCGATGCTCCGCGCGGCCTGGAACACCGTCACCGGCAAGGGCAAGCAGTCCGGTTCCACGATCACCCAGCAGTACGTGAAGAACTACTACCTGGGCCAGGAGCAGACGGTCACCCGGAAGGTGAAGGAGTTCTTCATCTCGATCAAGCTGGACCGCGAGGTGAGCAAGGACGACATCCTCGAGGGCTACCTGAACACCAGCTACTTCGGCCGCAACGCGTACGGCATCCAGGCCGCCGCGCAGGCCTACTTCGGCGAGAACGTCCAGGACCTCTCCACCGCCCAGGGCGCCTACCTCGCCACCCTCCTGAACTCCCCCAACGCCTACGACGTCACCACGCACCCCGAGAACAAGCCGCGCGCGGCGGGCCGCTGGAACTACGTCCTGGACGGCATGGTCAAGGAGGGCTGGCTCGCCAGGTCCGACCGGGTGAAGATGAAGTTTCCGAAGCCCGACGAGGCCAAGGGCGCGGCGGGCCTCTCCGGGCAGCGCGGTTACGTCGTCAAGGCCGTCGAGGACTACCTCACGGCCAACGAGATCATCGACGAGGACACCCTCGCCAAGGGCGGCTACCGCATCACGACGACCCTGCAGAAGGAACGCCAGGACGCCTTCAAGAAGGCCGTCGACGACCAGGTGATGTCCAAGGTCGACAAGGGCGCCCGCAAGGCCGACCGCAACGTGCGCGCGGGCGGCGCCTCCATCGACCCGGCGACCGGCAAGGTCGTCGCCATGTACGGCGGCATCGACTACACCAAGCAGTACGTCAACAACGCGACGCGGCGTGACTACCAGGTCGGCTCGACCTTCAAGCCGTTCGTCTTCACCTCCGCGGTGGAGAACGGCTCGGTCACCCAGGACGGCCGCCCGATCAACCCGAACACCGTCTACGACGGCACCAACAAGCGCCCCGTGCAGGGCTGGAGCGGCGGCGCGTACGCCCCGGAGAACGAGGACAACGTCGACTACGGCGACATCTCCGTGCGCACCGCCACCGACAAGTCCGTGAACTCGGTGTACGCGCAGATGGCCGTCGACGTCGGCTCGGACAAGGTCAAGGACACCGCGGTCGCCCTCGGGGTCCCGGAGGACACCCCCGACCTGAACGCCTCCCCCTCGATCGCGCTCGGCCCGTCCACCGCCAGCGTCCTCGACATGACCGAGGCGTACGCGACGCTGGCGAACCACGGCAAGCACGGCACGTACACGATCGTCGAGAAGATCACCAAGGACGGCAGCGAGGTCGAACTGCCGGAGCGGAAGACCGCGCAGGCCGTGACCCGCGAGGCCGCCGACACCACCACGTCCATCCTGCAGAGCGTCGTCCAGGGCGGCACCGGCACGGCGGCGCAGGGCGCGGGGCGTCCGGCGGCGGGCAAGACCGGCACCGCGGAGAACGACACGGCGGCCTGGTTCGCCGGCTACACCCCCGAGCTGGCGACGGTGGTCTCGGTGATGGGCCAGAACCCGGACACCGGGGCCCACACTCCGCTGTACGGGGCGCTCGGCGAGCAGCGCATCAACGGTGGCGCGTACCCGGCGCGGGTCTGGGCGCAGTTCACCAAGGCCGCCCTTGAGGGCAAGCCGGTCAAGGACTTCGACCTGGAGGTGGGGCAGGGCGCCGACCAGCCCCTGCCGCCGACCGACCCGGCGACCGGCGGCACCGGGGACCCCGAGACCGGCGGCACCACGGACGGCGGTCCCGACACCGGCGGGGGCCAGGCCACGGGCGGCACCACCACCACGGACGGCGGCCAGAACCCCGGCGGCACCACCACGGGCGGCGGTGGCCGTACCGGCGGCACCACCACCGACGGCGGCCAGACGGGTGGGCCCACGGACGGCGGGACGGCCGACGGCGGGCCCACGGACGGCGGCACCGCCGACGGCGGGCCGACCGACGGGGGCGTCCCGGGCGGTCCGACGGACGGCGGCACCGATCCCGGCGGAGCGGCCGACGGCGGCACGGAGGACGACGGCGGGGCGCTCGGCGGGTTCACGGACGGGTAGCGGCGGTCGCGGACGGGTAGCGGTGGTGAGGCCCGAAAGCCCCCTCCCTCAGTGCCCGGACGTCGCCTTCAGGCCGACCACGGCGACCAGCAGCAGGCAGACGAAGAAGATCCGGGCGGCGGTGACCGGCTCACCCAGAATCACCATGCCGAGCACCGCCGCACCCGCGGCGCCGATGCCGACCCACACTCCGTACGCCGTACCGATGGGCAGTGTCTTGGCGGCCTGCGACAGCAGCATCATGCTGGCGACGATGCCCACGCCCGTGAAGACGCTCGGCCACAGCCGCGTGAAACCGTCCGTGTACTTCATCCCGATCGACCAGCCCACTTCGAGCAGACCGGCGACGATCAGCAGAACCCAGGCCATGACGGCACCTCCGACGAGCAGAACGCGAGAACGCGTTACCTGATTGGGGTGCGTCGTCTTTGCGGAACCCGGTACGGCGCGTCTCGTCGGGGTCATTCCAAGGTAGCAAAGGCCGCCCGAAAGGGGCCGGTGACGATGGTCACCGGCCCTTTCGGACATCTTCGGAGGGTAGGCCGGGCGGACGGGCCACCCGGGCCGAACGGGCTACAGATACAGCCCCGTCGAGTCCTCCGAACCCTCGAACCGGTCGGCGGCCACGGCGTGCAGGTCGCGCTCCCGCATCAGGACGTAGGCCACGCCCCGCACCTCCACCTCGGCGCGGTCCTCCGGGTCGTACAGGACCCGGTCGCCAGGCTCGACCGTCCGTACGTTCTGCCCGACGGCGACCACCTCTGCCCAGGCGAGCCGTCGGCCCACGGCCGCGGTCGCGGGGATCAGGATGCCGCCGCCGGAGCGGCGCTCGCCCTCGCTGGTGTCCTGCCGCACGAGCACACGGTCGTGCAGCATCCGGATGGGCAGCTTGTCGTCGTGGTGGGTCTTCTCGCTCACGCCCCAGAACCTACCCGCACCGGCCGCCGTCATGGTCTCCCGGGTCGGAACCCGGGGTCGGAACCCGGGGCCGGGACTCCTCAGTCGCCGCGCCGCCGCGAGCTCACCACGAGCAGCCCGACGAGGCCCACGGCCACCAGGGCGACGGGCACGATCCGTTCGATGCGCGGGGCGCCGTCCTCGGTGACCAGCTGTCCCCGCACATCCGAGACGAAGCGGTTCGCCCCGACGTACGCCCGGCCGAGCGTGTTGTCCACGCTGGAGACGACCTTCGCCTTCGCGTCGCCGACGATCGTCTTCGGGTGGACGCGCACCCCGATCTCGTCGAGCGTCTCGGCCAACTGGTCGCGCCGGCGCTTGATGTCCGCCTCGATCTGCGCAGGGGTCCTGGCATCCGACACCGCGCTGCCTCCGTCGTCGTAGCTGAAAATCGGAACCGGTCTATCAGTGGATCTGTATCCCACAGTCTGTCAGCTTCACGCGCACCGCACCCCACGGCACCCCTATTACGCTCGACTCCGTCACCACACCCTGCGCGCGGCACCCCTTACCGCAGCACCCCTACAGCAGCACCTCTTGCCGCAGCACCCCTTACCAGGATCACGAGGAGACCGAACCATGAGCGAGCGACTGCAGCCCGGCGACACCGCCCCCGCCTTCACCCTGCCCGACGCCGACGGCAAGGACGTCTCGCTGGCCGACCACAAGGGCCGCAAGGTCATCGTCTACTTCTACCCGGCCGCCCTCACGCCCGGCTGCACCAAGCAGGCCTGCGACTTCACCGACAACCTCGACGCGCTCGCCGCCGCCGGGTACGACGTCATCGGCGTCTCGCCGGACAAGCCGGAGAAGCTGGCGAAGTTCCGCGAGCAGGAGAACCTCAAGGTCACGCTGGTCGGCGACCCCTCCAAGGAGACCCTTGCGGCGTACGGCGCGTTCGGCGAGAAGAAGCTGTACGGCAAAACGGTGACGGGCGTGATCCGCTCGACCGTGGTGGTCGACGAGCAGGGCAAGGTCGAGCACGCGTTCTACAACGTGAAGGCGACGGGGCACGTGGCGAAGATCATCCGCGACCTGGGCGTCTGAGGCCGCCACTCCTCCCGTATCTGCCTTCCGAAGTGTGACGAAGCCCCCCTCGCGGGGGGCTTTCGTTTGCGTTGGCCACGTTCGAGCAAGTGATCCCTGGGGGTATGTACGAAGAGCGAAAGGATCAACTCCATGGCGGCCCACGACGAGACCGCGGCGGATACCGAGGCGGTAAGACGCCACCGGACGCTGTTCCGGGCCGTGCAGCGCCGCAGGAACCCTCCCCTGCGCCGCACCGACATCACGGTCACGGACGAAGCCGCGGTCAAGCGGGCGGTCAAGGCGGCCTCGCTCGGAAACGCCATGGAGTGGTTCGACTTCGGCATCTACAGCTATCTGGCCGTCACGATCGGCCACGTCTTCTTCCCGTCCGGGAACGACACGGCTCAGTTGATCTCGTCCTTCGCCACCTTCGCGGTCTCCTTCCTGGTGCGACCCGTCGGCGGCATGGTGTTCGGTCCGATGGGCGACAAGGTCGGCCGCAAGAAGGTCCTCGCGCTGACGATGATCATGATGGCGATCGGCACCCTCGCCATCGGCCTGATCCCGTCCTACGACTCGATCGGCTTCTGGGCGCCGGTCCTGCTGATCTTCTTCCGCCTCGTCCAGGGCTTCTCGACGGGCGGTGAGTACGGCGGCGCCTCGACGTTCATCGCGGAGTACGCCCCCGACAAGCGCCGCGGCTACTTCGGCAGCTTCCTGGAGATGGGCACCCTCGCCGGCTACACCGGCGCGGCGGGCCTGGTGCTCATCCTCAACTCGGCCCTCGGCTCGGACGCCATGGAGTCCTGGGGCTGGCGCCTGCCGTTCCTCGTCGCGGGACCGCTCGGCCTCGTCGGCCTCTACCTGCGGCTCAAGCTCGACGAGACCCCGGCGTTCCAGAAGATGGAGGACGCGAGCTACCACTCGGCGTCCGAGGGCGCGTCGACCGTGGAGACCACGGCCAAGGGCGACCTGACGAAGATCTTCCGCGACTACTGGCCCACGCTGATCCTCTGCATCGCCCTGGTCGGCGCGTACAACGTCACCGACTACATGCTGCTGTCGTACATGCCGACGTACCTCTCGGACGAGCTCGGCTACGACGACTCGCACGGCCTCCTGATCCTCATCGGCACCATGATCGTCCTGATGCTGATCATCAACCAGGTCGGCAGGCTCTCGGACCGCTTCGGCCGCAAGCCGCTCCTGATGACCGGCATGGTGGGCTTCCTGATCCTCTCCGTCCCGGCGTTCCTGCTCATCAAGCAGGGCAGCCTGGTCGCGGTCTCCGGCGGCATGCTCCTGCTCGGCCTCTCCCTGGTCTGCCTCCTCGGCACGATGTCGGCGACGCTCCCGGCGCTCTTCCCCACCTCGGTCCGCTACGGCTCCCTCTCCGTCGGCTACAACCTCTCCGCCTCCCTCTTCGGCGGCACGGCCCCCCTGGTCATCACGTCCCTGATCAGCCTCACGGGCACGGACATGGTCCCGGCGTACTACTCGATGGCCGCGGCGGTCGTCGGCGTCATCGCGGTGGCCTGCATGAAGGAAACGGCCCAGAAGCCGCTGTCGGGTTCACCGCCGTCGGTGGAGACGAAGGAGGAGGCCGCGGAAATGGTCGAGGCCCAGGCGACGGCCCCGAAGTTCTGACCCACCCTCCCCTCTCGACGGCCCGCAACTGGACCGACCTGACAACCGGCGGGCACATCTGAGATACCTGTGCCCCAACTGCCATGCGCTGACGGAGACGTGGTGCCGCCGGAAGGGAGGCCGCCTCTCGCCGGGTGACCTGCCCTGCCCGTACACTGAACGCCGCCGGTCAGACAGAGTGACCGTTTTTGAGCGGCCGTGATGGAATTTGGCAGTCATGCTGGGTTTAGGTCCCAGTGGGTTAACACCCGTGTGGGTTCGAGTCCCACCGGCCGCACACTCAACGGGCCGTGGGGGGGGGGGGGGGGGGGCCCCCCCCCCCCCCCCCCCCCCCCCCCCCCCCAAACCCCCCCCCCCCCCCCCCCCCCCCCCCCCCCCCCCCCCCCCCCCCCCCACCCCCCG